>CAYFRM010000043.1:0-20362 GCA_964345635.1 uncultured Clostridia bacterium
ACTTTGAGCAGCTCTAAACTGTTTTGACCAGCCAAGTAGAAAATCCGTACTTCTCCATTCTTTTCTGCAACTTTTTCCCTACTCTCCAGTCCCTCAAAAGAGCAAAAACTGTCGGGCCACTGCCCGACATTAAAGCACAATCAGCACCTCCTTTCAGAAGCTCTTTTTTTATTTGAAAAATAACGGGATGGTAGGCAATGGCTACTTCTTCCAACCGATTATAAGCCAACTGCTCTATGCGGTTCTTTAAAATATCCCTTACATTGCGAATATTCAGAAGCAAGCTTTCCGAAAAAGAGAATTCTCTTTTTCTTTCAGGTCTACGCTGGCGAGTTTTTATTTTAGTAATATTTGCAGGCTCTGTCAACCTTATTTTACCAAGATGTCTATAAACCCATTTCGTGGAAAGCGCAAAATGGGGCTTCACCAAAAGAACCCATTTTTTCTTTATCCCGGGAAGGGGGGTTATTATCTCTCCGTATCTTTCCCCCAGGGCAGTATGGCCATAAAGAAAAAAGGGTACATCACAGCCAAGTCTTGCGGACATAGGAACTAGCGTGTTGCGGGAATAGTTTAGCCTCCATAGCCTATTCAAGCCCTTTAAGGTCGCTGCCGCATCGGACGAACCACCCCCCAGCCCGGCGCCAACAGGAATTCTCTTTATGATTCTTACTCTTATGCCCTTCTTGATTCTCGCATATTTTCTCAATAATGATGCTGCCTTATACACCAGGTTTTTCGGGCCTTTGGGGACCAAGGGATGGTCGCAGAGAACTTCTATTTTACGGCTTCCGGTGTTGGATAAGAGGATCTCGTCATATAGACCTATGGTTTGATAGATTGTCTGCAGCCTATGATATCCTTCCCCCGATCCGGGCAACTCATCCAGCACCTGTAAATACAAGTTTATCTTCCCATAAGCTCGAATTCTCATCATTCCTTCAGTTCTTTTTCTTCAAGTCTCCTATTTTATCCCTTAACTTTTCATTCTCTGCATCCAGCTCCAGGGCTTTACGATATGCATCGAGAGCTCTCCTGGTTTCGCCCAGTTTGTCGTAAGTATCACCAAGATGTTCGTAGATTACCGGGTCCTTCATCAATTTTATTGCTTTTTTCAACTCCTCCCGGGCTCTTGTATACTCCCCTTGCCGAAAGTATACCCAACCCAGGCTATCTATGTAGGCGCCGTTTTCGGGGTCAATCTCCAGGGCTTTCTGTACTTGTTCTAATGCCTCATCCAAATTTATACCGCGTTCAGCCCAGGAATAACCAAGGTAGTTACGCGCCTGCGCGTGGCGGGGATTCATCCTGATCACTTCCTCCAGAGCCTCATAGCAAAGATCAAAGTCTCTTAGCCGGTCATAACAGATACCCAGATGGAAATAGGCTTCCGTATTCTTCGGGTCATATCTTATTGCCTTGGAAAAAGCGTCTACTGCCTCAGAATAATTCTTCTCTTCCTCCAGGCAAATTCCCAAGAAATACCAGATATTGGCGTCTTCCGGTTCGAACTCGGCTGCTTCTTGCAGAACTTCTCTTGCTTTCTTATAATCGCCTTTTTGCAGATATATAACTCCCAGATGGAGGTACGTCTCCATTACATCTTTCTGGAAAAGATTGATCTTCTCCAGGTATTCGATTGCCCTGTCCCAGTCTTTCTCCTGCTCATAAATCAGAGCCAGGCTATGGAGAGCCTTTAAATTATGGGGGTCTAACTCCAGACTCCGGGAGAAGTTTTCTTTCGCTTTGGAGATATTCTTAATAGAAAAATAGAGCGAGCCGAGTTTATTATAAATTAGCGGATTTTCCGGGTCAATTTTTCTACATTTCAAGTACTCTTCTATTGCCTTCCTGTACTTCCCCTGGAATTCGTAAATTGACGCCAGGCAAAGGCGAGCCTCCCATTGCTCCGGGTCCGTTCTGATTATTTCCTTGTACTCCTCGATTGCCAGGTCAAATTTTTTTGCCTCTTCGTACATTCTCGCTAAATCGAGCCTTGCTTCCAAATCCTCAGGATTCAACTCCACTATCTTTTTATAAAATTCGATTGCTTCCGATTCTTGCTCTCTCCTTCTGTAAATCTCCGCCAAATACTCGTAAGCTTCCCGGTTATCTTCTTGTAGATTCAAAGTCCGATAAAGCTCATCCACCGCGTCATCGAACTGCCCCAAAGCATAATATACTTTCCCCAGCTCCAGGTGAAGAAATGGCGAACTGCTATCCAGTTGCACCGCTCTTTCGTATTCCAGAGCAGCGGCTCTTATATCGCCCTGCTCATAATAGATACTTCCCAGAAGGTAGTGAAAAACCGGGTCATCTTCAACCTCGGTTATTCCGGGAGAAATATCAGGTCGCCAGACAATCGTCAACACAACAATAGCCAACAGAAATATCTTTTTCATATCTACCTCTAATCAATCTTGTTAATTACCAACCCGCTTAACAGCTTGGGATAAAAAAATGTCGATTTCTTGGGCATTACCTCCCCGGCTTCAACTACCGCTTTAAACTCTGACAACTTTACCGGCCTGAGGAAAAAGGCTACGCAATGCGAACCATCTCTTACCTTACCGACCGCCTCATTAATCTTTTCCGAATAGTCAATACGTTGTTGACTCTCCGGGGAAATTTTCAAAACCCTCTCGATAATCAAAGTGTGCAATATTACTACGTCAAGCTGGCAAAAAATTTCCTGCCTTCCGGCAATCAACCCTTTAGTAATCTTTTCGTCTTTCAAACCCAATAGATAAAATTCATTACCACCCATATACATCCCCGTTCTGTGCCTTGCTTTCTCGTCTTTCAACTGACCCAATAGTTCTTTAAGGTTATCAACCTTCTTTATGTCAAAATATTTCCCCGCTTCCACAATCAATCTCTTTCCGTCAAATCCCGCAAAGCTCCTGATTGCTCGATGAATAGGCAAAATCTCGAGCCCATTATTTTCCATATTCACGAAGTATGCCACCACATAGTTATAACTCTCCCGGGCCGAATGTCGGGGATTATTCTTTCTCAATTCATTTCGGTACTCCAGGGCGCTCTCGTAACGATGGTGACCATCGGCAATAAACAATTTCTTATCTCTCATTGCTTCCACCATCAAGTTAACAGACTCCTCTTCGTCTATTCGCCACAACCTATGTCTGATATTCTCCTCATTAACCAGATCCAATAGCGGGGTTTCATTTCTCTTCTCCCATAATTTATCAATACTATTATTTGCATCCTCGTATGTGGTAAAAATCTGGGAGAAGTTTGCCCGGCAAGCCCGGAGAAGATTCAATCTATCTCTCTTTGGCTCAGTCAGCGTACCTTCATGCGGTCGTACTATTCCTTTGGAAAAATCCTCAAGCTGTGCAAGAGCTATGAATCCGCGCCTCTTAACCGTCTTCCCTTTACCTTCGACAGCCGCCTCCCCCATAATATCGCTTCTCAACTCATATTCCTGTTCCAGAAGATAGATAGAAGGGGAGCCGTCTCTTACCAGAATCTTTTGCTCAGACCACTCCCGAAAAAACTGCGCTGACCTGATGTATCTGTTATCGGCTTCACTATCGCCAGGAAATTCTTTCCCCAGTATGAGTCTGATTACGTTGTACGGACTCATCCGATAGTATTTTTCCTGTGCCTCATTAGAAATAATATCGAAAGGAGGAGCAAGAACCCGCGCTAGCTCCTTTATCTTTTCTTGATTATACAAAATGCCTGAAAAAGGAAGTATATTAGCCACCGTTACTCTCCTGTCACAATAGAAAAAGTAGCCTGTCCCCTTTTTTACCCCTTTTTTATCTGCTTCCCGGTTTTTGTAAAGGTACCCCCTGCTTGCAAAGCGGGCACTTCCCGGGAGAATAAGTCTCTATATCTATCCTCAAAAGGCTCTTTAAGTGTAGATTCAGGATAGCCAGTTCATCGGAAAGGGAGGGCTTGCTCCTGTCGACAATTACTCCCGTTGCTTCCACGCTTCCCCCCATCTTCCTGACAATCTCTATTATCTCCTTAACCGAACCACCCGTGGTGATTACGTCTTCTACCACTGCAACTTTTTCCCCTTTTTCTATTTCAAACCCACGACGCAATGTCATCTTACCCTCTTCTCTCTCGCAGAATATAGCTCGCCCGCCTAAAACTTTAGCCACCTCTTGACCCACGACTATGCCACCAACAGCGGGAGAAACCACAGCGTCGATTCTTGCCCCGCGAAGCGCCAGTCTGGAGGCAAGCTCTCTACAAAGCTTCTCCGCCAAATCCGGATATTGCAGAACCAGTGCGCATTGAAGATACTTTCCCGAATGTAGACCGGAAGAAAGCCGGAAATGTCCGGAAAGAAGGGCCCCTCTTTTCCGGAATATCTCTAAAACCTCTCTCTCATTCAACTTTATTTCTCCAACTCCTGCAATATCGCTTTAACTGCCTCAACAGGGTCGGGGGCTTCTATTATCGGCCTTCCTACAACTATATAGTCGGCTCCTCTCCTTAGAGCCTCGCCCGGAGCCATTACCCTTTTCTGGTCATCGCTTGCATATTTTTGCTGGCCTGCAGGTCTTATCCCCGGGGTGACGATGTTGAAATTCTTTCCGGTGGCTTTCCTGATAAGCTCAATTTCCAGAGGGGAAGCTACCACACCTTCCAATCCCGCGCCTTCCGCCATCTTCGCCAGAGCCACGACTTCATCACTAATCTCCCGGGAAATTCCCAGTTCCTTCATATCGGGAGAATCTATGCTGGTCAAAATAGTAACTCCCCACAAAAGCGGTCGGGGTTGAAGGGAAGCCGCTGCCTCCAACATCTTCCTCCCCCCCAGTATGGACAGAGTCAGGGAGAAGACGCCGTGTTTCTGGGCCATTCTGACGGAGTTACTCACCACATTGGGAATATCGCAATACTTCAAATCCAGGAATACTTTTCCTCCTTTTTTCACTACCATATCCAAAACTTCTGGCCCACAGGCGGTAAACAAAAAGCTTCCCACTTTAAAAAACTTCGCATACGGAAGCAAAGAATCGACCAAATTCTCTGCCTTTTTTATATCTTCTACATCGAGGGCTACAATCAACTTTTCGGACACTGCAAGCTCCCTACTATTGATTTTATATCTTTAATTTTATTCTTTTTCAAGTACTCTTTTATTCCATCAATAACCTTAATCGGAGTCAACGGGTCAACGAAGTTACCCGTGCCAATAGCAACAGCTTTCGCCCCGGCAATAATAAATTCCAGAGCGTCACCGGCAGTCATAATTCCTCCCATACCGATTATGGGAATCTCCACTGCTTTGTGCACTTCATAGACCATCCTCAGAGCTATCGGCTTGATTGCCGGACCTGAAAGACCGCCGGTAATCCGGCGTAATATGGGCTTTCTATTTTCTACGTCTATCGCCATACCGGTAAATGTGTTTGTCAGGGAGACTCCGTCTGCTCCCGCTTCTTCACACACCCGGGCAATAGAAGCTATATCCGTAACATTGGGAGAAAGCTTTACCAAAAGGGGAAGGCCTGTCGCCTTTCTCACGCTACTGACCGCCCGATGGGTCGCCCCGGAGTCCTGGGCGAACATAAGTCTCCTTTTATATTTAACGTTGGGACAGGAAAGGTTCAGTTCCAGCCCGGAAATCTCCGCTTCTCTCAAGGCCTTTGCCAGCCGGACGTACTCCTCTGTCGTCTCGCCGGCAATACTTGCAATTATAGGAACTTCATATTTTCTCAGAAACGGTAATTTTTCATTAATGAACGCGTCCACGCCAACATTTTGCAGACCGATCGAATTCAGCACTCCCGAGGCAGTCTCCACAATTCGGGGAGGTTCATTCCCCGGACGCGACTTCAAAGTAATCGTCTTGGCGACAATTGCTCCCAGACTGTTTAAGTCTACAAGTTCGGCATACTCTTCTCCGTAGCCAAACGTTCCCGAGGCGACAATTACGGGATTTTTCAAAGAAATTCCCGCAAGCTCTATTGCCAAATTTGGTGTTTTCACTTTTGCTTTTCGCATCATTCCCAACTCAACTCCCCGGCGTCAAAGACGGGGCCATCTTTGCAGACCCGCATATAAGTGTAAGAAGAACCTCTTCCTTTAACCACGCAACCGAGACAGGCGCCCACTCCACAGCCCAGGCGTTCCTCCAGGGAAACCTGGCAGGGAAATCGATGTTTCCTGGAAATTTTCCCTATTCTTTTTAGCATCTCCCAAGGTCCACAGGCAAAGACCATTGGTCTCGGTTTATCTCCTGAAAGTGGCAGGAATTTTTCCAAAAGGTCACTCACCAGACCTTTGTATCCTCTTGTCCCATTTTCCGTAGCCACTTCCACTCGACATCCCAGTCTTTCAAAATCTCCTTCGCACAGCAGCTCCTCTCTATTCTTAGCCCCGATGAGAGCGAGAACTGATAACTCCGGATTAGTGTGGCAGACCGATTCTGCCAGGAAGAGAAGGGAAGCCACTCCCGTGCCTCCGGCTAAAAGGATAATATCCGATTTTTCTGACGGGGCAGACGGTAACCGATAACCATTTCCCAGAGGACCGATAATATTTAGGTATTCTCCCCTATTCCTCTTGCTTAGAATTTCCGTGCCTTTCCCCACGACTTTATACAGTATCTCAATCTTCTCTCCTTCTGACCGATGGATGCTAAAGGGTCTTCTCAAAAGGGGAGGAAAACTCCTGGAGACTCTTACGTGAATAAATTGACCGGGCCTCGCCTGGCGTCCAATTTGAGGAGCGGAAAGAACCATCTTGTACCGCCGGGGCCCAATCTCCTCGTTCTCAAAAATTTTTGCGTCAACCTGCACCATACCTATCCTCTCCGAAGCTTGGGGAATTCTTTTAGAAAGGAAAGCCCTGGTGGAAGCTGAGGGAATTTTTTCTGAACGACTTGAGGGTATGCTTTTTTCGCCTGCGGCGAAAAAAAGGGTTCCCTGAGAAGTGAAGAAAAATTCCCGAAAGCTTCCCTAAACAATCTTTCCATCTTTCATTACTACCTTGCCCCCGACTATGGTAGCCACCGGGAACCCTTTCAACTCCATACCAATAAATGGGGAATTATTGCTCTGCGAAGCGAACTCGTTGTCAATCTTCTTTTTCATATTCAAATCGATTATGGTAAGGTCGGCACCAGACCCTATGGAGAGAGACCCTTTGTCCAGTCCCAGAATGTTTGCCGGGTTGACAGTCAATTTGGCGATTGCCTCGCTTAACCCCAGTATCTTCTTACTTACCAGATTCGTAAGAACCAAAGGCAAAGTCGTCTCCAATCCGATTATGCCAAAAGGAGCCATATTATATTCCAAATTTTTCTCCACGTCCAGATGGGGGGCGTGGTCTGATGCTATACAATCGATCGTGCCATCAGCCAGTCCTTCACACAACGCCTCCATATCGTCCTTAGTTCTTAGAGGAGGATTTATCTTCGTATTGGTGTCATAACCACGAACGTCCTCCTCGGAGAGAGAGACGTAGTGGGGTGCGGTTTCACAGCTTATATTTATCTTTTTCTTTTTCGCCTGGCGAATCAGTTCCACGGAGCCACGGGTAGTGATGTGGGCTAAATGTAACTTTCCGCCGGTCAGCTCTGTCAGGGCGATATCCCGGGCAACCATTATCTCTTCAGCCTGCCTGGGTATTCCTTTCAGACCCAATACCGTCGAGATAAATCCTTCGTTCATCACCCCGCCCCAGGAAAGGTTTAGATCCTCACAGTGAGAGATAACGGGCAGATTGAACATCTTTGCGTACTCCAGGGCTCTTCTCATTATCTGAGCGTTCATCACCGGCCTGCCATCGTCGGAAATACCCACAATTCCGGCAATTCTCATCTTCCCTATTTCTGCCAGTTCCTCTCCTTTTCGTCCTTTGGTTATGCTTCCTATGGGATAAACATTGACCACTCCTTCCTGAGAAGCTGTAGTAAGAATAAATTTCACGCCGGAAACAGAATCTATGACCGGCTGCGTATTGGGCATGCAACAGACAGAGGTAAATCCTCCCTGCGCGGCAGCACGGGTACCAGAAGCGATCGTTTCCTCGTCCTCCCTACCCGGTTCCCGCAAATGGGTATGCATATCGATTAGACCGGGGACGACCACCTTGCCCGTGGCATCAATGCTTGTCGTCGACCTGGTGACATCTCCCGGCCGGAACTTGGAAGACTCCCCTATCTTCACTATCTTTTCATTTTCGATCAGGATATCTGCTTTCTTATCAATCTTATTTTTGGGATCGACTAATCTTCCGTTTCTGATGACTAGTTTCAATACGCTCCTCCCGATATGATTGCGATCATCATCTTTTCATACCCCGTTTATCTCCCCCGGCCAGAAGGTAAAGCACTGCCATCCTCACCGCAATCCCGTTGGTAACCTGTTCGGTGATTACGGAGCGTGGCCCCTCTGCCACGGAAGAGGATATCTCTATGCCTCTGTTCATCGGGCCGGGATGCATTACCAGAAGGTCTTTTTTCGCTCTTCTCAATCTTTCATCGGTAATGCCAAAAATTTCATTATACTCCCGCAAGGAAGGAAATAGATTCTCTTTTTGTCTTTCTATCTGAATCCTCAGAATGTTAATCACGTCAAGCTCATCAATTACCTCGTCCAGATCGTAGGAGATTTTCACGCCCATCTCTTCAATCCTGGAAGGCATCAAAGTTGCGGGCCCTACCACGTACACTTTTGCGCCCATCTTATTCAATCCCCAGATATTTGAACGAGCAACGCGCGAGTGAAGAATATCTCCCACAATAGCAACCTTCAGGCCCGAAAGTCTCCCTTTCTTCTCCCAGATGGTGAACATATCCAGCAGCCCTTGCGTGGGATGCTCGTGAGTCCCATCACCGGCATTGACTATGGAGGCACTTATCGTTCGGGCAAGAATCTCGGGAGCTCCCGCCATCGAATGGCGAATCACCACGAAGTCGGCCTTCATTGCTTCCAAAGTTTTTGCCGTATCTATTAGACTTTCGCCTTTGGCCACGCTGGAGGTGGAGGCGGAAATATTCAAAACGTCGGCACTCAGCCTCTTGGCTGCCAGCTCAAAAGAAATTCTGGTTCTCGTCGAGGGCTCGTAGAAGAGAAGCACCACCGTTTTACCTCGCAAAGGAGGAACTTTCTTTACCGAGCGGGTAAACAGTTCCTTGAATGGCTTGGCTGTCTCCAAAATCAGATCTATCTCTTCTTTGTCCAGATATTCCAGACCGAGCAAATCCTTATTTTTCAACCGCATTTATTAATCCTCCCTCAAAACCACGCTATCCTCTCCGTCCACTTCCTTCAAATTTACCGAGACAAGCTCTTTCTTGGAAGTGGGATAGGTTTTGCCAACAAAGTCGGGCTGGATGGGGAGTTCCCTGAGACCCCTATCGATTAGCACTGCCAATTTTATGACTTTGGGCCGGCCGAAATCTGTCAGTTCATCGAGAGCAGCCCTTACAGTCCTTCCGGCAAAGAGGACATCGTCAACGAGAACTACCTTCTTATCGGTAATATCGAAAGGAATTCGCGTCTCCTTAACCACGGGCTGATGCGCTATTGAATCCACGTCGTCCCGGTAGAGAGTAATGTCCAGAGCCCCTACGGGCACCTCCTGCTTTCCAATAGTCTCAATCTCCCTGGCAATCCGCTTAGCGAGATGGACTCCCCTGGTCTGAATTCCCACAATGACCAGGTCTTCTATTCCGTAGCTCTTCTCTACAATTTCCCGAGCCATCCTTTTTATTGTCCGGGAAATTTCCTTTGCATCCATTATGGCTTTCTTGTTTCGGGACACTACTAGACCCTCCCCGCCTGTTATTTCATAGTAATCTCAAATCGTCACTTAGATTTTTCCGCATTCAAATATACCATAAATGTTTTGAAAAGTCAAACCTTTCTTCCGCTAAAGGAAAAGTTGTAGCGGCAGAGCGAAGCTCTGCTTTGTAGGGGCGGCACTCCGTGGCCGCCCCAAGGAAAGGACGGCATGCCGAAAGAGCGGCATAAACTGCGTCCGTCCCCTACATAAGAAGCAAAGCTTACGCTTTGCCGCTACGGGAAGGGAATGTAGCTGTACCGATAAATCGGGACGGTCGTTCTGCTTTACCGGGAGGACAATCCTTGTGGTGGGCCAATACTGCATTATGAATGGGAGAGGGGCTTTCGCTGGGGAGTGGGAATTCTGTAAGGGAATATCTTTTCACAAGGAGTTTCCATTAACAGGCGGCAGGGGTGTAAAGTAAACTCACCAAACTTATCATTGATTCTATCGATTGCTCCCGTAAGAGCTTCCTTCTTCTTATAAGTTTCCAGGAGATACAACTGCCCACAATGGGAGATGAGGTTGGATACTTTCACTCCCACAAGCCTCACTGCCTTAGTAAGGCGTCCGATTCTTTTTAAAATTCTTAACGCTACATAATAAATATCGACTCCGTAGTCGATATAATCCGCTATAGAGAGGTCGCGGCTGAATGTGAAGAAATCAGAGTATCTTAAAATTAAAGTCACTCTCCTGCCTTTATATCCTCCTTTCCTTAAACGCCTTCCCACCTGTTCCGAAAGCCTCAAAAGTACTGTTCTAATCATCTCCATATCCCAGGTATCCCCGGGGAGAGTATAGGAATGTCCCATCGATTTTACTTCCCCTTCCTCGGTATAAGAGACTACCCGACTTCCATCTAATCCCTTTCCCATCTGGCTTAACATATGTGCGATGATTCCGAAGTGATGAACGAGAAGGTCTACGGGAGCATTCCCTAACTCCCCTGCAGTCCTTATGCCTAATCGGGAAAGATGGAAGGCGGTCTTTTCCCCGATTCCGCAGAGATTCTCCACCGGAAGGTCGGCCAGAATGTTCGCTACTTCTCCTTCCTCTATCTCTACAAGACCATCGGGCTTCTCCATATCCGAGGCAAGTTTGGCCAGAAGCTTATTGGGAGCAATTCCAATAGAGCAGGTCAAACCTAACTTTTTCCTTAAGCGTTCTTTAATCTTGCGGGCAATCTCAACCGGCTTGCCCAATAGAACCTGGCTTCCCGTAACGTCGAGAAATGCCTCATCAATGGAGAAAACCTCTACCTGGTCTGTGAACTCATTAAGAATTTTAATAATCTCCAGCGAGGTATCTATATACTTGGCTGAGTTTCCCTCCACGAGGATCGCCCGGGGACAGAGTCTCCTTGCCTCTCCTAAAGACATTCCTGTCTTCACTCCGTATTCCCTCGCTTCGTAAGAAGCAGTAGCCACCACCGTGCGGGAATGCGGGCTTCCTCCCACAAGCACCGGCTTATTTCGAAGGCGGGGATTAGCCTTCTGCTCAATGCTGGCAAAGAAGGCATTCATATCCACATGCATAATGACCCTGTTCACAATTATCCCTCGACGGAGACCTTGCTCAAAAACCAGTCGAGACTTTTCTGGTTAAAGCATATCTCATATGTGTTGACCCCATCGGATACCGAGAAATAGAGTAGAATCTCTTCTCCTTTCCTGTCTTGCCACTTAAATGTTATATCCCGTACGGGGTACTTTCTCCTTCTCCATATGAACCAGCGGGGTCTGATTTTACTGCCCTTAAATATAGCTCCTACCTGGATGGGTTCTTCGATAACTTCGTACATAAATCTACCTCGGAAGAATGTGAGGGGGGTAGCTCTATAGGCGAGCGTCCCGGAAGTTTAAACCTTAACCTATAACCTTGAAAGTTCCATATCCCCGTACCAGTCCGATAACTTTACCCACAATTGTGGCATCTTTACTGACAATCGGTTCATAAGCAGGATTGGCAGGTTCCAGACGCACTCCCCGGGGCTCCTTAAAGAAGCGTTTCACCGTGGCTTCCTCTCCTATTAAGGCAACAACAATTTCGCCTTCCCCGGCTATGGGTTGCCTGTTCACAATAGCCAGGTCTCCCTCCACCATCCCCGCCCCAACCATACTATCCCCTTTCACCCGCAGGGCAAAGATGGTTTCCTCGCGAGGAAAGACCCGGGAGAGGTCAAGATAATCTTCTATATCCTCAACTGCGAGTTCCGGACTACCTGCTCTTACCCGACCCACAATGGGTATCCCTGTAGCCCGGGCGAGGACTTCGATTCCTCTGGAAATCTGAGGGTTCAACCTTAAATAGCCCTTTCTGGCAAGAGCCCTGAGATGGACTCGGGGAGAGCCTGTGGAGGAGAAATCGAAATGTTGGGCTATCTCCCGAATGGTGGGTGGAGCCCCCACAGTATGGAGCCTTTCAAGAATAAAATCTAATACCTTACTTTGCTTAGGAGTTAAATTTTCAGGCATAATAACTCCTTCCCATTTCAATTATAGCACACATATGTGTGCCTGTCAAGTACAAAATAAAAAAATGGGGACAGTCCCCTTTTTTTAGGGGGACAGTCCCCATTTTTGCCCCTTTTTGTTAATCTATCATTTAATTATTGATAACTATTTTGAGTCAACCTTGGCTCCTTATTTAATACCTTAAGAAAAGTCTCCACAACTTTCGGATCGAATTGCGTTCCACTATTTTCTCTCAACTCTTCAATTGCCTTCTTTTTAGAATATGCTTTCCTATACGGTCTTTCCGATAACATAGCATCAAAGGAATCAGCTACAGCCATTATCCTTGCTCCTATATCTATTTTCTCCTCTTTATAGTGGTCGGGATAACCTTTCCCGTCATATCTCTCATGATGTTGCCTGACCATATCGATTACTCCGTTAAGGAAAACAACCAGAGGTGCCAGTATTTCGGCGCCTTTAATTGAATGGAGTTTTATTTCCTCCCATTCTTCGTTAGTTAATTTATCGGGCTTGAGGAGGACAAAGTCGTGCACTCCAATCTTGCCAATATCGTGTAAATGGGAGGCCTGCCTGATAAGCTCTACTCGCTCAGCAGGGAGTTTTATCTCTTCCGCAATAGCTACAGCGTATTTAGCCACCATCCGTGAATGTCTCCTGGTATAATGGTCACGGGCATCGATAGTAGCTGCTAAGGTCATAATGGTGCGCATATAAAGATCGCTTAAGCTCTTGTAAAGTCTGGCATTTTCAATAACTATCGCCACCTGAGCGGCCATTTGCTTGAGCAATCGAAAGTCTTCCTGATTAAAGATTCTTCTTGACTTCTTGTTGTTTACGTTGATAACTCCTATAACCTTATCTTTGGTAGCCAGAGGAACACTCATTAGAGATTTATTATAATACTTCTCCTCACTCCTCTTGGCAAAGCGAGTATCCTTCTCAATATTTTTCACCAGAATTGGTCTATTATGTTTTACTACCCAGCCCGAAATATTCTCTCCCACCTCAAGTTCTGTGTATTTCATAATCTCTTGCTCCAGTCCCTTAGCACATTCAATTGACAACTTGCCAGTAGCATCATCTATCAAAAGGATAGAGCAAGTTTGTACGTTTAGAATGGAACTCACCTTTTCTACTATTACCTTTAAGACATCCTCCATCTTCAATTTATTCGAAACATCTCTTTCTATTTTATAAAGAAAAGATAGCGCCTTCGTCCTCTGCTTTACTTTTTTTGACAGATCTTTCCTGAGTTCTATCAATTTACTATTGGTCTTGATCAACTCCGAGGTCTTATCTTCCATCTCTTTCCCCAGATTTGTTATTCTTCTGGCTAAATCTTCCTTCTCCATCACTGGCTCCTGGCAAAAATTATCTCTCAAAGAATTCCCTCGCCCGAAAAATAAAAAGCCGAATTATCAAATTTCACAATCTTCGATAATTCGGCTAATATCTTTTTCTTGAACTCATGGCTCCTCCCCTGGTGGAACCAAATAGAGGTCATCTTTATATCCCCGGCGCGCTACCCTCCTCTTTTTCTTTCTCTTTCAAAAGGTTATATCCAAAATATAACATTTGTGTAAAAAAGTTGTAAACTTTTTGTAAATTTTTTCCTGGACTATACTATAGCCTTTTCTGTTGTCTTATCAAAAATATGGATTTTATCCATATCAAAGACCATTTCTATATCCTGGTTGACTTTCGCCTTATTGTGTGAACCGACGCGGGCAATAAAAATACTCTTGCCGGTGGTTAAATGTAACATTATCTCGGCGCCCATAGGCTCCACAACTTCTACAGTACTGGAAATAGTGTTATCACCGGTAGCCCCCGCAGAATAGAGCTTATCGTAAATATCCTCCGGCCTGATGCCGAAGATTACTTCTTTGCCCACATATCGTTCTAGGGGTTTTTCCATCTTTTTGCTGACTTTTACCTCGTAGTTTCCTTCATCTATATATATCCCGGCATTCTTCTTTATTACCCGGCATTCCATAAAGTTCATGGGAGGCGTTCCGATGAACCCGGCCACAAACTTATTTACCGGCTGGTCATAGAGAGTGATCGGGTCTGCCACCTGGTGAATGATACCATCCTTAAGTACAGTAATCCTGTCTCCCATAGTCATAGCCTCTACCTGATCGTGAGTCACGTAGATCATAGTAGCCTGCAGCCGGTCGTGAAGCTTGCTGAGTTCTGTCCTCATTTGCACTCTCATTTTTGCATCCAGATTACTCAAGGGTTCATCGAATAAGAAGACTTTGGGTTTACGAACTATGGCTCTCCCCACTGCTACCCTCTGTCTTTCTCCGCCGGAAAGCGCCTTCGGCCTTCTGTCCAGAAGAGAGCCAATGCCTAAAATCTCTGCCGCTTCCTCTACCCTGCGTTGTATTTCTTCCCTGGGGTACTTTCTCAATTTTAGTGCAAACGCCATATTTTCATAGGCAGTCATATGAGGGTAAAGAGCGTAGTTCTGGAAAACCATGGCAATATCCCTGTTTTTAGGAGGAATATCGTTCACCAGTTTATCATCGATATAGATTTCTCCTTCGGTAACTTCCTCCAGACCGGCAATCATTCTCAGGGTAGTAGATTTACCGCAGCCCGACGGCCCGACTAAAATGCAAAACTCCTTATCAGCAACTTCTAAATCAATATCCTTGGCGCCGATAACACCTCCGGGATATAGCTTGGTCGCCTTCTTCAACACAACTCGCGCCATTTCCTACCTCCTGTAAATTTATCCGTATTCAATATATACTATTATAGTCAAAAATTGAAATCTGGCAAGTCTCTATCTATTATAATCGTCTCTTCTCTACTTCTACCCATAGAGACTATGGAGATTTTTGCCTGAACCAGATTTTCTATTTTACTTAGATATCTCTTTGCATTTTGCGGTAGTAAATCGAACTTCTGAATGCCTTTGGTCTTCTCCTTCCATCCTCGCATGGTTACATAAACTGGTTTGCAATCCTTGAAAATTTCTCTGCCTGTGGGAAACTCTCTGATTAGTTTTCCCCGGTAGCGATACGCTACGCAAATCCTTAAAGGATCAATCCCGTCCAGAACATCCAGCTTGGTCAAGGCCAGGCTCCTCAGGCCGTTCACCCTGACCGCGTGGCGCACAATAGTGGCGTCAAACCAGCCACAACGTCGAGGCCGCCCCGTAGTCGCTCCAAACTCTTTTCCTCTTTCCTGCAATAGTTTACCTGTCCCGTCGGATAGCTCTGTGGGAAATGGCCCCTCCCCTACCCTGGTAGTGTATGCTTTGACAACTCCTAAAACCAGATCAATCTGAGTGGGGCCTATGCCAATACCCACGCAGGCTCCGCCAGCCACCGGATTGGAAGAAGTAACATAAGGATAACTTCCGTAATCGACGTCCAGGAGAGTCCCCTGAGCACTCTCCAGGATAACATTCCTTCTTTGAGAAATTATCCGGTTAATCATTATTGCTGAATCCACGACGAGATTTCTGATTATGGGTAGTTGCTTTTTTCTTTTTTCCAGAATCTCTCGCCTCAACCGGGAGAGCTTGCAGACTTTTTTGAGAAGAGGCGCTTTATCTTTCAGATTCCTATCCAATAGTTCCTTGAATATACCCAGAGAAAGAAAATCGGCCATTCTTATACCTACTCTGGCCACCTTATCGGCGTAGGCCGGTCCAATTCCTTTTCGGGTAGTGCCAATTCTCCGCTTACCCTGCTGGGTTTCCCTGAGCTGGTCCAGCCACCTGTGGTATGGCAAAATAATATGGCAGGCGTCACTTACGAAGAGCCTGCCTTTTATTTTTATTCTTTTCCCCTCGAGAAAGCTAATCTCTTCTACCAGCGCCTGGGGATCCACTACCACTCCGCTTCCAATAATACATTTCTTACCCGGCTCGAGGATTCCCGCGGGAACCAGGTGGAGAATGAATTCCCGACCATTAAAGACAACTGTATGTCCCGCGTTGTTTCCTCCCTGGTAGCGAATAATATAATCGGCCTTCTCCGAGAGAAGGTGGACAACTTTTCCTTTACCTTCGTCACCCCACTGGGTACCTACTACAACTAAAGTAGCCATCTCTTCATTTTCCTTCCAGCTTCAGGCGTTTAAAAATTAGATTCACGTACCTCAAGTAATAGCTCAGGTTGAAGCAGGCGTCAATTTCTTTCTTAGTAAGATATTTCTCCACTTCCCTGTCATTCTCCAGAAGTTCACGATATTCACTATCTTCCTTCCGTGCTTTCATAGCATTTCTTTGAGTCAGCTCATATGCTTTCTCCCGAGAAAGGCCTTTCTTTACCAGTTCCAGAAGGATTCTCTGGGAGAAAATGGCATTCTTATTTTTCTCCAGGTTCTTCTTCATATTTTCAGGATAGACTAGTAGTCTTCTCACAACATTTTCGAATTTCTGCAACATATAATCGAGGAGAATCGTGCTATCGGGAATAATAACTCTTTCCACAGATGAATGCGTGATATCTCTCTCATGCCACAGAGGTACATTCTCTAACGAGGCTAACGCATGGGAACGAACGAGGCGCGCCAGCCCGCAAATTCTCTCGCAAGTTATGGGGTTTCTCTTGTGGGGCATTGCTGAAGAACCTTTCTGAGTAGGGCTGAAATACTCCTCTACTTCCAGAATCTCGGTCCTCTGGAGGTTTCTGATTTCCAGGGCAAATTTCTCCAGTGAAGTGGCCACCAGCGCCAATACGCAAAGGTATTCGGCGTGGCGGTCTCTTTGAATTATTTGCGTGGAGATGGGCGCCGGCTTCAAGTCGAACTTCTTGCACACATACAGTTCTACCTCAGGATGCACATGGGCATAAGTTCCCACCGCCCCGGATATTTTTCCCACGCCAATCACTTCCCTTACCCGCCTGAGTCTCTCTAAGTTTCTCAGGGTCTCTTGATGCCAGAGGGCAAGCTTCAACCCAAAAGTTGTCGGCTCAGCGTGTACTCCGTGCGTTCTGCCTATCATTATTGTATTCTTATGTTCTATGGCTCTCTTCTTCAGAATGCGAGAAAGATTCTCCACATCCTCAATCAAAATATCTATTGCTGCAACCATCTGCACGGCCAGTGCTGTATCCAGAATATCGGAAGAAGTCAATCCCAGATGAATATGTCTTCCTTCTTTACCTACACTCTCGCTCAAGGAAGATACAAAGGCAATCACGTCGTGATGCACTTTACTTTCTATCTTCTTAATCCTTGCCAGGTTAAAGCGCGCCTTTTTCTTGATTTCAACGAGCGCACTCTTAGGAATCTCTCCCAGATTCGCCAGAGCTTCGCAAACAGCCAGCTCAATCTCCATCATTATCCTGAACCTGTCTTTCTCAGTCCAGATTCTCCCCATTTCAGGAAGAGTATAGCGAGAAATCATTCGTCCTCCTTACAATTTCGTTCTCTACTCAAAAGATAGTTTGCGAATAAGTCTTGAAATTTTAGCCAAGGAACAAGGACGACGCATTTGTTTCCCAGCAAATCATTGTCCGACGACTCCGATTCATCGGAGGAGGAGTTTTGATTTGCGCGCCTCGAGAGTCCGAAGTTCTTTGGCGTCAAGAAATTTCTCAATTATGAGCAAACTATCTTTTAACTCTTCTATTTTAACTGGTAAAGCTCTACTTTTGCTTCTTTAAATAGTCTCTGCGCCATCTCATCAGGATACTTGCCTTTAAAAACAGCGCGATTTATCCCCGCCTGAATTATCATCTTGGCGCAGAGGATACAGGGTTGATGCGTGCAATATATGGTTGCGTTCTTTATATCTACGCCGTTAGCAGCGGCAAATAACAATGCATTCTGTTCCCCGTGGAGCCCCCGGCACAACTCCTGCATCTTGCCGGAGGGAACGTTATTTTTTTCTCGAACACACCCCACCTGTTCGCAGTGGGGCAGTCCGGTTAAAGTCCCGTTATATCCTGTAGCAAGAATTCTCTTCTCCCGCACGATTATTGCTCCCACCTGTCTCCTCAGACAGGTGGAACGTTTAGCCACGGTCTCGGCAATTTCCATAAAATAGTCATCCCACGACGGCCTTCCCATCTTTTTTGTTTTTCTCCTAATGCGAGGGGATTTGGTGTAGCGAGCATTAATTGTAGCAGCAAAGCGCGAGCTTTGCTTGTTCTTAGCAGAGCTTCGCTCTGCGGCTACAATGAAAAATGACTCTGACCCCTTTTTTCTCTTCTAATGGCGGAAGTGGCGCATTCTGGTGAAAGCCATACTAATTTTATGCTCGTTACAGGCAGCAATCGACTCCTTATCCCTCAAGGAACCGCCCGGCTGAATAATTGCTTTGACCCCAAATGTAGAAGCCAGGTCGACAGAGTCGCGGAAAGGAAAGAAAGCGTCGGAAGCCAAGACTAGAAGCCCCTCATATTTCCCGAATTGCTCCCCCATCTTCCTCTTTGCAATTTTCACTGCGTCCACGCGAGACATCTGGCCGGCTCCGATACCCAGCGTCTGGCTTTCGCTTGCCAGAACAATGGCATTCGACTTAACGTGCTTACAGACCTTCCAGGCAAACCGGAGAGCCTTCAATTCCGCATCAGTTGGCTTCTTCTCGGTAACCACTTCCAGACCATCGGCAAAAGTTTTGAGGTCCTTAGCTTGCACCAACAGCCCTCCGGAGACTCTGCGGTAATCGAGCTGCGGAGAGGATGATTTCCCTTCAGCGGGCAATTTTAGTAGCCGGATATCTTTCTTTACTTTCAGAACTTTAACCGCCGCATCTTCGAAATCCGGTCCGACCACTGCCTCGACAAAAGTCTTGACAATCTCCTCTGCCACTTCACTATCCACCTTGCGATTGAACCCTACAACGGAGCCAAAGGCACTCACCGGGTCGCACTGGCGAGCTTTATTATAGGCCTCGAGAAGACCAGAACCAGTGGCCACACCGCAAGGGTTAGTATGCTTAATAATCACTGCTACCGGCTCTTCAAATTCTTTCGCTATACTTACTGCTGCATCTAAATCCAGAATATTGTTAAAAGAAAGCTCCTTGCCTGCCAGTTGCTCTATATCTGCTATTCCCTGCGCTTTTCCCTTATCTAATTCTCTATAGAATGCCGCGCTTTGATGGGGATTCTCTCCGTACCGCAAATCCTTTACCTTTTCCAGCTGGAGCTGCAATAAATCCGGAAAAAGAGAAGGAGAAGAAGAGAAAGTGAGAAAATAACGGTAGATATGGTAATTATATTGTGAGAGATGTCGAAATATGTACGTGGTTAATCTTTGAGAGGTCTCCTCGCTTACCGCACCTTTATTCTTTTTCATCTCTTCCAGGACCAAACCATAATGTTCAGGGTCGGAAATCGGCACTACCCACTTATAGTTCTTGGCTGCCGACCTTAACATAGTCGGACCGCCGATGTCAATATTCTCAATAGCCTCCTCTTTGGTAACGCCCTCTTTGGCAATTGTGGCTTCAAATGGATAGAGGTTAATTACTACCATGTCAATCAGTTCTATTTTATGCTTTTCCACTTCTTTCATATGTTGAGGATTATCCCTGACAGCGAGTAAAGCTCCGTGAACTTTGGGATGCAAAGTCTTCACTCTTCCTTCCAGCACCTCGGGGAAGCCCGTATAATCGGAAATCGAGCGGATGGATATTCCCGCTTCCCTTAACATCCTGGCAGTCCCGCCGGTGGAAATAATCTCCACTCCCAGATCTTTCAATCCCCGGGCAAACTCTACGATTCCTGTCTTGTCCGACACACTAATAAGAGCTCTCTTGACTTGCGGCATAATTTCTCCCCTCACCCTAACCCTCTCCCCACCGGGGAGAGGGAATTTTATTTGGTTAACTCTCTCCCCACCGGGGAGAGGGAATTTTTTTAGAATTGGCTATATTCTTTGTAATCCTCTAATTCTCTTAGATGGGGAACAGACCTGGCACCAATTCTGGTAATAGAAATGCTGGCTATAAGATTAGCAAATTTTACCGATTTTTCCAAATCCCAATTTTTTAAATCACCAAAAATGAATCCGCAGGAGAAGGCATCACCAGCCCCGGTTTTGTCTACAGGGGTAAATTTCCTGTACGAGTCGATAGATTTCTTGACCGACTCGGAATAGACAAAGCACCCTTTTTCTCCCAG
>CAYFRM010000044.1:0-9881 GCA_964345635.1 uncultured Clostridia bacterium
TGGTTACGGCCAATATTTTCAAAAGGAGTCTAAACGACGTGATAAGGGACATTAATGAGAAATTGATAAACTATCAAAATATTTCCGACTATTCGGTAATCTTGAGCGGCGAAACACAAAAGATGAAGGAGTCATTCAAGAGTTTGAGATTTGCCCTGATTTTTGCCATAATTCTCGTTTATATGATTATGGCTGCGCAGTTCGAATCACTCTGGCAACCTTTCATAATAATGTTTACGCTTCCCCTTTCTCTAATCGGGGTGGGTTTAGCTCTATTCGTAACAAACACTTCCTTGAACGCCATAGTATTGATGGGAGTTATTATGTTAGGGGGAATTGTGGTGAATAACGGCATCGTTCTCATCGACTATATCAACAGGATCAAAAAAGAAGGAATTGATACGCTGGAAGCAGTTATAAGAGCAAGCAAGACCAGGTTCAGGCCAATCTTGATGACCACGCTTACCACTGTTCTGGGACTGCTCCCGCTGGCTTTGGGCTTCGGGGAAGGAGCCGAGCTTAGAGCTCCTCTGGCAATTACAGTCATCGGAGGACTTTTAACAGCCACTTTTCTTACTTTGTTAATTATACCCAATTTTTACTTAATCGGCCAAAAGCTTTTCGAAAAAAGAAATACATCACCATAAAGAGTAGGGGAGGCACTCCGTGGCCACCCATTAGGGACGGCACAGAGTCCGTCCCCTACATAGGGTGCGAGCAAGACAGGAGGAGGCCATAAATGTGGAATAGAAAAATTAAAATGTTCTGGATGAACCACTGGGTGAAAGTACTCATAATTTTTGGCGTCATAACTATGGTCAGTTTAGCCATAGTAGGGCTACTGTCGCTTGAGTCTTACTATCTGCATATGACTCTCGCCCAGTTACCTCTTACTCTGCTTATGGGTGCAGTGCACGCTTTAATCTTCGCTTATGTCATTATCAGCATGCAGACGGGAACGCTCCTCAAGCTGAAGAAGACTCCTATCAGGAGCGAAAATGTGGAGGTTACGTTTGATGACGTGAAAGGTATAGACGAAGCCAAGAAAGAAGCGCTGGAAGTCGTGGAACTGATCAAGGACAGGACGCGCATTAAGAAAATCGGCGGCAAAATAGTGAGGGGTCTTTTGATGATTGGCCCTCCCGGATGCGGAAAGACACTTCTGGCCAAGGCCATAGCCAGAGAGTCGGGTATACCTTTCATCTCTATGGCGGCAAGTGAATTCGTGGAAATATTCGTGGGAATGGGAGCTTCCCGGGTACGGAAATTATTCAAGAAAGCCAGGCAGCTCGCCTATGGTTACGGGGCCTGCATAATTTTTATCGATGAAATCGACGCTGTTGGCCGGGGTAGATCGTTTAGCTTCCTGGGAGGAGGAGAGACCAATACCACGCAAAATCAGCTCCTGGTGGAAATGGATGGTTTGAAAGAGAAAGAAGAAAATGTGATTGTAATCGGAGCGACAAATGCCCCGGAAAGCGTTCTGGATAAAGCTTTGCTTAGACCGGGCAGGTTCGACCGAAAGATATACATCGACAGGCCTGGCCTGGAAGGAAGAGAAGAACTCTTTCACCATTATTTGAGAAAAGTTAAACATGACTCTTCTATCGATATTTCTCGCTTAGCGAGAAACACAGTCTACAAGAGCGCAGCAGATATTGAGAACATAGTCAAGGAGGCAGCTTTAATAGCAACGCGGAAATCGAAAGAGAACGTGGAATGGCAAGACCTCTCTGAAGCAATGGATAGAATCGATATGGGTCTCAAACACAAGAGGAAACTGAGCGATAGAGAGAGAAAAATGACCGCATACCACGAGACCGGACACCTGATAGTCCTGTACATTCTTCATCCCACAGATGATGTGTTTAAAGCTTCCATTGCTTCCCGGGGAGGAGCTTTAGGAGCTGTGCTTCATCAGCCGCGGGAGGAACTATTTACTACCAACAGGGAACAGGCGCTGGCAAATATAAAGGTCTGCCTGGGCGGATATGTTGCGGAAAACATAAAGTTTAGCACTACCACCACAGGAGTGGCTGACGACTTCAGGAAAGCAATGGCTCACGCCCACGCAATGGTCTGGAAATTTGGTATGGGAGGTAATGGCTGTTTAGGAGACTATTCCATCATTCCCGAGTCGCAGATTTCTAACGAACTTAAAGAGAAACTGAACAGGGAAACCCAGGAGATACTCCAGAAATGTTACCAGGAAGTAGAGAATCTTCTGAAAAAAGAATGGCCGATAATGGAGCGTTTCGTTTCCGAACTCCTGGAAAAAGAAGAGCTGGAATATGACCAGATTGAAGCCATCTTTGCCGAGTACGGAAAAAACAACAAGAAAGGAAAACAGAAAACAAGTGTATCCGCAGAACGATAGCTCTGCATCGTAGGGGCGGCACTCCGTGGCCGCCCAAAAGGAAGGGACGGCACAGAGTCCGTCCCCTACAAAACGGGATTCATATGAAACGGACATTTCTATTTTTGATACTTCTTACGTTTGTAAGTTCCGGGTGTAAACCAACTTATCCCGGGACAAAAGTTTCCGACTCCGTCATAAAGCTGTGCCGGGATGAGTATAATACCGGGGTAAAAGTGAAGACAGCGGGAAAAACCCTGGGGGTCTATATGCCCGTGGATAACTTACTGGACGGTTCGTTACAGCCCTCGGAGGAATCATTCGAAAAATTGGGTAATGTCCTCCATGTCATATCAAGAGTTGCCCTTTCCACGGATGCAGATTTAGAATTCATAACCTTGGTGGCCAGAGATTCCAGGATTTCCGGTTTTGAATTAGTTCTCACCAGATACGTGGAAGACATCAAGAGATTTATGATGGGTGATATTTCCCGGGGAGAGTACATAAAGAGGATGCTCTTCGAAACGAGACTCGACCCTCTGGTTCTTCTCTCCGATTTGGCAACCGAGGATAAAAAAAAGCGGCCCGAAAGCGAGGAATTCTCAATTGAAGAAATCAGTCTGCCGGACTTCTTAGCCAGACAGATTTCCCAAAGGATAGAGGATAAGTTCAAGGAAGACAAAGAGTTGAAAGAAAACTTTGAATTCGCGGCGGTCAAAGGCGAGTTCATTCCAAGATTTCCCGATCTGGGAACGGGTATTTTAAAATTTAGTCTGGACATAATGAAGAAAAAAGAGATGGGCAGCCCTCAACCAGAACGAACCGGCCCTCCGCCTGCCGACGCCTTTTCCCTGGTATGGAGAGGAGTGCGGAATTCTTTGAGAAACCTGAAGAGAAGAAGGCAGAAGAAGTTTAGCGACGAGGACGTCTTACCCATTTCCCTGGAAACGGCAAAGAAGGTGCTGCGACGATACAATTTCAAGGATTTCGGGGAAATCGAGATATTAGATACCAACACCGGCAAATCGCTTGTAGTTAACAATAAAACAATCGGCTGGTAACATAAATAAAGTAGGGGCGACACTCCGTGGTCGCCCGTAGAAGGGACGGCACAGAGTCCGTCCCCTACAGGAATCCCCAAAGGAAGGGACGGCATCGTAGGGGCGACACTCCGTGGTCGCCCGTAGAAGGGACGGCACAGAGTCCGTCCCCTACAGGAAAGCAAAGTGCGGAGAAATACAATGGGAATCTCGGAATTTGCCGTAAAAAGACCGATAGCCATACTGATGGTATTTGTGGGATTCGTCATAATAGGCGGTATCTCGTTGACCCGTCTATCGGTTGAGCTTATGCCCAATGCAAGCTACGGAATCGTGACCGTCAAGATAAACGTGCGCGGGGGAATGGCTCCGGAAGACATAGAATCTCTGGTCACCAGGCCCGTGGAAGAGGCAGTCAGTCCCGTCAAGCACTTGAAACATATCATCTCCACCTCCAAGAAAGAATCCTCAACCGTGATGCTCACCTTCGAGCCGGGCACTAATATGAAGTTTGCCGCATTGGAAGTGCGCGAAAAGATTGGACAAATAAGGAACAAATTGCCGGAAGAGATTGAGAAGCCGGTAATCGAGCGCTACGATGAAGCCGATTTCCCGATTGCGATTCTCGCTCTCACCGGAGGCGGCTACACCCCGGAGATGCTGCGTAAAATAGCAGAAGAAAGAATTAAAGAGCAGATAAGTAGAATCAGCGGTGTTGCTAATGTGGAGGTGCGCGGCGGCAGGGAGCGCAAAATCCTGGTAGAAGTCGACCAGGCCCGCCTGCAAGCTTACAACCTGCCGATAAAAAAAGTCATAGCAATTCTGAATCTCAGCAACCTCAACCTCCTGACAGGAAGTATAGATAAAAGAAAATACAGGTATTTGGTCAGGACTATGGGAGAATTCAGGAACGTGGAAGAGATAAAGAACCTGGCAATAATGGTAACGCCCATGGGTTCCATAATTCGGCTGGAAGATATCGCTGACGTAAAAGATTCCTACCTTGAGCCCGAAGCCTATGCCCGACTCAACACCCGCCCGGTAACAGCACTCTATATTCATAAAGAATCGACAGCCAATACCGTCAGGGTAAGTGAAGCGATTAAGAAAGAGTTAAAAGAGATTAAACTTAACCTTCCTCGAGAAATAAACATTGTCACTGTATCCGACCAGGCAATATTCATCAAGCAATCGATAAAAACCGTCTGGGGTTCTCTGCTCTTTGGCGCCTTCCTGGCCGGAGCAATCCTCTTTCTTTTCCTCAAAGATATAAGACACATCTTTGTCATTGTGGCGGTAATCCCCATCTCGGTAATGGTTGCTTTCAGTTTAATGTACTTTCGGAAGATAACTCTAAATGTTATGACTCTCAGCGGACTTGCCCTGGGAATCGGCATGCTTTTGGATAATTCGATTGTGGTACTGGAGAACATTTTCAAGCATAGAACAAAACAGGCGGGAGAAAATGGCCAATCAGTTCAAAAAGGAATAGAATCCCTGCCAGGCGAAAAGCAGATTTCCATCAAAGCCACGCGGGAGGTTATTCTGCCGATTGTGGCAGGAACTATCACCACGCTGGTCGTGTTCCTGCCGATTGTTTTCATCAACAAGCAGGTGGAGATACTTTACAGCGGATTGGCTTTAACCGTAACGTTCTCTCTGGTAGCTTCTCTATTCGTTGCGCTCACCCTGGTTCCTCTCCTCTCCTCCCGAATTCCCGTTTACAGAAAAAGTAAACAAGAACTCCGGCCCGGAGAGAACATTCCCTCTCCCGAAAGCGAAAAGAGAAAGTTTTCCTTGAATTTTCCAAAGTTACATAATCTTTACAGGAAGGCACTCGTTTTTATCCTGCAGAAGCGCTATATTGCTATTGCCGGTTTGGTCTTTCTCTTTCTCCTTTCGCTCATAATCTACAGGAACTTTTTGGAGAAGGACTATATGGGGACTACTGAGCAGAGCGAGTTCACCATTTTTGTAGAACTTCCTTCCGGATCCAAGCTGGAAATTTCCGACCAGATTGTGGCCGAAGTGGAGAGCATGCTTACTACCATACCCGAAATTAAGGGGGTAACCAAGACGGTTACGGCAAGAGTTGAGGGGTGGTCATCCAAAGTCTACGTTACGCTTGTGCCTCGCTCGGAAAGGGCACGCACAGTGCAGGAAGTCATAGATACTCTGCGTCCCCGGGTGAAGAAGATAGGCGAAATCTACGATACCTTTATCTATTTCTCAGAGCCCCAATCGGCGAGCGAAGTATTCCTTGACGTTTACGGTTACGACTATAACGTTCTCCGGGAATTAGCCATCTCCATGGCAAAAAGTATGGGAACTGTCGCCGGGCTGGCAGACGTAAAGTTGAGATACAAACCGGGAAGGCCGGAGATGAGATTCAATGTGGACAAACAGAGGTCTGCCTACTTTGGCTTGAGCGTCAGGGACATAGCCGAAATAACCCACGCCCAGATGAAAGGTCTCAGGGCCACCTATTTCCACGATAAAGCCCGCCAGGTAGAAACTATCGCCCGGCTGGACGAGAGACACAGAAGGGATTTTGAGGACTTAAGAAAACTGACGCTGGACACTCCTTCGGGAGCCCAGATTTACCTGCAACAGATAGTAGATTTCAATTTTGCTCTCTCGCCAAGTGAAATCTGGCGAAAGGACAAAAACCGTATGATTCAGGTCAGCGCTCACCGGGGAAGGCTAACCCTGGGAACTGCCGTAGAGAAAATTAAGAAGAGTTTAGTTCATATAAAGCCGCCCAAGGATTATTATTATGAGTTTTCCGGAGACTACCAGGAGATGGTCCAGAACGAGAAAGAATTCAAGTTCGCTCTCTGGGTAATGGTGCTTTTGGTGTTTATAGTCCTTGCTTCTCTGTTTGAATCCTACTCCCAGCCTTTTATCATTATGGTAACGGTCCCCATGGCAGTCATCGGGGCAATCATCGCCCTATTTATGACCCATAAACCGATCACTATGGGCGTTTTCATCGGACTGATTATGCTCGGCGGGATAGCGGTCAACAACGCAATTATTTTAATCGACCGCATAAATCATCTTAGAAGAAAAGAAAAAGACGCTCTTGCGGGAAACAATTTGAACGGAGGGGAAATTCCCGGGAGAGAAGCTTTAAAGGCTATACTTCAAGCAGGTGGAGACAGATTGAGACCAATCCTTATGACCTCCCTCACCACCATCCTCGGCTTACTTCCTATGGCACTGGACAGGAGCGAGGGTTCCAGCCTCTGGTCCCCCCTGGCAATTACCGTCATCGGGGGACTGGCCGCTTCCACAATCCTTACTTTATTTATCGTGCCTGCCTTTTATATGATATTTGAAGACATAAAAAAACTAATCAGGCTCACCAACTGAGCCTGATTAGTTTAAAGCAGACAAAAGATACGATTACTTCTTTTCCAAAAGTTCTCTTGTCTTTCGCGTATTCTCTTCAATATCTGAAAATAAGAGTAATACTTCAGAAATAGTGTAAAGAAGAAGAAAATAGATAACACCCAATGCCAGTGCGAGAAGACTGGTTACCCTTGGTGTCTCGGGCGTGCCTCCAGCAATAAGGATAACGACGAAGAAGATAAAACCCACCCCGCCAGCTATAAAAGCCAAAATTTTAAACGTCTTCCGCAAAAGTCCCAATGCTTTGTACTTTTCTTCCAATCAAATCACCTCCTAAATTCTTACCAGACTTTACATCAAATTTGTTGCAGTCTATCATAATTGAAATAGCATTGTCAAGAAAAATCCCCGACGTCTTCCATTATTTTTTTCCTCTGCGCCGTTCCATTTCCGCCTGCAGCTTGATGATGGCGCGACGAGCTTTTTTGTGTTCAGGGTCCAGTTTCAAGACTATCTGCCACTCTTTCATCGCCTGCGAAAGGTCTCCGTGAGCGTAAGCCACCAGTCCATCCTGGTAATGCATGGCAATTAACTCTTCTTTCTCTTCGTCCGTAGTGCCGGTCTTTTCTATTTCCTCTACATATTCTTCAATTTCTTCCTGGTAGTCACCATATCCAATCCCTTCCCCTGATTTTTTCAATCTCTCTTTGGCTTTGGCAATATACCCTCTGGCGCCATTGTGCCGAGGTTCCATCTTTAATACCTCTTCCCACTGACTGATAGCTTCCTTGAATTCTCCTGCCAGATAGTAGTTTATCCCCTGCCTGTAATAGACCTCGACCTTCTCTTCTTCAAGATTTCTTACCTTGTCTTTCCCTCCCTTGCCCCGAGAGTTTTTCCGGGCAATCTTATCTCTCGCTTTCTTTAGATATTCCTTTGCCCCACTGTGCGTAGGGTCTAACTTGAGCACTCCCTGCCACTCTTTAATCGCCTTGTCAAACTGCCCTTCGGCATAATAATCTATTCCCCGAAAATAGCGCTTGTCCACAGTTTCCCGAAGTCTCCTCGCTTTTTCTTCCTTCTTTATCTCATCTACCTTCTCTCTCACTTTTGCCAGGAGCTCCTTCGCTCTCCTGTGTTCGGGATTAAATTTTATCACCTCTTCCAGCTGTTTAATTGCTTCATCAATCTTCCCTTCATTATACTGGGCTAACCCGTCGCGATACAGAACCTCCGCTTTCTCCAATGCTTCTTCTTCCTGCCTTCGCTTACTGGCAATCCTGAGAAACTCGGAAATCTCTTCATTTGACTGATAAATCTTAAGCGCATTCTCCCATTGGGAAATCGCCTTCGCCCACTCACCTTTAATATAGAATATTATTCCCTGCGCGTAATACAACTCACCAACGCTTTCAAATTCCCCTTTATTCACAATGTCCTGGAGCCGCTTTTCAATCAGCTCAAGATGTTTCTTTGCCTCTTTATGTTCCGGTTCGATTTCCAGCACCGCATTAAATGCCTCACCGGCCTTGAGGAATTCACCCCGTTTGTAATGTTTTATTCCCTTCCCGTAATTCTCTTTCACTTTCTTCTTCCGTTCAGCAATTACGGTCCTGGCCCTCTCCAGAATCTCTTTCCTCTCAGATTCCCTTTTGGTCTCCACTCCTTCCAGGAACTTTCTTCCTGCTTTTTCCAGATAATCCTTAGTCTCTTCATTATTGGGGTCCAAAAACAGAGATTCCGAGAAATTTTCCATTGCCGATTTGTAATCTCCTTTTTCATAATCTGCCATGCCCTGCTCAAAATATTTTTCCGAAGAGACCGCTTCGGCAGCCGAAATTCGCAGAGGAATATAACTCAAGGCCAACAAAAGAAAGAAGGCCGGGAATAGTATTTTATACCTTAACTTATGAATGTGAAATCGACTTCGCCTGAACATATTTAACTCCTTGCCATCAATTTCACCATCATGATTCATTACATATTTTACTACAAGAATGTTACATTGGTGTTACAGGATTGTTACATTTTTGTTAATTTTTGGCAAGTACTTTTTTGAAGTGGATAAATTCGAAGGAAGTGGTGGCGAGAAAAAAATTTGTACCTGTAGCCGCAAAGCGCAAGCTTTGCTTCTTCTTCTGTAGCTGCAAAGCGCAAGCTTTGCTCTATACGTTCCGTTCTTTTATGGCACACCCTTAACCATTTCCAAATATCTCATCCTATCCAAAAGATTATCAAAATCGATCGGTTTCAATAAGTAGTCAACCGCTCCCATCGCCATTCCTTTCTTTTTGCAAATTTCATCAATTACCGACACCATTATGACTGGAATTGACCTTAGCGCCTCATCTCTCTTGATAGCTTTCATCAATTCAAATCCATCCATCTCAGGCATAAGTATATCCAGGGTGATAAGGTCTGGAGGGCTTCCCCTGGCCTTCTCCAGGGCCTCTTCACCGCTTAAGGCAAGAATTACCTCATATCCTTCCGCTTCCAGATTAATCTTGATCAGATACCCCACCGGGAATTCATCGTCAATAATTAGAATCTTTCGCAGTTTCATAATAATGCCCCCTTTTAAAATATATTTATTATGCCGCAACTTTATATACTCTCTCCTGCTCCCTCATTTCTTCCAGATGGCTCTCATCTACCCGCGTTTCCGGCAGAATAATCATCCCGTCCTTCCTGATCTGCGGCAATAACTCTTTTGCCCTCCCGGGATAATTCTCCTCTATGAACTCTATCAGACACTTAGAAACCTTACCTTCTATTGCCACAACCAGACCCGCTGCTGTAGATAATACCTCTCCCGCTTCCGCTGGATTCAATAGCACCCAGAGAATCTTCTCCTCAATCTCCCTCTGTTTTGCTCTCTGCCATTTATCCTCACTATCGGTAACGATACTCATCTTTATCCCATTACCGCCCGTCCTCCCCACCAACCTCTCGGTAATGATGGAGAATACTGCCTCAGCGCTTATCTTCTTTTGAGTTCTGAAAATGCCTACCATCGCTTTCGCCTTATTCAATGCTCCCCGGTCAATTATCAACTTCTTATCTATTATCCTCGCCATATCCTCGGTTGACAGACCACACGCGCTCATATGGTCCCTTAACATTTGCTCTAT
>CAYFRM010000045.1:0-41054 GCA_964345635.1 uncultured Clostridia bacterium
AGCTCACGGATAGTCTGGCTAAGAAAGTTGAGAAGGAAGCCGGGGTCAAAGGATTTATCTCCACCGACGAACTACCAAAATACGGTCTCAATAAACAAGACAGAAGGAACATTGAGGAATCTTTCGGGGCTAAGGAGGGAGATGTAGTTATTCTGGTAGCCGACCAGAAAGATAAAGCGGAAAAAGCAATTCAGATTATTGAAGCAGAAATAGCCAAACGCAAAGAATAACGCACGGGTGCAGAAGATAAATGAAAAGAATTCTGTTCGCGATAGTCCTTATTTTTTCTTTTTTGTTTCTTTTTCTTTTCGGGATGCACGCAAAACGGGCAGAGTGCTCAATACTAAAAGGAGGTAGAAGGAAAGTGAAGGAAGAAAACATCAAATTGCCCCGGCCCAGGACAACCGGCGAGATGAGTCTCGAGGAGGCAATAGTAAAGAGACAATCGGTCAGGAGCTTCAGTAAGAAACAATTATCTTTAGAAGAGATTTCTCAGCTCCTCTGGGCGGCTTATGGGCCAAGGGATGTCGATTCCGTCACAGGCGCTTCTAAAACCGTTCCCTCTGCAGGCGCTCTCTATCCCATGGAAATCTACGTGGTGTCTCCTGACGGGGTCTTCCACTATTTTCCTTCCAGCCATAGTCTGAAAGAGATTTCGGACAAAGATCTCCGCTTGGCTCTTTCCAGTGCCGCCTTACGGCAGGAGGCAGTCGCCCAGGCAGCAGTCAATTTTGTAATTGCTTGCGTATTCGATAGGATATGCTGGAAGTACGGAGAAAGAGGAATGAGGTACGCTCATATTGAGGCAGGCCACATAGCCCAGAATATTCACCTTCAGGCAGTCTGTCTGGGTTTGGGTTCGGCTCCTATTGGCGCATTCAGCGATGCTGCCGTGAAAAAAACGCTGTATCTACCGAAGGATAATATACCACTTTACATTATCCCCGTAGGACATTTAAAATAGCAAGACGTCCAAAGAATAGAATTGACCCCATTCTTCAAAATGAGAAAAGTCATTACAATTCTTGCAGCCGCAGTGATAGCAATTGTTCTTACCGGGGTATTCATCCATTTTGCAAAAAAAACCTCCCCAGGACCAAAGGTTAAGGAACCCACCGGTGAAAAGCCTGCCGCGCAACCAGCCTACGGAGATACAATCATCCAGGCATCTATCGGAGATGCCAGTTATTTGAATCCCGTACTTGCCAGCGATAGTGCTTCCGGCGACATAAATGGTTATGTGTATAACGGGTTAGTGAAATATGACAAGAATCTTAAGCTGGTAGGGGATTTGGCAGAATCCTGGGAAATATCCGATGACGGGCTGGCAATCACCTTTCATCTACGGAAAAATGTGCACTGGCATGACGGGAAAACTTTCAGCAGCGAGGACGTTAAATTTACTCATGAGGAATTGGTCGACCCCAACACCAGGACGCCCTACGCCTCGGATTACCTTATGGTGGACAGGGTGGAAATTGTCGACCCCCACACGGTAAGGGTAATATATAAAGAGCCTTTCTCCCCTGGATTGGAAAGTTGGGGTATGGGAATTCTTCCCCGGCATATTTTTGAGAAAGGAGATTTTAATAACCATCCTGCAAACCGCCGCCCCATCGGAACGGGGCCTTATAAATTCGTGGAATGGAAGACGGATGAACGAATAGTTCTGGAAGTAAACGAAGACTATTTTGAAGGAAGACCATATATAGATCGCATAATTTACAGGATTGTTCCGGACCAGGCGGTACAGTTTTTGGAGCTGAGGAAAGGGACAATAGATACAATGGGGCTAACTCCGGACCAATTCCAGAAAGAAGCCGTAAATAAGGAATTTCAGGACAAAATCAACAAGTTTCGCTATCCCAGTTTTGGCTATACCTATCTTGGTTACAATCTAAGAAATCCCCTGTTCAAGGATGAGAGAGTGCGTCGGGCAATAACTTATGCCGTAAACAGGCAGGAAATAATAGATGGGGTTCTTCTGGGCCTGGGTCAAGTATCGACCGGGCCTTTTCCTCCCACCTCGTGGGCTTATAATAAAACTGTTCCCGTTTACGACCACAATCCCGAAGAAGCTAAGGAATTACTCTATAAATCCGGCTGGCAGGATAGCGATGGGGATGGAATCCTGGATAAGGATGGCAAGCCATTCAGCTTCACCCTTATGACTAATCAGGGTAACAAGATGCGCCAGCTTTGTGCCACCATTATCCAGTCCAATCTTAAACAGATCGGAATCCGGGTAAAGATTCGTATTCTGGAGTGGGCCTCTTTCATTCACCAGTACATTGACAAGAAGAATTTTGAGGCTGTAATCCTTGGTTGGAGCCTCTCCCGGGACCCCGACCAGTATTCCATCTGGCACTCATCCCAGATCAAAGAGGGCCAATACAATTTCGTTTCCTACAGTAACCCGGAAGTCGATCGCCTGTTGGTGGAAGGGCGGCGTACATTCGATACGGAGAAGAGAAAAGAAATATATCATAAGATTCATGCCATTCTGGCTGAGGAACAACCCTATACTTTTTTGTACGTGGCCGATGCTCTTCCCGTAGTCCATAAAAGATTTCACGGCATTGAAGTGGCTCCTGCAGGCATCGGCTATAACTTCATTAAATGGTATGTGCCCCGGGACGAGCAGAAATACACTAGATGAAATGGGATTTTCGGAGGGAAGAAATGGTAGCCAAAAGACTCAACCCCAAAATTTTCAATATCCCCGTTGATAAAATAAGAAATGGGTGGTACAGTGACAAGTATTTTGTGCGCACCAGGGAAGTTCTGGAGAAAGACCGTCGCCACGCTCAAGTGCTTATGCAAGTGTTCTGTCGCAAAGAGGCCGTTCTCTGCGGCATGGACGAAGCCATTGCTATCCTGAAGCTGGGCGCGGTCAATCCGGAGAATTTGAGGATAAGATCTCTTCGCGACGGAGACAGAATTAAGGCTTTAGATACCGTGATGACCATTGCCGGGGATTACAGCACTTTTGCTCACCTGGAAACTGTATATTTGGGAGTATTGGCAAGGGGAACTGCCGTAGCCACTGCTGTCAGGAAAGTGGTAGATGCCGCAGCGGGAAGACCTGTCCTGTTCTTTCCCGCAAGGTTTGACCATTATAGGGTACAGGAAGCAGATGGGTACGCGGCATTCATCGCGGGAGCCATAAATGTTTCCACCGACGCTCAGGGCTCGTTATGGGGAGGCAAAGGGATAGGCACTATTCCCCATGGACTCATAGCTGCCTACGGAGGAGATACTGTTCAGGCGGCAAAAGCATTTGACAAATATATGCCTGAAGATATTTCCCGGATAGTTCTGGTCGATTTCCGGAACGATTGCATAAAGACTTCTTTGGAAGTGGCTAAGGTTCTGGGTAAGAAGCTATGGGGAGTAAGGTTCGACACAGCCGGAGACCTCCGGGATAGGTCGGTTAAGGGAAGAGGAAAGAATTCTTACGGTGTTTCTCCCGAACTCTGCCGCAAGGCGAGGAAGGCTTTTGACGAGGCGGGCTTTGGCCACATAAAGATAGTTATTTCCGGCGGATTTAATGAAGAAAAAATAGGGCGCTTCGTCAAGCTTAATGTGCCATTTGATGCCGTAGGGGTAGGGTCAGCCCTTTTCAGAGAGAAGATAGACTTCACTGCCGATGTGGTAATGCTGGAGGGTAAGCCTTGCGCTAAGGTAGGGCGGCAATACAAACCTAATCCCAGATTGGAACCGGTAAAGTAGCATAATTCACAACGCGCCTTTGAGACGAAAAGAATGGAAAAGGACGATTCGCTGAGAGAGGAAAACAGAAAACTTCGCCTTTTGAAGATGATGGTGAGCTTAGGGCTGTCTCTTCTTACCCAGGAGCGCATTTCGCGAAGAGAGGCGGAACAGATAGTGGAGTCTGTCCGGCGCGCGGCTTTGCGGATGTTTCCGGGAAAAGAGACCACCTGGGAAATAATATACGCTCCGCGATTCCATCGAATCATTAAGGAAAGATGGGGGAGGGGTAGCCGAGAAGAAATCTAGAGTCTGGAGAAAAATTTCCCGGCAGGATAAGTAATTTATCTCCCGGGATTTTTTTATGGAAAAAGCAGCCCGTCCCCTTTTTTGGGGAGGGCTTAATTTTTTGCTTGACAAAATCGGAAAGTTGGTATATAATCTTCTCGCAGTGGGGAAAAGTGGTGTAAGGTGGTGAAAAGGTGCTAATCGGACAATACTTCCACTCTTTAGATGGGAAAAACCGACTGTTCATTCCTGCCAGACTCCGTCAGAACGTAAGAAGGTTTGTCATCACTTCCGGCTTGGAAGGTTGTCTGTTTGTCTACACTCCCGAGAATTGGAAAAGAATCACAGAAAGACTGAGAGCCCTGCCTTTGACTAAAGCCGACGCCCGCAAGTTTTCCCGCACTTTCCTTTCCGGAGCAAACGAATGCCCTGTGGATGACCAGGGAAGGATACTGGTTCCCAAGACGCTTTGCAGTTACGCAAATATAAAAAAAGAGGTAATAGTAGTGGGGGTGTTAGATCGCATAGAGATCTGGTCAAAAAACAACTGGGAGCGTTACCAGAAGGAGGCCGAGAAGCAGTTCGTTCAGGTAGCGGAAAAATTGGTTGACCTTGGAATCTAACACCCCCTCTTAAACGCTCCCATGAACCGGAGCGACTACCAAATTACAAATTGGAACAATCAAGGCACATTCCCGTCCTGGTTGATGAGGTTATAGATAATCTCAGATGTCTAAAAGGAGGAATCTACGTAGATTGCACTTTAGGTGAAGGTGGCCACGGACAAAGAATACTGGAGGGAATCTTGCCGGGTGGTCTACTGATCGGAATTGACCAGGACGGGGAAGCGATAAAGAGAGCAAGAGAAAATCTTGAGAAATATAAAGAAAACCTGCTTACTTTTGAAAGAAGCTTTTCGGAAATAGGGACTATCCTGGAGTCATTGAGAATCAACGAAGTGGATGGCATTCTATTTGACCTGGGTTTGTCGAGCCTGCAACTGCAAGACACCGACAGGGGTTTTAGTTTTCAAAAAGACGGACCGCTGGACATGCGGATGTCAGAAAACATGAAATTGACTGCGGGATATCTTTTGAATACCTTTTCTTTGGATGAACTTGTCAAGATTCTGTCCGAATACGGAGAAGAACGGTGGGCCAGGCGAATTGTGCGGACAGTGGTTGAATCCCGACGAAAAAAGCCTTTGGAGACTACCCTTCAATTGGTGGAGATCATTAAAAGAACAATTCCCCGTTCCGCCTGGCCCAGAAAGATTCATGTGGCCACCCGGACTTTTCAGGCGTTAAGAATAGCCGTAAATGACGAGTTAGAGGTTTTGAAAAGGACACTTCCCCGGGCCGCAGGGTTTCTGAAAAAGGGCGGAAGGATTTGCGTTATTTCTTACCATTCTCTTGAGGACAGAATCGTCAAAAATTTCTTTCGGGAACATGTGAAGCAGGGCTTGCGGACGCTCTTTCCCAAACCGGTTACTCCCACAAGACGAGAACTTAGAATGAATCCGCGTTCCCGAAGTGCAAAATTGCGTGCGGGAGAAATGTGCTGATGAGGATAGATAAGAAAAGGCGATCCAAGAAACAGTATTATCTCTTTTTTATTGGCGGTCTTTTGATTTTCCTTTTCTATGTCTGGGAATGTGCGGAAGTAGTCACGCTTAGTTATCGGCTTAACGAAATGAAAAGAAAACTCATTTCGTTAGAGAACAAAAATCGCAATCTGAAAGCAAATTTGCACAACTACACTAATCTGGCAAATGTCAGTAACATTGCCCGAGAAGAGAGAAAAATGGTTTTTCCCCAGAATGATAATATCTACTTTTTGAAAGTAAACGTTAAGGAAAGTAGAGCTTCGGCAAACAAAGGATTTTTGATTGCCCGGGAGGATATGAAAGGTGCCGCGAAAAAGTCGCATTATTAGTTCTATCCTCATAGTAATATTTACTCTTATCGTACTGGAAATTAGATTGTACTATATTCAAGTCGTTAGCCACCGTCGCTACAGAAGGATGGCAGATAAGCAGTCCTTTTCTCTCAGGCAAACAGATTTTAAGAGGGGCACCATCTATGACCGCAACGGTAAAGAACTGGCAATAGAATTTGAAGTTAGTTCCGTCTATGCCATTCCTTCCCTCGTTTCTCATCGGCGAGGGACAGCCAAAAAGTTAGCTCCTTTGCTCCGTATGAGCGAGAAGGCGATCTACAAGAAACTGGAAACTTCCAATTCGTTCGTCTGGTTGAGGCGTAAAGTGGATACGAAAATCGCAGAAAAGATTAGACGTTTGCGTCTCAAAGGGATCAAGTTTGTAAACGAAGGCAAAAGGTTCTATCCAGAAAATGAGCTAGCCAGCCAGGTAATCGGCCTGGCCGGTCTGGACAATCAGGGACTATCGGGAATTGAGAATTCCTTTGACAGGATACTAAGAAGGAAGACCAAGAAGACTATGAGGAGAAAAGACGGTTTTGGCCGGGAAGTAATCGCTGCGGACACTGCTCATCAATTAGAAGTAAGCGGATGCGGCGTAGTCACCACGATTGACAGAGTAATCCAATACATTGCGGAAGTAGAGTTGAGAAAGGCTTACGAAAATACTAAAGCCAAACTGGCTACAATCATTGTTCAGGATTGCAGAACCGGAGAGATATTGGCCTTAGCCAATTTCCCATCGTTTAACGGAAATAGTTCTTCTTCGGAAAAATACAAATACTTGAAGAATCCTGCGATCTCCAGTATTTTTGAGCCGGGGTCTACTTTTAAACCGATAGTGGCCGCAGGATTATTGGAAGAGAACCTTGTCACGCTGGAAGATCGTTTCTATTGCGAGGGAGGAGTCTACCTATTCAATGGGATTCCTATTCGGGACCACGAAGGCGAGGACTGGCTTACTTTTGTTCAGGTTCTGGAAAAATCATCCAATATCGGAATGGCCAAAGCCGGCCAACTGTTAGGAAAGAATAAGTTGTACCAGTATGCGAGGGATTTCGGATTCGGTAACTTCACGGGAATCAGGTTGCCGGGTGAGACTCCGGGAATCTTGAAGAAGCCAAAAGATTGGTCAGAAATATCTCTCAGTCGGCTCTCTTTCGGGCAGGGCATAGGAGTAACTGCCATCCAGCTTATTTGTGCATTTTCATGTTTAGCCAACGGAGGAGTGCTGATGGAACCCATGATTGTTAAGGGATTCGTTGACCCCGGCGGAAAGGTGGTCAAGGAATTCCGGCCCAGCCCGGTTAGAAGGGTAATTTCCCAAAAGACAGCGAAAACTTTAACCGGTATTTTGTACGGAATCGTAAAAAAAGGCACGGGGAAAGAAGCAAAGATTATGGGGTATAAGGTGGCTGGCAAGACGGGAACGGCGCAAAAATTCGACCCGGCCACAGGTAAGTATTCTGATACAAACCACATTGCTTCATTCATTGGTTATCTCCCGGCAGAGCAACCAAGGGTTACTATTCTGGTCGTACTGGATGAGCCACAGGGTTTTTACTGGGGTGGAAGCGTAGCTGCTCCCGTATTCGCAAGTGTGGGAGTGAAAATTATGCGCTACCTTGGTATCCCGCCCGATTCCCAGGAAATGTTCAAGAATCTACCCCCGGAGGCGGTTTGTGTCGGCTCTCCGCTCTAATAACGGGGGATTCCAGGCTTCACTGTGTATTCCTCCCGAAAGGGAGGAATATTTTTGCTATAATACGATCTCATACGCAGGTTACCAGAATGATCCGGCTAAGCGACCTATTACCACCGGCAGGTGTCAAGGAAATACACGGCTCCCCAGAACTTTCCGTAAAAGGAATAACGTACGATTCGCGCCAGGTTAAACCAGATTACGTCTTTGTGGCTATTTCCGGTTACGCAGAGGATGGAAATTACTACGTTCCCCAGGCCTTGGACGCAGGTGCTTCGGTAGTCGTTTCTTCCCAAAGAATAGAAAAATTAGAAAGACCCTCCCGGTGGGGAGGTTCTGCAACCCAAATTGTAGTGGATAATCCCCGTAAAGCCTTGGCCAGGCTTGCCACTTCATTCTACGATTATCCTTCCGACAAATTAGATGTAATCGGGATAACAGGCACCAACGGGAAAACGACAGTCAGTTATCTCAGCGAAGCCATCTTCCGGAATAACGGGAGAAAGGTAGCAGTCCTGGGTACGATTGCTTATCGATTGGGAGAGAAAATATTGCCTGCCCCCATTACCACTCCCCAGTCTTCCGACCTGCAGCAGATGCTCAGAAAGCTGGTAAATGAAAAATTCTCCGCGGTAGTCATGGAGGTTTCTTCTCATGCCTTGAGTCTGGATAGAGTGGAAGGATGTGAGTTTGACAGCGCCGTATTTACTAATCTGAGTAGGGAACATCTCGATTTTCACCAGAATATGGAAGAGTATCTGCAGGCAAAAATCAAACTCTTCTCTTTTTTGGGGAAGGATCCCCGGAAAAAAAGGCAGAAACTGGCAGTTTTGAATTCAGACGACCCGGCAACGGAGAAAATTATACAATCTACGAAGGCAAGAGTAATCACCTATGGTATCGAAAATAAAGCCGACATTGTGGCAAAAAGCATAAAATTGAATCTGGAAAAGACCACTTTCACTCTGCTCTACCCGGGTGGAGAAACGAAGATTTCTTTGCCTTTAATTGGGAAATACAATGTATATAATGCATTGGCTGCCAGTGGTGTCGCTTTAGGTCGAGGGATAAGCGTGGACATTATCAAGCGCGGCCTGGAGAAAGTCTCTCCCATCCCGGGAAGATTCGAGAAAATTGATTGTGGGCAGCCATTCACAGTGATAGTCGACTATGCGCATACCGACGAAGCTTTGGAGAAGCTCTTGCATGCCTGCAAAGAGTTAAAACCCAGGCGAATAATTACTGTTTTTGGTTGCGGAGGTGACCGGGACCGGGGAAAGAGACCTCTAATGGGAGAAGTAGCGGTTGCCCACAGCGATTATGTGTTCGTTACCTCGGATAATCCCCGCAGTGAAGACCCTGAGCGGATAGCCCTGGACATTGAAGTAGGAATAAAAAGGAAAAGAAAAGATAATTATCAGACCATAATTGATAGGTTTCAAGCGATAGAGAAAGCATTGTCTATGGCAGAAAAGGGAGACCTGGTGGTAATTGCGGGAAAAGGACATGAAGATTATCAGTTGTTTAAAGATAAGAGAATTCACTTCGATGACCGGGAAGTTGCGAAGGAGATCCTTTCAAGGGGAGGATGAAGGGATAGTTATCGGAGTCGCTCGGTAGTGTAGGGCTTTATGCCCGTAAGGATTACGCCCATAAAGGGCTACACTACACAAAACCTGGCCGATTTGAAGCTCCTGTAACTATCCCTTCATCCTCAGGGTGTTTAAAGGTGGAAATAGTATGGAAAGGCTTACCATAAAAGAAGTGATAAAGGCGGTGCAGGGCGAGTTGATTTGTGGCAGCGAGCGGGGAGAAATCTCTGGTGTGTCTATCGATAGTCGCACTATAAAAAAGGGAGAAATCTTCTTTGCCCTGAAAGGAGAAAGGTTCGATGGTCACGATTTTTTTCAGGAAGCTGTGGAGAAAGGGGCAAAGGCAGCAATTATTTCTAAGAGGAGAAAAATTACTGCCAAAATAACCGTCGTTCACGTAGCCCATACCCTGACTGCCCTGCAGGAATTGGCGAAGTTCTATCGTCGTAAGTTCCGTCCCAGGGTAGTGGCGGTAACTGGCAGCAATGGCAAGACGACAACCAAGGATATGTTGCGGGCTCTTCTCTCATCGCAGTATACAGTGAAAGCTACTTTGGGTAATTACAATAATATAGTCGGTCTTCCTCTGACGCTTTTTGAGATTTCTCCCGACACGGAGTTCCTTGTGCTGGAAATGGGAACCAACCACGCCGGGGAGATCAAAAGATTGGCCGAAATTTCGCTACCGCAGGTAGGGGTGATTACTAACATCGGTGCCACCCACCTGCAATTTTTCCGTTGCATTTCCAACGTGCTTTCTGCTAAAATGGAACTTGTTCAACTCTTGCCTCGGCGAGGGAAGGTCGCATTAAATATAGATGATGCCCACCTGAGAAGTCAGTTTAAGCAGATAAAACAGAAAATAATTACTTTTGGAACAGACTCCCGGGCTGACGTTAGAGCGGATAATATTGTGGTAAGTAGACCGGGAGAAAAGGAAAAACTTTCTTTCACCGTCTACGCAGGGAAAGACAGAAAGAAATTTGATTTATATTGTTTAGGGCGTTACAATATTTATAATGCCCTAGCTGCCATAAGCGTTGCCAAAGAGTTCGGTCTCTCTCTTTCGCGGATGGCTCATGTGTTGGGGAAATTCAAATTTCCCAAACTGCGCATGGAAAAGTTGGAGTATGGTGAGGTAACAATCGTTAACGATGCTTATAATGCCAATCCCACTTCCGTAAAAGCTGTGTTAAATGAATTTATTTCTTCTTTTCCTTCGCGTCGTAAAATGGTCGTCCTGGGAGATATGCTGGAATTGGGCAGAATGAGTCAAAAATTTCATCAAGAAATTGGTAAAATAGTGGCGGCCAGCCCGATCGATGACCTGATTGTTATAGGAGAGGATGCCCGATTTATTGCTCAGGCTGCGAGGAAGCGGGGAATGGAAGGGAAGAGCATATTTTCTTTTAGGGACAAGAAAGTTGCCTCCCTGAAACTGAAGGAACTACTTAAGCCGAAGGATGCTGTGCTAATTAAAGGGTCCCGAAAGATGGGACTGGAAGAGATCATAAAATATCTTTATTGAAATCGTTTCAAGTAAGGGCGGCACTCTGTGGCCGTCCGAGAAAAGGGGCGGCACGCCCAAAAATCGGCATAAACTAGATCCGTTCTCTGAAGAAGAAACAAATCTTACGCTTTGCCAATACCGGGAGTTAATTCGGAGAGTAAATGTTTTACCATATATTTTACCCTCTACATGTTTACTTCTTTCCCTTTAATGTATTCAAATATATAACTTTTCGCGCTGGCGCCGCCATATTTACTTCCTTACTCTTAAGTCTATTCATTGCCCCTCTGGTAATAAGGAAATTGAAACAATTCCATATCGGCCAGCAGATACGGGAAGACGGTCCTCCTACGCACATGAAGAAAGCGGGAACGCCCACAATGGGGGGACTAATTATTCTTATTACCCTTGTTGTTTCCACTTTTCTCTGGGCTCGCCTCGATAATCGCTTCACCATAATTATTCTCCTTGCTACTCTTTGGCTGGGATTACTGGGTTTTCTTGATGACTATCTAAAACTGATAAAAAAGCGCACTCGAGGACTCAAGGCAAAATATAAACTCTGCGGGCAATCGATTCTCGCTTTGATTGTTGTAATTTACCTTTACTACTATCCAGCCAATTCCGGATACGTAACCCGCGTTAATATACCTTACCTGAAGGATTTCTTCATTAATTTTGGGGTGGTTTATGCGCTTTTTGCCATCTTACTCGTGGTTGGTTCCTCCAACGCCGTCAATTTGACCGATGGTTTGGACGGGTTGGCGGTGGGTTCCATCCTTATTGCGGCAATGACTTATGCTTTAATGGCATACCTGGCAGGACACGCCAAGTTCAGCAGTTACCTGCGCATTGTTCCTGTTCCCGGTGCTGGTGAACTTTCTATTTTTCTTGGTTCAATGGCGGGGGCGGGTCTGGGGTTTTTGTGGTTCAACAGTTATCCGGCACAAGTGTTTATGGGCGACACCGGTTCCCTCTTTTTGGGGGGAACAATCGGTATCATTGCCCTGTTCATCAAACAGGAACTTCTCCTGGTTATTGTGGGAGGAATTTTTGTGGTGGAAGCGCTGTCGGTGATCCTGCAGGTTGCTTCTTTTAAACTGCGAGGCAAGAGAATATTGAAAATGGCGCCTTTGCATCATCACCTGGAATTGATTGGCTGGTCGGAGCCGAAAGTGGTAATAAGGTTCTGGATTGTGGGGATTATTCTGGCGTTAATAGCTTTAAGTGCGCTAAAGCTTAGATGAGAATAAAAGAGAACTATCAAGGGAGGAGAGTATTAGTTATTGGTCTGGCGCGAAGTGGCTTGGCGGTCGCCAATCTATTGACCAGTCAGGGCGCCGCAGTCACGGTGACCGATGAGAAGAGAGAAAGTGAACTGGCAAATAACATTAAGAAACTTAAAAAAGGGATAAACGTTCTCCTCGGCCGCCAGGATTCAGTTAAATTAAAGAATTTGGTCTCTGCATACGACTTGTTAGTCGTAAGTCCCGGCGTTCCCCGGGAAAATCCCCTGGTGCGAAAGGCAAAGAAGTCGAAAATTCCCGTGGTGAGCGAAGTAGAGACGGCATACAACATTGCCTCTTACAATCTTCGCTGGGATACTTTATCTTCTCCTCCCGTGGTAGCGGTTACAGGAACCAACGGAAAAACAACGACCTGTGAATTAATTGGAGAAGTACTAGGGAAGGACAGGAAGAGAGAAGTAATAGTTGCCGGGAATATTGGCACTCCGCTTTCCAGCGTGGTGGGACGGATTACGAAGAGGACTATTCTGGTCCTGGAAATTAGCAGTTTCCAGTTAGAGAACGTTGTATCTTTCCGTCCCCATGTGGCAGTTATTTTGAACATAACTCCTGACCACATGGACAGGCACAGGACAATGGTCAAGTACGTCCAGGCAAAGGCCAATATTTTTCAGAAACAGACAGAAAAAGATTTCTGCATTCTGAATAGAGACGATAAGAGCGGGAGAGTGCTGGAAAGAAAGGCGAAGTCCCGGGTTATCTTTTTCAGTAGCAAGAGACCCCTGCGCCGAGGAGTTTTTGTTAAAGGGAAAAGGATAGTTTCCCATTTAAACTTGAGAGCAAAAACTCCTTCTGATAAAGGCGAGCTCCTGGTTAAACACGTGAGAATTGCCGGTCCCCATAATTTAGAGAATGCTCTCGTAGCCATTGCCGTAGGGGATATATTTGGTATATCGAGAAGTAAAATCAGAAAAGCAATTGAATCTTTTGCAGGAATAGAGCACCGATTGGAAGTAGTTCGAGAAATAGACGGGAGGAGATTTATCAACGATTCCAAGGCGACGAATGTTGACGCTTGCAAGCGGGCGCTGGAGACGTTTCCCGCTCCCATCGTACTTATTATGGGGGGCTGTGATAAAGGTGCGCCCTATGGTCCGCTGGAGAGTCTGGTTAGAAAAAAAGTCACTGCGCTTGTTTTACTGGGTCAAGCTGCTTCCAGAATAGAGAAGGAGCTGATCGGTTCGGCTCCTATTTACAGAGTAGACGGGATGAGGGAGGCGGTAGAGTTATCTTATAGTCTGAGCCAACCAAAGAGCTCGATTCTTCTTTCCCCGGCCTGTTCCAGTTTCGATATGTACTCTGACTTCGAAGAAAGAGGGAAGGATTTCAAGAGATGGGTAAGAGAGATTTGAGAACCCAAAAGAGAAAATGGGGAGGCCCGAGACAAAAACAAAAGAAGGGCGTATGTACGCCGGAGTATCATCGCGGGGACATTTTTCTACTCTCTGTCATTCTATTCCTGGTGTTCATAGGTGTGGTGATGGTGTTCAGCGCCAGTGCAATTGTATCCCATGAAAAGTTCGATACCAGTTATCTCTTTTTGGTCAAGCAGCTTATCTGGACAGTGATGGGTGCATTCTTGATGCTTGTTTTGGCAAGGGTTGATTATAACAAGTTGCAGAGGTTCTCCCGACCGCTCATGGTTTTCTCATTTGGTCTTCTGGTCTTGGTTCTGCTGATAGAATCCGGAGAAATCAAGCGCTGGCTTAAATTTGGAATGATGAGCTTTCAACCTTCGGAGATGGCAAAAATTTGTTTGATTCTTTATGTAGCGGATGCCCTGGACCGGAAGGGGAGCAAGCTCCAGGATTTTAGAAAGGGCCTTTTGCCGATTCTAATAGTAACGGCAATATTTTTGGCACTTATCTATGCTGAGCCGGATCTGGGAACTGCGTTTGTCCTGGGACTGGTTGTACTGGCGATGCTGTTTATGGGAGGAGTTAAACTTTCCCATCTTCTGTCACTTGTCCTGGTAAGTCTGCCGCTTTTATATTTTGCAGTTTTTCACGTGGGATATCGTCGGGAACGAATTCTAACTTTTATCAACCCCTGGGCTGACGCCCAGAGAATAGGCTACCAGATTGTTCAGGCTCTCCTTGCTCTTGGCTCGGGAGGTTTTTTCGGGAAAGGACTGGGAGCTTCCCGGGCGAAATTATTCTTTCTACCCGAGCCTTATACAGACTTTATCTTTTCCATAATCGGAGAAGAGCTAGGATTTTTGGGCGCCAGCTTGATAATATTCCTATTCGTCATTATTGCCTGGAGAGGACTACGCATAGCTACAAGAGCGCCTAATCAATTCGGAAATCTACTGGCTGCGGGAATCACTTTTCTGATTACTTTCCAGGCTGTGTTGAATATCAGTATAGTTACTGCCTGTCTGCCCACTAAGGGGATTACCTTGCCTTTTCTCTCGTATGGCGGTTCTTCCCTGGTTTTCTCGCTTGTGGCAGTGGGCATACTTCTCAATATTTCCCGACAGACGTAAGAAGGTAAAAAAGGGGACAGGCTACTTTTTGCCAAGCCCGCAAGGGAAAGGCGAACTATCGTAGCTTGAGAGAGAAACTCCCTCGATTGTTTATAGCGAAGGCTGTTCGTAGAGGAAATCATGCGGATTTTGATTGTTCTGGGAGGAACTGGCGGGCACATTTACCCCGGTCTTGCTCTGGGAGAGAAGTTGAGAATCCGGAATAATCAAATTATTCTCGTGGGAAAGAAAGGAGGTATTGGCGAGAGGATAGCGCGAGAAAGTCGATTCATCTTCTTCCCCATTGCGGGAGAAGGATTGGTAAGAAAATTCTCACTGAAGGTTTTTCCCTTTCTTGTAAGATTCTTGCAGGGATTCTTTCAGTCTATGCGAATCTTTCGTTCTTTCAGACCGGATATAGTTGTGGGAATGGGTGGATACTTAGGCTTCGCGCCAGTTCTGGCAGCGAGAATATCCGGGATAACATGCGCAATTCATGAGCCGAATGTTTTTCCCGGATTGGCCAATAGAGTTTTGGCCAGGATAGTTGATAGAATAATGATTAGTTTTAGAGAGACGGAAAAATATTTTCCAGCAAAGAAGACTTTTTTGACAGGAAGCCCTGTTCGCCAGGCTATCTTAAATTGCCCCAGGAGCGAGGCTTTGCGAAACTTGGACCTGGCAGAAGGAAAAAAGAACATCCTCGTTTTTGGCGGGAGTCAAGGAGCCCGCAGCATAAACCTGGCAATGGCAAGGGCATTAGATTTTCTGGATCCTTTAGATAAGAAAATTCAGATCATACATATCGTGGGCGTCGAACAATTTCCCGAAATGAAAAAAAAGTACGAACAAAAAAAATATCCTGCACGTGTTCTTCCCTACCTTCTACATATGGAATATGCCTATAGCTGTTGTGATCTGGTAATTTCCCGCTCCGGCGCAAGTACCGTCGCGGAAATCATAGCGAAAGGTCTCCCCAGCATTCTCATCCCCTATCCTTACGCCACTGGTGGACACCAGAAGGCGAATGCCGAGTTTCTATCGAAGAGAGAAGGTTGTCTACTTATTGAAGACAGCCAGTTGACAGGTGAGTTACTCGCCGATGTCATCATCCGCCTGATTGGCGACGAGGCTGAGCTGAGGAGAATAGCAGAAAATACGAGAGGAGTTTCTATTGATGATGCAGCAGCCAAGATGGCCGATTTGTTTGAAGCAAGGTAAAAGCTTGTTGGGGAAATAAAATAAAATGTTAAAAAACATTCAACACGTACATTTTGTGGGTATAGGTGGTTCGGGGATGAGCGGAATTGCCGAAGTCCTGATAAATTTGGGTTACAAAGTTAGTGGGTCGGACCTGAAACAGACGGAAGTAACCGAGCGGTTGGCATCCCTGGGGGGTAAAATATTTATTGGTCATAGGCCGGAACAAATAGGGAATGCGCATGTAGTGGTTACTTCCACCGCGGTTCTCCCCGACAATCCCGAGGTGATTCAGGCAAAGAAACTCAAAATTCCCGTTATTCCGCGAGCGGAGATGCTTGCCGAGTTAATGAGACTGAAATACGCGGTGACAATTGCCGGCACTCACGGAAAAACGGTGACCACTTCACTTGTATCCATGGTGCTTGCCGAGGGCGGATTGGACCCCACAGTTGTAATTGGCGGGCGTTTAAAAAATATTGGTTCTTCCGCTAAGTTAGGGAGAGGAGAGTTCATAGTAGCGGAAGCAGATGAAAGCGATGGCTCATTTCTGAAACTTACTCCCACTATTGCGATGGTTACAAATATCGACGATGATCATCTCGACTACTACAAAACCCTGGATAATATTAAAGATGCTTTTACCCAATTTGTAAACAAAGTTCCTTTTTACGGGTCTATTATCCTTTGTGGTGAGGACGATAATATAAAGTCAATTATTCCTCAAATAACGAGAAAATATTATACTTACGGAATAGGAAAAAATTACGATTTTTACGCAGAAAATATAATATACAGAGAGATGGATAGCGAATTCGAGCTCTGTTTTTCGGGGAAGAATCTGGGCAGACTCACAATACACTTGCCGGGGGCACATAACGTCGTTAACTCCCTGGGCGCAGCTGCAGTAGGCATTGAACTGGGAATAGATTTGGAAAAGATCAGAAAGGCTTTCCTCGACTTTACCGGCGTTAGCCGAAGATTGGAGGTCAAAGCCAGAAAAAAGGAGATAGTTTTCATAGACGACTACGGACACCATCCCACAGAAATTAGAGTAACTCTGGAGACAATAAAATCAATATGGCCGGCAAGGCGGCTACTGGTTATTTTCCAGCCGCACCGGTATACGCGCACGAGAGATCTGGCGAAAAGATTTGGGCCCTCTTTTAATAGCGTGAGCCGGGTTTGGCTCACGGATATATATTCTGCGGGGGAGAAACCGATTCCCGGAATCTCTTCATCATTGATTCTGGACTCCTTTCCTGCTGAGAAAAGAGCGACTGTTACTTTAAGTTCAGACCGGGACGCCATAATCAAGGAAGTTGCAAAAAGCCTCAGGCCCCGGGATGTTCTCGTCACGTTAGGAGCGGGAGACGTCTACAAAATCGGCGAGGAAATTCTGAAAAAAATATAAACATTGGATTCATAACCGGATTCCTCGCGGGAGGAAGGAGCGTTTCTTCTCACCCCGACCCTCTCCTCCGGGGAGGGGGAGAGAGTGAAATATATGGGTACATTGGATAGATTGCAGAAACTGGTGCGAAATAGAGTGAAGGTTGACGAGTCCCTGGCCCGGCATACTTCTCTCAGGGTAGGCGGCCCGGCAAGTTATTTTGTGGAATTGAGAGACATTGAGGAGCTCAACAATGTGATGGAATTTTCCAAAAAAGAGAATCTGGATTTCTTTATCCTGGGAGAAGGCACTAACGTACTTTTCCCGGATAAGGGATTTAATGGTTTGGTAATTCAATTGAAGGGTGAGTTTGAAAAGTTTTTCGTAGAAGGTAACCAGGTAACGGCTGGCGCGGGGATGAAATTGAATGTCCTGGTTGAAAAATTGGCGGAGAGAGGCCTGGCTGGTTTAGAAGTAGCTTCCGGGATTCCCGGAAGCGTCGGTGGCGCAATTGTTTCTAACGCCGGCACGAAAACGGGTTGGATTGGCGATGTTGTCAGGGAAATAAGAATTTTCATTGACGGGGAAGTGAAAATTCTAAACAAAGAAGAATTAGGTTTTTCTTACAGGCATTGCGAGTTGCCCGATAAAGCCGTAGTTCTGGAAGTGAGACTGGGCTTGAAAAATGGCAAAAAAAGTGATATTATAAATGCAATTAAAAAAAATTTAAAAGAAAGGAAAGAAAATCAACCTGTTTCCGCTCTTAACGCTGGTTGCGTCTTCAAGAATCCGGGAACTTACGAGGCGGGAAAATTGATTGAAAGCTCCGGATTAAAGGGAGCAAGAATAGGGGACGCTGAAGTATCAAAAAAACATGCAAATTTCATTATTAATTGTGGCAAGGCAAAAGCCGAAGACGTGCGTGATTTAGTCGAAAAGATTCAGCGAACAGTTAAGGAAAAGTTTGATATAGACCTTGAATTGGAATTGAAAATAGTGGAGGGATGAAGGGATAGTTTTCGGAGTCGCTCGTGCCGTTAGAACTTGTTCCAACTTGCCCAGGTCAGAATTTTCCTGCCAGCGAGGAAAAGTTAATAGTGGTATTAGAATGAGGGTAAGTTCTAACGGTACTCGGTCAGAACCTCGCTCTAAAATCGGCCAGCGCCGGGGTTTTACCTGGCCGATTTGAAGCTCCTGAAACTATCCCTTCATCCCGGGGTTTTGAGAGGTAGGGATAGTTTTCGGAGTCGCTCGGTAGTACTCGGAATTTGGTTTGCTCGCTGACAATTTTTTGGTCTTTGACCACCGCCAAAAATCTTTGTAGCTGCAGAGCGATAGCTCTGCTGAGAACAAGCAAAGCTTACGCTTTGCGGCTACAATCTTCGATTTTTGGCTAAAAATTCTAATGCTTGCTTCACCAAATTCCTTCGCATTAGGGAAGAGTCAGGTGTCCTTGTTTTTTGGCCAAAATTCCTAAAGTCTTCGCAAACTATATTTCAAATCCTCGGATGTTAAAAGACGGGGATGGTTTTATGAATGGGGTAATGGATAAATTGAGGACGAAGAAAATAGGAGTGCTTTGTGGAGGAATTTCTCAAGAAAGGGAGATTTCTCTCAAGACGGGAGAGGCTATTTACAAAGCTTTGGTTTTCCTGGGGTTGAATGCGTCCAAGCTCGATGTGGATAGAGATATTGCTTCAAGGCTGGCTGGGGAGGGGATAGACCTGGCGTTCATCGCGCTGCACGGGAAGATGGGAGAGGACGGGACAATTCAAGGGCTTCTGGAAATGATGGGCATTCCTTATACAGGTTCGGGAGTATTGGCCAGCGCGTTGGCTCTGGATAAAGTCTATACCAAAAAAGTTTTCAGTTACCATAACCTGCCTATGGCAAAATACAAGGTGCTGGAAAAAAAAGTGGAAACTCCTGGCGATATCCTGGGAGAGATGGACTACCCCGTAATCATAAAACCGGCCAGGGAAGGTTCAACCATCGGGGTGAGCATAGTCCGGGAAGCGAATGGTCTGGATGGCGCGATAAGTCTGGCTTTTGGGTATGGAGACAAGATAATAATCGAAGAATATATTGAAGGAAAAGAAATTACGGTAGGAATTCTGGGCAACGAGCCTCTGCCGGTAATAGAAATTATACCAAAGACAACATTTTACGACTATCGGGCGAAGTATGAGCCCGGGATGTCCGAGCACATTGTGCCCGCTAAATTGCCCCGACAGCAGTACGAATTGGCCCAGTCTCTGGCTCTTTCTGCTCATTGTGCCCTCGGGTGTGAAGGCGCCACTCGCGTAGATATGGTAATAGACGAAAAAGGCAAAATTTATCTTCTGGAAATCAATACAATTCCCGGGATGACGGAGACCAGTCTTCTGCCGGAAGCTGCCGCCGTTGCCGGGATCGATTTTAAACAGCTGGTGGTAAAGATTCTGTCTTATGCTCTGGATTGAGGGTTGATGCAAATTGGAAATTAAAAGATGGCAAAAAAGGATTTTATGGAAGAGACGAATTATTAGAGTTTTAAGATTCATTTTATTATCGGTCACGCTTATTTTTTCGGGATACGGAATTCATAAATTTCTCATTTATTCTCCTTACTTCAAAATAGAAAAAATAGAAATAGAAGGGAACCGGGACATCGATAAGAAAGAGATTGAATCGTTACTGGATATAAGGAAAGGAGATAATATATTCAAAGCTAAGTTAAGACAGACAAAAGAGAAATTAGGGAGTTTGAAACAGATTAAGGAGATAGATATCCATCGCGATTTCCCTGACAGGATAGTCCTGAAAATTACGGAGAGAGTTCCTATTGCCCGCATTGATAAAGGAGATAGCGTTGGTTCTAATAGAGTGAAGTTAGTAGACAGAGAGGGTGTAACGTTTTCGGGGAAGGCCAGAGATTTGCCCAGAATTCTGGGAACTAAAGATGCGGTTAACAGGAAAGAAGTGGTGAGTTTTCTGGCTAAGCTTATGGCCGTTGACTTTCAGTTTTACAAGAAAATCTCATATATAGACGGCAGGAACCGAAGAAAAGTTGAACTGAAAACGGACGAGGCCGTATTTATCTGGGGGCCCGTGGGAAAGGAAACGGAAAACCAATTGCAAAAGAAGTTGACTTATCTGAATTTGGTCCTCCAGGATTTGCAGAAGAATAGGAAAAATTTTAACTATCTTGACCTGCGTTTTCTGAAAGAAGGGAAAGGGGAAATAATCGTAGGCTGAAAAGACAGGTTGTTCATCGCTTGAGGAATTTCTTGACGCCAAGTAATTTGATAGTAAAAAAAATATGTGATTGGGGAGAAAATGAAACAGAAGACAGTCGTTGGTCTTGACGTAGGGTCAAGCAATATTTGCGCTCTTGTGGGCAAAATTACGCAGAAGCCGGAAGTGGAAATAATAGGGTCGGCCAGGTTACCCTGCCGTGGTTTACGCAACGGCGTGGTGGTAAACATTGAGGAGACTACCCGGGTAATTGGTCAGGCCGTAGATGAAGCCCAGGGAGTGGCAAATACTTCGATTAAAACGGTTTACGTGGGAATCGAAGGCGGTCATATCGAAAGTTTTAATCATCAGGGAGCAATTATGATTTCCCGTTCCGATAAAGAGATCGCTGAAGAGGATATATTGAGAGTCATCGATTCAGCCCGGGCAATTCGCCTGTCTCCGGAGAGAGAAATCATTCATACCCTCCCCCAGGGCTTCGTGGTGGACGGGCAGAAGGGAGTAATGGATCCGGTAGGAATGGAAGGTAGTCATCTGGGAGTCCACGTGCACATTGTAACCGGGGTCTCCACCACCATAAATAACCTGGTTAAATGTATCAATAGAAACGGTCTGGAAGTAGAAGATATAGTGTTGAGTGTATTAGCTGCTGCCGAAACCGTAGTTACCCCGGAAGAGAAAGATCTGGGATGCCTGCTTATAGATTTTGGCGGACAAACCGTGGATTTAGCCATCTTCGTTGAAGGAGCACTCAAGGCCACCAGAGCACTCCCTATCGGAAGTGACATCATTACAAAAGACATAGCTCACTGTCTCCACGTGCCCCTCTCGGAGGCAGCAAGGATTAAGAGGGAATTTGGCTGTTCCGAAATGAAGATGATTCCCGACAACGTGGAAATAAATATCCTGGGTATGGACGGCAAAACCCGGCAGACCATCCTGACCAGTAGACTCTGCGAGATTATCGAGCCGCGGGTTGAAGAAATCTTTACTTTTGTTCGTGAAGAGATGGCAAAAATAAGCAGGGAGAATTTAATACCCGCGGGAGGAATTTTAACCGGAGGCGGCGCTTTGCTTCGCGGTGTTAAAGAGGTTAGCGAAGACGTTTTGGACCTACCTATGAGAATGGGCATACCCCAGAATGTGGAGGGGCTTTCAGAGGTTATCGGTAGTCCGGACTATGCTACAGCCATCGGTTTGATCAAATATGCCCAAAAAGAAGAATTTCCTATTTATGAGAGGAGATTCGTGGGAAGAAAGGGAGGTTCTTTCTTCCGCAGGATAAAAGAATGGCTTGAGGAGATCTTTTAGACGAAGCGGGGGAGTCCATAATTTTTGGAATCTGTGCCTGTGACTGGAAATGGAAAATAATAGAGTTGACCCCGTTTTTCGGGAGGTGGCGATGTTAAAATTTAAACAGGACGTTGACCTTACTGCAAGTATAAAAGTTATAGGCATTGGCGGCGGAGGAGGGAATGCAGTCAATCGCATGGTCTCCTCGGAAATAAAAGGAGTGGAGTTTATTGCCGCAAATACCGATGCTCAGGCGCTGCGTGATTCTCTGGCGGGATACCGCTTACAATTAGGCGCAAATCTCACCAAAGGTTTAGGTGTGGGTGGGGATCCTGAGAAAGGCCGCCAGGCCGCCGAAGAAGACAGGGATGCAATCAGGGAATCTCTGGAAGGGTCTGATATGGTATTTATCACCGCCGGTCTGGGAGGAGGAACCGGGACAGGAGGTGCGCCGGTTGCTGCGGAGATAGCCAGGGAAGTGGGGGCTCTGACTGTAGGAGTGGTAACCAAGCCATTTATGTTCGAAGGTCCCATTCGCTTCAAACAGGCTGAAGAAGGACTGAAAAACATGAAGAGAAAAGTCGATACCCTGATCGTTATTCCCAACCAGAGACTGTTTGCCATAATTGATGAGACTACGCCTGCTCTGGACGCTTTTAAAGTGGCAGATGATGTTCTCCGCCAGGCAGTACAGAGTATCTCAGAGATTATTACCTCACATGGAATGATTAATGTCGATTTTGCCGATGTGAAGACCATTATGGTTGGTGCCGGAGAGGCATTGATGGGAATGGGTTGGGCGCGGGGGAAGGATAGAGCAGTCAAAGCGGCTAAAGCAGCCATAAATTGCCCTTTGCTGGAAGATGTTTCTATTGCCGGCGCCAAGGGTATTCTGGTTAATATCACGGGAAACAGAGATATCACTATGTTTGAAATCAAAGAGGCAATGGACTTGATTCACAATGCTTCTGCCTCGGGAGCGAACGTATTCTTTGGTCAGGCATTCGATGAGAGCCTCAAAGATGTAGTAAAAATCACTGTAATTGCTACCGGCTTTCCTCCCCCGCGACCTCTTCTGGAAGAAAAACTGCGACAGGAAGAGTTAGCCGGGGATTTATGGGAATACAACAAGAGGCAATCATTGACGGAGCCCGGCTACCTTAAGGAAAACCTGCGAGTGCCCGCTATTCTGCGGAGAAAAAAGAGGTACCGGTAATTTTTGGGATTTTCGGGAGCTAAGATGCAAATTGGTGACCTTTTACGCGAAATGGTAGACAAGAACGGTTCTGACCTGCACCTGCGTGTGGGAAGTCCACCAATTTTTCGCATCAATGGACGGCTTGTACGCAGTTCTCATCCCCCACTGAGTTCCAAAGAGACCGAGCGGATCGGTTTCTCTCTGCTAAGCGAGAAACAGAAACGGATTTTTGAGGAAAACCACGAGTGCGACCTGTCTTGTGCAATGGAAGGATTGGCCCGTTTCCGAATAAATATTTTCCACCAGAGAGGGACTATCCACATAGCATTTCGACTTGTGCCTTTTGAGGTCCCTGATTTTGAGCAGTTAAATTTGCCCCCGGTATTGAGAAAGATCTCGGAGAACGAGCGGGGGCTTGTATTGGTCACGGGACCGGCCGGCTGTGGCAAATCTACGACGCTCGCTGCAATTGTCGACGCTATTAATTCCACACGCGCCGTCCATATTATAACAATCGAGGACCCGATTGAATTTCTCCATCAAGATAAGAAGAGCGTTGTAACTCAAAGGGAGCTGGGAGAAGATACACTCGATTACCCGGCCGCCCTGAAACATATTGTCCGGCAGGATGCCAATGTAATCCTGGTAGGCGAAATGAGGGATTTAGCCACAATGGCGGCAGCATTGACTGCAGCCCAGTTAGGAAGCCTCGTATTATCGACGGTACATACGATTGATGCCGTTCAGACCATAACCCGTATTATAGACCTTTTCCCACCGCACCAGCAGAATCAAGTTCGCCTGCAATTGGCTGATACCCTGAAGGCAGTGATTTCCCAGAGGCTTCTCCCCAGAGCCGATGGAAAGGGCAGAATACCGGCAGTGGAAGTTCTGGTGGCTACAGCTCTGGTTAAGAAACTGATAGAAGAAAGTAGAATAGGAGAAACTTTAGGGACTATGGAAAAAGGCGATTATTACGGAATGCAAAGTTTCAACCAGGCACTGCAGAAATTGTATAGCAAGGGGCTGGTCAAGCTGGAAGATGCTTTGGCTTCTGCCAGTAATCCCGAAGAGCTTCTCTTATATATTCGCGGAATAAATTCAGGAAGTGGTGCAAAAGGATAAAAAGTTAGTAGTTAAATGGAAGACTTTTTTCTTCCCATCTCTTTTACCCCGTTAGAAGGCCCCGTCCGTAAAGGCGAGGAGGAATGTTTTCTAAATGAATGGTCTGGGAGGGGTTTAAAGTCCCTTCCAGACCTTCTAACGGGGTTTACTTCTAAGTTTCCTGTTTTGGCTGGCATTACCACTGGCAATGCAGGCAATGCAAAACTCCCGGAGAATAGAAAAGAGATAGCCCGCCGGTTAAACATACCCTATTCCGGAATCACTACCGGAGAGCAAGTACACAATAATAACATTGCCATAGTTAAAGAAAACGACCGGGGCAGAAAGTTTCCTTCTACGGACGGGCTTATTACCGACCTCCCTAATGTTCCCCTGGCCATATTTGTTGCAGACTGCCCTCCCATATTCCTTTTTCATCCGCAAAGAAAACTGGTGGGCCTCCTGCACGCCGGGTGGCGAAGTACACTCGCCGATATTTCCTCGCAAGCAGTGAAGATAATGTCGCAAGGTTTCGGAGCAAAAGCAAGGAACCTCCGCGCCGTCATTGGGCCGCACATTTGCAAAGAGTGTTATAAAGTCTCCTGGTCTCCGGTAGCGAAAGCTTTCACCGAGTGCTTTGAGTCCTGGGGAAGAGAAGTCTTGGCCTCAATAATTTCAGAATCTTCTCAATCTTCCCGGGAAAAATTTTGGTCCATCGATTTGGCCATGGCGAATTCATGCCAGCTGCAGCGAGCGGGGGTTATCGAGGAAAATATAGAGATAATTCCCGTATGCACTTATGAGGACAAAAGATTTTTTTCCTATCGCCGCGATAAGACTTCTGCCGGACGCATGATGGCAGTAATCCAAACAAATTTTTCTTGACTTATCTTTGCGCATAATATATTATTAAATATCACAGGAAATCAACATATAGCACAATATATTACTAAAAACCACGAAATATAGGAGAAAATAATGCATAAATTAATGACTATAAAAGAAGTAGCAGATTATCTTAGATTAAGTAAGGTCACAGTGTACAAAATGACGCGCGAGGGTAAGATTCCTGCCCTAAAAATCGGGAAACAGTGGCGTTACAACAAATCAGAAATCGATTCCTGGATGAAGCAAAAATCGAATAGCGAAAATCATTAAGTTCTGGAAGGGAGAAAAAATGAAAAGAATTCCAACGGCAACGGACAGGAGGGTAGCAGTAAGAGTTTTGGCGGGGATTCCTGTGAAAGTAAGAGTCAAGGATTTGCCCGATAATATTCCCACGAGTTTCTCGGGAGAGACAGCCGATCTGAGTTCCCGGGGAGCTTCGCTTCTTTTAAGCAATTCTCTGCCAGTCTCTTCCAGGATTTCATTGACTCTTGATTTGGCTTTTCCTCTTCCCCGATTAGAGACGGACGCGAAAGTCTTGTGGAATTATTTCCTGCCGAGAGATAAAAAATTTAATTGTGGCGTGCAATTTTTAGGTTTAAGGAAAGAGTATAAGAGAATATTGGAAAAATTTACAGAGGCAAAAAACAGTCTGGGGGAAACAGTCCCCGAAAGGAGAAAAATAGAAAGAAGGAAGTGCGAACGGAGAACCACGCTGCTCCCTGAATATGATTCCAATCGCCGGCGAGTGAGGAACAGGAGGTCTTCCCATCGTAGAAAAGTCCCGATGAAGCGGTTTTTTGCAAAATTGACAAACTCGGTACTGCGATTAATTCTTCTGTTCAAAAAGAGAAATATCGAATCATGATAATCATAAATAAGATATGTCAATAGGAGAAAATTTAGAAAAAATTGAAGATAAGATCCGCATCAGGTCGGAAATGGTCGGTCGGAGCCCGGGGGAGATAACTCTGGTGGCGGTGACCAAGACGGTGGAAGTGGCCAGGATGGAAGAAGCAATAACTGCGGGAGTAGATATTATTGGCGAAAGCCGCGTTCAGGAAGCAAAGGAAAAGTACGGACAATTGAAGAGTAGAGTTATCTGGCATCTGGTAGGACACTTGCAGAGGAATAAGGCAAAAGATGCTGTCAGAATGTTTGATTTGATCCATTCCGTGGACAGCGCTAAATTGGCGAAAGAGATTGACAAGCAGGCCGGAAAAGTTGGCAAGATACAGAAAATATTGATCGAAGTGAATGTGTCGGGAGAAGAATCAAAGTACGGAGTAACTCCCGAAGAAGCAATTACTCTTATTGAGGAACTCAGTCTCCTTCCCCACGTAAGGATTAAGGGACTGATGACTATGGCGCCCCTTTATGAGAGTCCGGAAGATTCTAGACAGCACTTCAGGAAATTAAAAGAACTCGGGGAAGAAATAAAAGCCAGGAATATAAAGAATGTAGAAATGGTATACCTCTCTATGGGTATGAGCAATGACTTTGAAGTGGCTATTGAGGAGGGCTCAAATATGGTGCGCATAGGAAGAGCAATCTTTGGCCCATAAATGATGATATAAGAAATAAGACTATGAGACAGAACAAAGAAAAAGAAAGAAGAAAAAAAGGAGAAAGACGCCGTCCCGGTGGAGGGAGACCCCCTTTTGTTGAGCGTCGGAAAAGAGAAAGGAGGAAAGATTCATCCGCTATGACCTCTGAAGAAAAAAGGAATCTGTGGAAAGAGAAAAAGATAGCATTTATTGGTTGTGGAAATATGGGCAGCGCATTGGTCTCGGGAACTCTGGGGAGCGGACTGATTAGTAAAGACAAAGTTCTGGTTACCGATATCAGGCCCGGGCAGCTTGACGAGATTAAGAAAAAAGAAGGAGTCTCTACCACCGAGAACAACATAGAAGCAGTGGAAAAGAGCGATATTATTGTTTTGGCGGTAAAGCCCCGGGTAATGGAATCGCTTCTTTCGGAAATCAAGGGCGTTGTAACGGAAGATAAATTAATTATCTCCGTCGCTGCGGGGATTACAACCGGCTTCATAGAGAAAATTCTGGGGAAAGAGGTTCCCGTGGTTAGAGTAATGCCCAATACTCCTGCCCTGGTGAAAACAGGCGCCTCGGGTCTATCCCCGGGTAAGTACGCGGGAGAAGAAGAAGAGGCTATTGCAGAACAGATGATGCTGAGAGTGGGAATTGTGGTCAAAGTTCCCGAAGAGATGCTTGATGCAGTAACTGCCTTATCGGGCAGCGGGCCTGCGTACGTATTTTATGTTATTGAATCGCTAATCGAAGCGGGTAAAGAAATGGGATTAGCGCAGGAGAACGTGCGGAAACTGGTTGAGCAGACGGTCCTGGGCGCGGTGAAAATGGTTATGGAAAAAGGAGAAAGTCCTCAGGTCTTAAGGGCGAAAGTGACATCGCCTGGCGGAACAACCGAGGCGGCATTAGAATATCTTAAACAAAAAGAATTTCAGAAAACTTTGATTGCCGCTGTGAAAAAGGCGGCTATAAGATCAAAAGAGCTAAGCAAAGGTTAAGGAGGCAAGATGCAATTTCTACTGAATGTTCTTGGTTATCTGATTAACAGTCTATTAATTATCATGTTTGTCGTGGTTTTGGCAAAGTTGATTTTGACCAGACGGGGTAAAGACTTAAACACAACTTTTTTGGGGCCGATCATTAAAGACTTTTCGGAAACTATTTTCAATCAGGCGCGTAAGTTTGTCTCCATTGAGGAAGAATCTACTCTCGCTGTCACCCTTCTGGTGATATTTGTCGTACTCTTTTGGGCAGTGGGTTCTTTCATTATAAAATAAAACAATGATTAACACAATCCGGTGGAAAAAAGGCAAAGTCTATATTTTGGACCAGAAGAAACTTCCTCACAAAGAAGAAATAATTGAGTGCGGGAACTACCAAAAGGTTGCCTTGTGTATTGAAAAGATGTCTATCCGCGGCGCTCCCGCAATCGGCATCGCCTCTGCTATGGGGATGGCTCTGGGAGCAAGAAACATAAAGGATAGAACGAAAGACGGGTTCTTCAACAAGTTGGAGATTATAGCAAATCGTTTTCTGCACACCCGGCCAACCGGGGCAAATCTATTCTGGGCAATGGAGAGGCTCGTTGGCCTGGCCCGAAAGAATCGTAAGAAATCTTTGCAGGAAATCAAATATATTCTGGAAAAAGAAGCCATTAATATGCTGAAAGAGGACGTTCGGTTAAACAAGCAAATTGGTAAAAACGGGCTGAAATTAATCAATAAGCCGGTCAATATTCTTACCCATTGCAATGCAGGTTCTCTGGCCACAGGAGGCTATGGAACAGCCCTGGGAGTAATTAGAGAAGCTCACAGCAAGGGAAGGATAAAAAAGGTTTTTATCGATGAAACGCGTCCCGCGCTACAGGGAGCGCGGCTTACTACCTGGGAGCTTATGCACGATAAAATTCCCGCCGTCTTGATCTGCGATAATATGGCCGGGTATCTTATGCAGAACGACTTTGTAGATTGCGTAATTGTGGGGGCCGACCGCATTGCCGCAAACGGCGACGTAGTAAACAAGATCGGCACCTATACTCTGGCTGTTCTGGCAAGGAATCATCGGGTTCCTTTCTACGTTGCCGCTCCCTCTTCCACTGTCGATATGAAGACTCGTCAGGGCGGGGATGTGGTGATTGAACAGAGGGATGTCAGAGAAGTTCTGGAACTACAGGGAAAAAGAATCGCTCCCCGGAATATGGCTGTGGTCAATCCCGCTTTCGACCTTACTCCGCATAATCTGGTGAGCGCTATCGTAACCGAGAAAGGCATTATCAGGCAACCCGATAGGAAAAAGATGGTCTCGCTTTTCACATAAGTAAGAGGAACCTTTGTGGAAGGGGTGACAGAGAGCGAAGCGAACGCAATCAGGGGAAACCTGTGAGGTTTCCCCTATTGAGCACAGGCTGATTCACAGGAGATTGAAGAATGGAATACAATAAGACGATAAACCTTCCCGCCACCCAGTTTCAAATGAAAGCCGATTTGCCCCGGCGGGAACCCCGCATACAAAAGAGATGGAAGGAAATGAAATTATACGAAGCTATCCAGGAGAAGAATAAGGGGGGACCCCGGTATGTTCTTCACGACGGGCCGCCATATGCCAATGGAAACATACATATCGGGACCGCCTTGAATAAAATTCTTAAGGATATAGTCGTCAAGTTCAAACTTATGGAAGGATGCAACGTTCCCTTCGTTCCCGGATGGGATTGCCATGGACTGCCTATCGAATACCAACTATTGAGGAATCTCGGTCTGAGAAAAGAAGAGATAGACAGGGTCGAATTTCGCAGGAAAGCGCGCGCTTACGCGGAACAGTTTGCTTCCATTCAGAAAGAAGAGTTTAAACGACTGGGAATTTTTGGTTACTGGGAAAATTCGTATTTCACGATGTCCTACGATTATGAGGCAAAAATCATTGAAATCTTCAAGCGACTCGTGGGGCAGGGTTATATTTACAGAGGGAAAAAACCAGTCTATTGGTGCGCAAATTGCGAGACCGCCCTGGCGGAAGCGGAAATAGAATATTCGAATCATACTTCCCATTCTGTTTACGTGAAATTTCCTCTCAAGAAATTGGGAAAAGATAGAGAGACCGAATTTGCACTTCCCACTTCCGTTCTCATCTGGACGACGACTCCCTGGACTTTACCCGCTAATGTAGCGGTTGCTTTTCATCCCCAGTACGAATATGCTTGGGTAAAGGTTTCCCCCGCGGATTCTTCCTTGGAAGAAGAGATATTAATTGTGGCTAAAGAGTTAGTATCGAATCTTATGGAGAAATTCGGCGTCGAAAATTATGATATCCTGAAAGTTTCTCCGGGCAAAGATTTCGCGGGGATTGTCTGTTCTCATCCTTTTATGGAGCGGGATTCTCTGGGCATCCTGGCCGATTTCGTGACTCTAAAAGAGGGAACGGGAATAGTGCACATTGCTCCCGGACACGGGCAGGAAGATTACCAGATGGGTTTGAAATACGGACTTCCTGTTCTGGCTCCCGTAGATGGTAAGGGAAAATTTACGGAAGAAATTCCGCAATTTTCCGGAATGGACGTTTTTTCTTCCAACAAGCTGATCATAGAAGAGATGCGAAGTTCCTCTCGCCTTCTCCTTTCCGAAGAGATTGTCCACACCTATCCCCATTGCTGGCGCTGCAAGAAGCCGATTATTTTCCGGGCTACGGCGCAGTGGTTCCTGGATGTAGATAAAAATGGACTCAGGGAAAAGATGCTAAAAACGATAAAAAAAGTGGAATGGATTCCCAAAATTGGAGAAAATAGAATTTCCAGTATGGTGGAGGCAAGGCCGGATTGGTGCCTTTCCCGACAGAGATATTGGGGAGTTCCCCTGCCTATCTTTTATTGCAGAGATTGCGGGGAGCCACTAATGTCCGAAGAGAGCATCGGTGCTGTTCGGGACCTGGTTCTGAGGGAGGGGAGCGATGCCTGGTATATAAGAAAGGAAGAAGAGATTCTGCCGGAAAATATAGAGTGCCCTAAATGCAAAAAAAGAGAATTTATCAAAGAGAAAGATATTATGGATGTCTGGTTCGATTCCGGAATCAGCCATGAGGCTGTTTTGAGAGAGCGAAAAAACCTATCCTGGCCTGCGGACCTGTACCTCGAGGGCTCAGACCAGCACAGGGGTTGGTTCCAGACCTCATTGATTCCTGCCGTTGCTCTGGAAAAGGCGGCTCCCTATAAGAGTGTTTTAACTCACGGGTTCGTTGTGGACGGCGAAGGCAGAAAAATGTCCAAATCGATAGGCAATGTAATTGCCCCCCAGGAAATTATCGAAAAGTACGGCGCTGAAATTTTGCGGTTATGGGTTGGTTCGGAAGACTACCGTGAAGATATGCGCATTTCTTCAGAAATTATCGGTCACCTTGTGGATGGTTATCGGCGCATCAGAAACACTTTTCGTTTCCTTCTGGGAAACCTGAATGATTTCCGCACTTCCCGGACAGTAAAATACAAGGATATGTCGGAAATCGATCGGTGGGTGCTGCATAAACTGCAGGAATTGATTTCCCAAGTGGTAAAAGACTATCAATCTTTTGGGTTGCATCGAGTTTATAGAAATATCCACAATTTCTGCACCAAGGAGCTCTCTTCTTTCTATTTAGATGTGCTCAAGGATAGGCTGTATACTTTTGGCAGAGATTCTCTCCCGCGCCGGTCAGCCCAGACGGTTCTTTATGAACTGGCGGTGAGTTTGATCAGGCTGAGCGCGCCGATTCTCTCCCACACTGCCGAAGAAGCCTGGCAGTTGGTACCGGAGGTTGAACAGGCGAGTGTCTTTTTGACCAATCTCCCCCGGGTGGAAAAGAAATACTGGAACGAAAGACTGGCAAAAAAGTGGGAGAATATTTTGCTCCTGCGGAAAAGTGCGATAAAGACACTGGAGATTGCCCGGAAAGAGAAGATTATCGGAAGTTCTCTGGAAGCAGAGGTGGATCTTTATACACAGGAAAAGAAATTAGCGGCTTTCCTTCAAGATTACCGGGAAGACTGGAAGGAAATCCTCATCGTGTCCGAAGTGAAGATTCTCCCACAGATGCGGGAGGTCTCCTCCGGGATAAGCAAGGGAAAATCGGAAGTTATGATGAATAGCGAGGAAATCTCCGGACTGTGCATCGCAGTGAAAAGAGCGCCGGGAAAGAAATGTGTGCGTTGTTGGAACTGGAGTCCCACCGTGGGAGAGAGTAGAGAACATACCCAGCTTTGCGCAAGGTGCACTGAGGTAGTGAAGAATCTGTGAAAGCAATTCTTTTTGGCCGGGGGGATGATCATCGGGTGTACTTAATTGCTCTAGTATTACTTTTTATTGACCAGTTCTCCAAATACCTGATCAGGCAAAATATGTCTCTTGCCGAGTCGATTCCGGTTATAAACAATATATTCCACATAACTTATGTGGAGAACAAAGGCATTGCTTTCGGACTTTTTCCTCAAGGTCACACTCTTTTTATCGTTATTTCTTTGATTGTTATTTTGGGTATTCTCTTTTTCGAAAGAAAAAAAATCATCAAATCATTGAGAGAAAAGGCATGCTTGGGATTGATTCTGGGAGGCGCTTCAGGTAATCTCGTTGACCGGTTAAGGTTCGGGTTTGTAATCGATTTTTTGGATTTTCGCATATGGCCGGTGTTCAACCTTGCCGATTCGGGCGTCTGTATTGGTGGCATTCTTATGGTATTTTTTCTTTTAAAGAAGCGTACCCGTAAGGAAAAGACCGTTGTTGAGCGAGACGAAAGAACTTGTTGTGCATAGGGGAGAAAAGGGGAAGAGACTCGATTTATACTTGTCTTCTTCTTTTCCGCGCCATTCCCGGAATTCCCTGCAAAAGATGATTGCCGAGGGAAATATACTGGTTAACGAGAGGGTTGTTCCCAGGCATTATAAAGTTAAAGAAAAAGACGTAGTAAGGATGAAGATTCCTGCGGTTAAGCCGCACAAGGCGTTTCCCGAGAAGATTCCTCTAAACGTCATCTATGAAGATAAATCCATAATTGTACTCAATAAGCCGGCGGGCATGGTAGTCCATCCTGCTTGCGAAAACTATTCGGGGACATTGGTGAACGCTCTTCTGTACCGTTTTCCTGGTTTAGCCAGGGGAAAATTTCCCGATATTAATCGCGTGGGGATTGTTCACCGCCTGGACAAGGACACTTCCGGGGTTATGGTCGTTGCCAAAAATAACAGTTCCCTTTCCTTTTTGGCCAAACAGTTTGAGAATAAAAAAGTGGAAAAAGTGTACCTGGCGTTGGTTTTTGGCAGGATTGTAAACCCCGAGGGAAGCATCGAGGCGCCGGTCGGTAGAAAGATTACCGACCGTAGAAAGATGGCTGTAACCTCGATAAGGAGCCGCCAGGCAATTACTGATTTTACGGTGCGTGAGATTTTGGGAGATTTTACATTCCTGGAGGTAAGACCGAAGACAGGGAGGACGCATCAGATAAGGGTCCATCTGGCACACATCGGACACCCTGTAGTAGGAGATAATGAGTACGGACGTCCCGGGGCAGAGAATTTGGGAGTGAGCCGACAGCTTCTGCACGCGCACAAATTGGGATTTGTCCATCCTGTCAAGAAGGACTGGATAAGATTTACCGCTCCCCTTGCCGGGGATTTCAGAAAAGTAATCGCTCGGCTGAGAAAGAATAGAAGGAAAGCTAATGGTTGAGACGAGAAAATATCGCGAATTGTTCAAAAGTAAAGACCTGGTGAGCTTCCGGGTCAAAAAGAAAGAGACGGACATATACGTGGCCATAGATGTAAAACAAAAAAAGAAACTGAACAGCATCATCGTCGAAACGGAACGGTTGGTAAGAGACTATCGTCGCGATATCGAAGATTATATAAAGAATTATCCGATTTTTGAAGTGAGTTTCAAACCGATGGCCGTAGATTCCAATGCCCCGGAAATTATTAGACAGATGGCCCAGGCGGCGCTTCTTGCCAATGTGGGACCTTTTGCTTCAGTGGCGGGAGCAATCGCCGGCGCGGTGGGAAAAAAATTATCGCAGGATATTTCCGATGTAATAATAGAGAACGGTGGCGATGTGTTCATAAAGACTAGCAAGACGCGCAAAGTGGGAATATGTTATGGTGTGGGTGATATTTCCCGCGGATTGGGTCTGGAAATAGATCCTCAAGAGGGGCCCCTGGGAATCTGTGCTTCCAGCGGAACTTGTGGCCATTCTTTCAGTTTTGGCCGAGCCGGTGTGGCGGTAGCTGTCTCTGATTCCGCTGCTTTAGCGGATGCCTGCGCTACGGCTGTGGGAAATTTGGTAAAAGAAAGTAGCGATATAGCCAAAGGAATCAATTTTGCCAGGGCAATTGAGGGGATTAAGGGAGTAGTGATAGTTAAAGGGAGCCAATTTGGGTTCTGGGGTGATTTGAGGATAATTAGTATTTGACATATTGCCATTTTTTGGGTATAATAAAAGTTTAGTTTTTATATAAAAAATGTTTACCAGGAGAAACAATGAGAGCAGGATTGATCAATATAGGTTTTAATAACATAATTGTTGACCGGAGAATTGTCTCCGTAGTCAATCCTGCTTCTTCGCCCGTAAAAAGGTTGATAGAAATGGCCAGAAAAAGAGGTAGTTTGATTGACGCCACCTGTGGCCGGCGTACCCGCTCAGTAATTATTACCGATAGTAATCACGTTATCTTATCCGCATTGCAGCCGGAAACCATAGGTGAAAGATTTCAGCAGAAGATAGAAAAAACGACAAAGAAGGCGCTCGCGAGTTCCGCCGTAACAAATCAGTACAAATCAAAAAAACGCAAGCAAAGTCAATGACCGAACCTGGACTACTGATAATTATCTCTGCTCCTTCGGGAACAGGCAAATCGACGCTGTGCAGAAAGTTAATTAGTGATTTCCCCAACGCCCGCTATTCCATCTCAGTGACTACGAGGTCTCCCCGTCGGGGAGAGGTTCAGGGGAAGGATTACTTCTTCGTTTCCCGGAATGAATTCGAGGAGAAAATCAAAAACGATGAGCTTGCGGAGTGGGCACAGGTTCACGGTCATTATTATGGCACCCCCGGAGAGTTCCTGAAAAAGAATCTGGCTAAGGGAAGAGATGTCCTGCTGGACATAGATGTGCGGGGAGCGATGAAATTGAAGAAGAAGTATCCCCAGGCGGTATCTATCTTCCTTGCGCCTCCGTCATTTTCTGAATTGCGGAGAAGGATTAAGGGGCGCAGGAAGAATAGCGAAGCTACTATCAAAAAAAGACTCACTAACGCGCGCTGGGAAATGGGACGGATAGAAAGTTACGACTATCTGGTGATTAATGACCGCTTGGCAGATGCCTTTACAATGATCAAATCCATTATTTTGGCGGAAAAGAGTAAAGTAAAGAGGTCGGAAGAAAAAATAAAAAGAGTTAGTCTTATTTAGCTATCCCGATGAAATCGGGAGATTCCATTTATTGGGTGGAGTAAAAAGAATGGCAAAAGACAAAGCTAAAGCTTCACTGGAAAAATTGTTGCTGGATGATGTGTCTAATAAATACAAGTTGATTCTTTTAACCTCGAAGTTTTTAAGAGAGAAGACAAAGAAAGACGGAAAAATCAAGATGACACCAGAGACAATCAAAGAGGCACTATACGAAGTGGCCAGTAAGGACGCAGAGCAAAAGAAAACTTCGAAAGGAAAGGCGTCAAAAGAGGAAAGTGCGGAAAAAAAGAAGAAACGCCAGGAAAAATAACCCTTTTTCCGGTAGAAAAGTCGTTTTGGGCGTAACCGGAAGCATTGCTGCGTACAAGGCGTGCGAGATAGTCTCCCGCTTGAGAGAGCAGGGTGCACAAGTATTTGTAATAATGACCGATGCGGCGACCCATTTCGTCACTCCCTTGACTTTTCAGACCCTCTCGGGGAATAGAGTCTATTTGAATCTTTTCGATTTGCCGGAAAAATGGGAACTGGAGCATATCTCGCTGGCCGAGAGAGCAGATTTAATTTTGATTGCTCCCGCTACGGCAAACATTATCGCGAAGTTAGCCGGGGGTATTGCCGACGATCTCCTTTCGACGACCGTCCTGGCCAGTGAAGCGCCTACTTTAATTGCTCCGGCAATGCATGAAACTATGTATAAGAACAGCCTAACCCAGGCCAACATTGAAAAGTTAAAAGATAAGGGATTCAAATTCGTCGGGCCCGAGCGGGGAAGGCTGGCATCGGGAAAAAGTGGTTTAGGCAGGTTAGCGAGCAACGATAAGATTATGGACAGCGTTAAAGATATTCTGGATATAGAAAAAGATATGGCGGGTAAGACTTTTCTCATCACTGCCGGTCCCACCCGGGAATACCTGGACCCGGTGAGGTATATATCGAACGCTTCTTCCGGCAAGATGGGCTATGTTTTGGCCGAAGTAGCACAAAGAAGAGGGGCCGAGGTAATATTGATCAGTGGGCCTACGAATACTAAACCACCGGAAGGAGCGAATACCATATTTGTGGAGTCAGCTCTGGATATGGAGAAGGAAGTAGCGAAATACGCCGCTCTATCTAATGTGGTTATTGCTTCTGCCGCTGTCAGCGATTACCGCCCGGAGAAGAGAGAGAAAGAAAAAATTAAGACCAAACTTCGGAAGATAAGTATGAATTTGGTAAGGAATCCCGATATACTGGGTAAACTGGGAAAACGGAAAGATGCAAAGTGCCTGATCGGATTCGCCTTGGAGACAAAAAATTTGGAAAAGAACGCCCGACAAAAACTGAAAGAAAAGAACCTGGATATGATTATAGCCAATACTGCCAAAGCAATGGGACGGAATGAAGCAACGGTTAAGATTTTCACAAAATCGGGGAAGACAATTTTGTTGCGAGAAATGAGAAAAGAAAAGATAGCCGATAGGATACTATCTGAACTAAGAGAATTTGTGAAATGAGTTGAGGATTTAGAATTGAATAGAGGCAAAGAGTTTGCTGATCTGATTTCAATAACCAGGAAGTTTCTGGAACAGGAAAGAGATAAAGGAATAAAAGAGTTTATGCGCCCTCGGGAAGAAGAAAAAAATGAATCAGAATCCCTGGATGACCTGGCAAGTAGCGTAAAAGATTGTCAGAAGTGTAAATTAGGGAGAACGAGAACAAATTTTGTGTTCGGAGCGGGGAACCCCCGGGCGGAATTAATGTTTGTTGGCGAGGGGCCCGGTTTTGATGAAGACCGATTGGGAATTCCTTTCGTAGGGAAAGCAGGGCAGCTGTTAACTAAAATAATTGAATCGATTGACCTGACAAGAAATCAAGTATACATTTCCAATATTGTGAAATGTCATCCCATGAGAGATCCCACCCACCCGGAAATAAGGGGTAACGACCGACCGCCAACCCCTGACGAGGTAGCTCAGTGCCTTCCCATTCTGTTCAAACAGATTGGAATTATCGTGCCTAAAATTATCTGCACATTGGGTGCACCAGCTACCCGGGCGCTCCTAAACTTAAGTGAGGGCATCGGAAAAGTTCGCGGTAAGTTCTACGATTTTTATCCACCTTACGGAAAGTTTGGAGAACCTATAAAGGTCATTCCCACTTACCATCCAGCGTATCTTTTGAGAGACCCTACGAGAAAAGGGGAAGTGTGGGAGGACATGAAGAAGATAAAAAAGGCGATGACCTTTATCTCTCCCGAGCGATGAGGATTCCGCTATTTTCGCAGAAAGTAAGCAGAAAAAAAATAAAATATAGTTAAGCCCATTTTCTGAGGCCTATTTATGGTAATGCAAGGATGTGTGTCCGTCGTTTTTCCTATCCCCTTTAATAGAATTTTCCGCTATTCGCTTCCCCTGGGACTGGAGTCAGAAAGATTGGTGGGAAGAAGAATAGTGGCACCTTTTGGGCCTAAAGAAAGGATAGGATATGTTATAGATAGCTTGATGAGTTCAAGAATAAAAGGCATAAAAATGATTAAAGAAATCGTGGATAAAGAGCCCTTGGTTTCCACGCATTTATTGGAGCTGGCCAAGTGGATATCTAAATATTACGTCTGTTCTTTAGGGCAGGTTCTGGATGTAATACTGCCCCATAACTTTTGCCCGGTGAGAACAAGGGAAAAGGTCAAAAAGAAAGAGTCTGAAGTTTTCCCCGCATTCATACCGTCTCCACAACAGAGGAGAATACTGAAGCCTATTCAAGATAAGATAAAAGAGGGAAATTTTGCCGTCTTTCTTGTCCACGGCGTAACTGACAGTGGTAAGACGGAAATATATCTCCAGTCTATAGCGCAAGCCCAGGAGGTGGGAAGACAGTCCATATTTTTGGTTCCCGAAATATCGTTGACTCCACAATTCTTGAGTATTTTTAAGCAGAGGTTCGGCTCCGGTCGCATCGGACTCTGGCACAGTCGGCTTTCCCGGGGAGAGAGGTACAGAACCTGGCAGTCCGCCTACCAGGGAAAGATAGATATAATGATCGGAGCAAGGTCGGCAATTTTTGCACCTTTCCCCAATTTGGGCCTGATAATAATCGATGAAGAACACGATACTTCTTATAAGCAGGAAAAAAGGCCCTCGTATCATACCAGAGAATTGGCGGAGAAGAGGGCTGAATTGGAGAAGGCAACTTTGGTTCTGGGCTCGGCGACTCCTTCTCTGGAAGCTTTCTACCGAGCGTTGACAGGAGTAAGACCATATAGACTTCTAACTCTTTCGGAAAGGATATACAAAAGGTCTCTTCCTTCGGTAGATATAGTTGATATGCGCGAAGAACTGAGGAAAAGAAATACTCAAGGCGTCCTCTCGGAGAAACTTTCCCAGGCGATTAGCGGGAGATTGAAAAAGGGCGAACAGGTTATCCTCTTCTTGAACCGGCGGGGCTATTCCACTTTTATCTTGTGTCGGGAATGCGGCTTCGTGCTGAAATGTCCCAATTGTAATGTTTCCATGGTTTACCATCTTGACGAGAAAAGGGTTAAGTGTCACTATTGTAACCATCGCGAGGAAGCACCGAGATTCTGCCCCCGGTGCGGCAGCAAGAGAATTCGCTATTTTGGTACAGGTACGGAGAAAGTAGAGCAATTGGTGAAGAAAATGTTCCCCCGGGCGAAAGTTGTGAGAATGGATATCGACACGATGCGTTACAGGTATGCCTCCGAGAAAATATTTGATGCGTTTGGTCAGCGAAAAGTAGATATTTTGGTGGGTACTCAGCTGGTGGCCAAGGGGTGGGACTTTCCCAATGTAACCCTGGTGGGAATCATCTCGGCGGATACGGCTTTAAATTTGCCGGATTTCCGTTCTGCAGAGAGAACTTTCTCCCTGATTACGCAGGTTGCCGGACGCAGCGGACGGGGAGCCAAAGGTGGTGAGGTTATCCTCCAGACATACAATCCTGATCATTACAGCATAAGGTTGGCACTTAAACACGATTATCGCTCATTTTACGATAAGGAGATGGAATTCCGCAAAGAATTGAACTACCCTCCTGTTACTAATTTGGCAACCGTTCTGGCAAGAGGAAAGGATGAAAAAAAAGTCATAAAGGCTTCGGAAAAAATCGCGGCTCTATTAAAAAGAGAGAGCAATGGCGCCACGATATTAGGGCCCGCTCCCGCTGTGCTGGATAAGATTGCGGGAAAATATCGCTGGCAGATTATCATCAAAACTACCGATATGAAAGGTATTGGCGAATTTTTCCAGAGACACTACCTGGGATTTGAGGAGAAGGGGATAGAGATAAATGTTGACGTCGATCCTCTCAATATGTTATGAGAGGGGAGATAATAATTTGTATAAAGGGAAGGAATTTGTTATTATCAAAAGGCAGTTCATGGTATCTTAGACCCGAAAGCGCCTGACTGGTTCAGGAGGAAAAGTTGCGTATCTTGTTTATGGGAACTCCCGACTTTTCCCTCCAGTTTTTAAAGAAGATAATGGAGAGTGACGAAATTGTAGCTATTGTCACGCAAGGGGATCGCCCTGCGAGGCGGGGACATTGTTGGGAATACTCAGAAGTAAAGAAGTTCGCTTTGGAGAAAAAGCAGACTCTTTTTCAACCGGGAAAGATTACAGATAACAACTTCGTCAAAGGCGTTAAGGAACTGGCGCCGGATTTAGTTGTAGTTGTTGCCTTTGGAAAAATATTATCAAGGGAAATTTTAGCCATTCCCGGTAAGGGTTGTGTAAACATTCATTTTTCTCTGCTTCCCAGGTATCGTGGCCCGGCGCCCGTGCAGTGGGCGCTTCTTGAGGGCGATTGTTATACAGGGGTATCATCAATCTTTATGGAAGAAGAGGTAGACTCAGGCGACATCATTTTGCAGAAAAGAGTTTCCATAGATCCCGAAGACAACTATTTAATGTTACAGAACAAGTTATGTAAAGCAGGTGTTGTTTTGCTGGAAGAGACGCTCAATTTGATAAGGGAGGGAAAAACTTCCGGCCGCCCACAGGATGAGTCTGACATCAGTTATGCACCGTTGTTGAAGAAGAGCGATGGCCGGCTCAGTTGGAATGACGCATCGGGAAAGATATTAAATCGCATTCGGGCGCTCAATCCATGGCCAGGAACTTATATCGAGATGGATGGTGGGAAAAAAGTGAAGATATTAGAGGGTAAGATCGTGCCCGTGCCTGTTAATGCTGACAAAGAAGGCTCTCTGGAACCGGGAAAAATTGTAGAAATCAGAAAGGGAGAAGGATTCGTGGTAACCTGTAGAAAAGGGAGTCTTCTGGTCACCCGGGTTCAGCCGGAAAACAAACCTGTCCAGAAGGCTTACGATTATCTCCAGGGGGCACGATTAAAAATCGGCGATATGTGGGGGAAAGAGTGAAGTCTGCAAGAAGAATTGCTTTGGAAGTGCTATATAAGATCGAGGTAAAAAATGCCTACAGCAGAGTTGCTTTGGATAGCACGCTTTCCGCTTGCGAATTGTCAAAAGAGGATAGGGCATTGGTTACTGAATTGGTCTACGGAGTGATTCGCCGCCTCAATACCCTGGATTGGGTTTTGAATACCTATAGTTTTAAACAAAAAATAGAAGATTTCTCCCCGTATGTGAGAAATATCTTGAGATTGGGAGCTTATCAGTTGATGTATCTTGATAAAATTCCTGACTACGCGGCAATTAACGAGTCTGTAGAGATGAGTAAGGAGTTTGGCCATAGCGGCATTGTTTCGCTGGTCAATGCAGTACTACGGGCGATTGGCGATAATGTGAAAGAAATTCATTATCCCGACCAGCAAAAAAACCTGTCGCAATATCTTTCCATAATCCATTCTCATCCGCAGTGGCTAATCACTCGCTGGCTGTCGCGATTGGGAGAGGAAGAAACGGTAAAGTTATGCGAAATCAACAATCAAGCGCCTCCCCTTTCCATCCGCACCAACGCGCTGAAGAATACCCGGGAAGAGCTTATCTCCAGCCTGGAGAAAGAGAATGTGCGAGTAGAAGTGAGCTCGGTCGCTCCCGGCGGACTGAAGATAAGAGATTTTGTCTCTCTAACTCAACTGGAATCTTTCCGGAAGGGGCTGTTTACCGTTCAGGGGGAGAGTTCTCAGCTCATCGGTTATATTGTCGCGCCCCAGCCGGGGGAGACTGTGCTGGACGCCTGCGCCGCTCCCGGCGGAAAAAGCACTCATATGGCAGAACTTATGAACAATACGGGTTCGATTGTCGCTCTGGATGTTCGCAAACCGCGGGTGGAGATGATTAAGGAAAA
>CAYFRM010000046.1:0-20798 GCA_964345635.1 uncultured Clostridia bacterium
TTCAATAAGAATTCCCGCAAACCCTTCGACTTTTATTCCCACAACCACTCCTCCTGAATCCAAAACACCTCTTATTACGTGGGAATTGGTTTCGCTGAGTAAATCGGTTATGTCTTTCATTATTTCTCACCTCCTTTCGCTTCGCTTCAGTCGGTGACCTGCCTGCTCACCGACTCGCAGGCGTCGCCATCCTTGTCGCTCCTTATTCGTCGCGACGGCGACCCTCCTTTGAAAAGAAATTGAGCGCTTTTTCCCAATTCTAAATAATAGGGATCAACATAAACCATCACAGCACAGATAGTCAAAGAAGAAAATAGAGTTGACCCCATTTCTTAAAGAGCGGTAGAGACCAGCGTCTCCGTAGCAGAAACCCCATCGATTGCCCTGATATTCTTAATCACCAATGAAGTCAGGACTTTTAAATCAGGAGCCTCTACGGTCGCCACGATGTCCCACCGACCAAAGACAGCCTGTACTTTTTTGACCCCTTTTATGTCTCTGATTTTGGCGAGAACCGATTCTTCCTTTCCCGCATCCAGCCTGAGAAGTACCAATCCTACCATTAACCATCACCCCTCTATTAGCAACTGGCACGGCAAAACGCAAGCAAGCAATCCTTCTTGAGTAGTGAACGAACTATCTTCTAATGCTATTTCCTCTACAATTTCGTTTCTCGTAGAAGTTCTGCCATTATCTCCGAGGAGAGTGGCTCTATATAGAAGCCCGAACTCCAGGAGAAACCTTCAACTTTCACAATATGGGGAAGTATCTCCAGATGCCAATGGTAATCTTTATGTATTGTCTTCCAGTATCCCGCTCTTGGCCGCATATAAGGTAGAGAATGTATCATATAATTGAGCGGTGGATCGTCCAGGAGTTTACTAATCTTGCTTAAAGTCACCTTCATAATAGCTGCAAAATCGAAAAGCGTGCTTTCGTCTTCCGCGGTGAAATCTGCATTGTGTATTCTGGGAAGTATCCAGGTTTCAAAAGGAAGGCGGGGAGCAAATGGCACGTAGGAAATGAAAGATTTGTTCTCCCCAACTATTCTCATACCTGCGTCCAGCTCCTCTCTAACCACGTCGCAAAAAACACATCTCTCTTTCTCTCCATAATAACTCTTGGCATTTTCCAACTCGTCTTTCACGCTTTCGGGAGTCAGGGGCAGAGCAACCAACTGGGAATGAGTGTGTCCCAATCGGAAAGGAGAACTGGGTCTTTGATTCTTGAAAACTATGGCGTATCTGAAACGTTTATCTTTTTTTAAATCGATAATTCTTTTTTGATAAACCTTGAGAGCGTTCTTTATCTGTTCCTCAGCCAAATCACTCAGATTTTTGATGTGCTCGGGACTCTCGACTATTAACTCATGTGCTCCCACATTATTCATTGCATCGTATATGCCTATACCGCGCCTTTCTAACCCCCGCTCTATTTCCAGTGCCTTCTCCTTGCTGGGAAAAACTCTTATGGTCCAACCGGGCTGGTCCGGGCTGGTACCGGGATTTCTCAAAGCATAAATTTCTTTGGGCGTCTCTTTTTCATTTCCCGGGCAGAAAGGGCAAGGCTTCTCCTTGATCCTTTCTCGAGGCTCCAAAGATTCGAAGAATTCCTCTTTCCCCTTCGTGTTGGTAATAATCCATCCTCCGGAAATTATATCTTTTCTTAATTCAGCGCACATTTCTTTCTCCCTAAAGTTTTAATCAGTCTATTGTAAGAAAGACTATTCAATACGTCTTTTCCTTCCAGCCAACCGCGGCGAGCAACGGCAATTCCTAAGTACAGATTTTCTATCTGGTTCAGGGTGTGAGCGTCTGTTCCGATTCCCATAAGGATACTTTTCTCTTTTGCTTTCCTACAATATATATCATACAGGTCAAGCCTCTCGGGATAGGCATTGATTTCCAGAAAAGTTTGTGTTCTCTGAGCGGCCTTCAAGACTTTCTCCATATTCAGCGCATACGGTTCCCTTTTACCCAATAGACGGCCCTGGGGATGGGCAATCATATGCACATACTTGTTCTCCATCGCGGAAACTATTCTTTCCGTCAACTGCTCCTCGGACTGTTTGAATCCGGTATGAATGGCGGCTATAACCAGATCAAGCTGACCCAGTAGCTCATCGTCGTAATCCAATGACCCGTTGGAAAGAATATCGACTTCCGTGCCGCAAAGAATCCTGAAGTCTTTACTCTTTTTATTAAATTTTCTTGTCTCTTCTATCTTTTCGTACAGCGCATCGGGACGCAGCCCTCCGGCAACCTTCAACGATTGGGAATGGTCACAAATTCCTACCCACTCCAGCCCCATAGTTTTCGCCTTTTCTGCAATTTCTGATAGTTTCCCCGCGCCATCGCTATACCGGGAATGAACGTGCAGGTCACCTTTAATGTCATTCTCCGTAATCAGTCTGGGGATTTTGTTCCGCGAAGCCATTTCAATTTCACCCGAGGCCTCCCTTATTTCCGGGGGGATATACTGCAGTCCCAGTTTTCCATAGACCTCTTCTTCGCTCCTGCCAGCCACCCTTATTTCCTTCGCTGGTCTTGCACCACGAGCTGCCTTTGCCCGGGCGGAAACTCCACCGGAGGTCTTTCCCACTTTAAACAGACCATACTCGTTTATCTTATATCCTTTCTTCCGACCCAGTTCGCGCAGGGCAATATTATGGTCTTTGGAACCGGTGAAATACATCAGAGCAGCCCCGTAAGATTCTGGCTTAATCACCCTCAGGTCAACCTGAATGCCCTCGTCGAGAATTACGCTTGACTTTGTCTCTCCCTGAGCCAATATTTCCTTCACCTGGGGAAGACTCACGAATTTATTCATCACCGCGTCCGATTTTTTTGCCGTGCATAAGATATCGATGTCTTTAATTGTTTCTTTTTTTCTGCGAATGCTACCAGCCAGATCCACATCTTTGATACCGGGACACTCCTTCAATTCTTCCATAATTGGCTTTGCCAGGAATAGTGCCTGGGAGAGGAGAATCCTTTCTCCTCCTTTTCTCACCGTCTCGATTCCTCTTACAATATTCTCTTCAGTCTTCTCTCCCAGGCGGCGAAGCTCGCTCAAACGGTGCTCTCTGGCTGCTTTTTCCAGTTGGGAGAGGCTTTTTATTCCTAACTCCTCGTATAGAGTTTTTGCTGTTTTGGGTCCCACTCCGGGAACAGACATTATCTCCAGAAGCCCCTCGGGAAAAGCTTCCTTTAATTCCTCGAAATATTTCAATTTACCCGTTTCCAGATATTCCTTAATTTTTTTCGCTATTCCTTCTCCTATGCCGGGTACGGTCTGGAGTCTGTCATTGGTTACAAGCTTCTCTATCGGTTCGCTGAGACTGGCGACATTTTGAGCTGCTTTCTCATAGGAACGCACCCGGAACGGATTCTCTCCTTTCAATTCCAAAAGCTGTCCAATTTCCTGGAGTAATTTTACAACTTCTCTATTTTTCATTAGTCTTTACTTCTCTTCCAGATCCCTCAGGAACTTTGCCGCTGCTTCCGGGGAAGGTGGGTTGATATAGAAATCTCCGCCCCACTCAAAGCCCCTGGCAAGCACGGCGTGGGGCATAATTTCGATATGCCAGTGGTAATCCTGTTTGATAGTCAGCCAGAACCCTGCCTCGGGAACCATAAAGGGAGCGGTATGGAGAACAAAATTCAGAGGAGGGTTGTTCAATAACTTGCCGGTCTTCATAATTGTAGACTTCAATTTTTCTGCCAGCTCCCAGAGGTCCTCTTCCGGGACATTTGTAAAGTCACAGTCATGCTTTCTGGGAAGAATCTGGGTCTCAAAAGGAAAACGGGAGGCAAAAGGAGCCAAAACGATAAATTTGTCTCCCGCGCTGACAATCCTCTCATGGGAATATATCTCTTGTTTGATTATGTCACAGAAAATACACCTTTCTTTCTCTTCATAGTAACTTTTGGCCGAATTTAGCTCTTCCTTGATGCTCTTGGGAATCAGGGGTAAAGCAATTATCTGGGAATGGACGTGCATCATGGAAACTTCCCTGCCGTAACCCTGGTTACGGAAGATGAGACCATATTTCAAAAGGGGATTCTTTTTCAACTCCCTTAACCGGATCTGATAGACACGGAGAACCTTCTCTATCTGCTCCAGGGGAAGGTCGGAAATACTGGTGATGTGCAGAGGAGATTCAATTATAATTTCATGGGCTCCGTATCCGTTCATTGTGTCAAAAAAGAAGAAGTCGCCCACTCCTTTCCTTTCCAGGTTGTCATTGAGCCCTACGACTCCGAATTTGCTGGGAATTACGCGCACCGCCCATCCGGGGGTATCGGGTTTACTCTCTTCCTTACGTAACGCAAATGCTTCTGAAGGAGTTTCCAGTTCTCTCCCCTGACAAAAAGGACAATCCCTCTCCTTTTCTTCCTTGCGGACAGTGATGTAACCAAACGGCGTATCCACCTCTTTCCTCGTAGAAGTAATCATCCATCTTCCGGAGATGGGGTCTTTCCTCAGTTCTGACATACTTTCCTCCTTACGTTAATTTACATGTATTTTTCTTTACTTTACGACGATGCCTGCATATCCCACGACAGCCGAATAATCACCTGAGGCCTCGGCACTGGTATTGTACAACACCAACTCGCTCTTCTTTGCCCCCAACTCTTTACAGGCAAAAATCATTGTAGCCGTTGGTCCCGGGCCGCACATTGAAATATCATTTTCCATTACCGTTTTTAGTAAATTTTCCGGATCCAGATCCAATATTTTATCGATTGCCAACTTGTCTTTTCTCTGGGCATCTCTTTGAGACTCGTAATGGGTCATATCCGAAGAAGCGACAAGCAAACAAGGAAGTCTGGATTTAATCACCTTAGCTATTGTTTTACCTAACTTTTTACAGCTGGAGGCCCTATGGTCCCGCATGCAGATGGGAACTATGCGAAAATCTGTCTTGAAATACTGAATAAATGGGAGCTGAACCTCCAGCGAGTGTTCGGGCAGGTGAGCCTGCTCGTCCTCCTCAGCCAAATCACCAACCTGGGAAAGTAACTCCTTTGCCAGGGAAGAATCTATTTCTACTCTGCCATTGGGCATTTCCCAGTCACCTTCTACCATTAGGGAAATTTCCGCGCCAATACCGGTATGGTTGGGCCCGATGATAATAATAGTGTCGGGTAAGTTAATCCGGGAATAGACTGCCCCGGCCACCTTTCCTGAATAAAAATACCCTGCGTGAGGAGCCACTATTCCCAGAACATTCTCTTTCGGAACATCGCTCTGGACGTATTTCCCGACCTGTTCCCTCAGCGCTTCCGGCTCCTTCATATAGAATCTTCCTGCTTGCGCTGGTTTTCTAATCATTCTTTGCCCCCTTGGTTTTCAGTTTTGTAGATTTTGTTCATAATCATTTATCAACTGGAGCGAGGGGTGGACCCTTTCAGCGCTTGCACTGTCTCCCGGTGTGCCAATCTCAAGGGTTCAGGAATCTTTCCTCTTTTGCAACAAGTCAGGATGACATCCAATGCCTGGTCCAGGTCGATCCTGTGCCCCTGAGAAACGAACACGGGCTTTACATTTTTCTTTGTGCGCAGAGCCGCCCCCACCAGTTCTCCTCCCTCGTCTTTCAAAAAGGTATAGGCTCCCTTCAAATTTACAGGCTCTTCGTAATGACCGTATAGAACAGACTTGGCACAGCCAATTGTGGAAAGTCCGAGCAAAAGACCCATATGAGTAGCCAGCCCAAATCTCGCAGGGTGGGCAACTCCCTGCCCCTCGAAAATAATTATATCGGGAGATCTTTTTAATTTTCTTAAAGCAGCTATCAGAACGGGACCCTCGCGAAAAGTGAGGAGCCCGGGAAGATAGGGAAATATTCTTTCAGAAACTACCATAGCTCCTCTTTTCTCAACGAGTTTAAGCTCGGGAAAAGTAAGCAAAACTACACTACCGTAGGCTCTTTTACTTTTGTCATCATAACCAACATCGCAACCGGCAATAAAACCTATCTCACTTACAGAGTTAAAAGAACTCTTCAATACAACTTTGTTTGTCAATTCCTCTTGAATTTGTCTCGCCTTCCGGGGAGATACTTGCCAGGGGTGCAGATCCTTAACTTCCATCTTTTAAATTTAGCAAATTTCATACCTGCATTGCAAATAAAAATTCACTGGCAAAAATTCTGTCTCCAGCCTCTTTCCAGCCCCAGTTCATCCGCTATCTTCAACACTGCATCATATTCTATTTGGGAGATTCTTCTTGACAGTTCGGGAAATTCAAAGGCCATGTGGGCGGGATGGTACTGAGCCATAATGGACATATAGGTATTCTGGGAGATATTGCCGGTAATGAACTCTAAAACTCTGCGAGAGCCGACTACATCTTCGGGCATAACTAAGTGACGAATCAGAAGCCCCTGCCTGGCAATCCCTTCTCCATCCATTTCCAGGTCACCAACTTGTCGGTGCATTTCCAGAAGCGCCTTCTTATTAACTGCAAAATAGTCATCTGCCGTAGAGTATTTACGGGCGCTATCGGGATTGGAATACTTGGCATCGGGCATATAGATATCGACTATGCCCTCCAGAAGTTTCAGAGTCTCTTCAGAATCGTACCCACCGGAATTGTATACAAGGGGAATCTTCAACCCCTCTCTAACCGCAGGCTCCAAAGCCTCGACGATTTGGGGAACAAAATGGGTAGGGGTAACAAAATTTATGTTGTGTGCCCCGAGTTCTTGTAGCTTCAACATCATTTTGGCCAACTGAGAAATCTCTACTTCCCGGCCGTTTCCCAACTGGCTAATAGGATAATTCTGGCAGAAACAGCAACGAAGGTTACAGTGGGTAAAAAAGATGGTTCCGGAGCCCCGATAGCCCGAAATCGGCGGCTCTTCTCCAAAATGGAGATTATAACTGGAAACAGCTACTCTCTTACCTGCCCCACAAAATCCTTTCTCATTCCGCAACCGATTTACGAGGCATTTCCTGGGGCAGAGTTGGCACTTCTTAAGTAACTTATTGAGTTCTTCCTTTCTCTTTTTTAAGATACCTCTCTCATAAAGTTCAACGTAACTCATCCGATTCCGTCTCTTCCATCTCCAGCTTTTTTCTCAATTCCTTCTCTATTTCCAACTCGCTTTCTGGCTCCTCTTCTTCTCCCATTTCCTCTTCCTGTTCTTCTTCTCTCCCTCCCCCTACTTCGGACAGGAGTCTTTGCGTTTCCTTGCCCAGAGTTGACATTTCCACTCCGTACCATTTGGCAATCGCTTCCCAGTCCATTCCCTCTTCCCTGAGGATACCAATCTCGTCGGTTCCCTTACCTGTGGCAGTTGCCATAATTAAAAGCTTGATAATCTCTTCTGTCCCGTAACCTTTTTCTCCCAGAGCCAGAACGACACTGTGCTCAACGTGAAACTTGCGCGCAATTTTCTCCTCCGTCGTTTTTGGCTCCGGAGGTGGCTTTCTTCCCCCACCATTAACGGAAAGGACGAATAGTATAGGTGTCAAAAGAATCCACAAGAAAAGAACCAATCCGAGTTTTTCTTTTTTCATATTTCCCCCTACTTCTGGCATCTCGGGCAAAAAGTAGTTCCCCTGCCACCAATTTTAACAAACTGCAAAGGAGTTTTACACTTAATACAGGGGGCTCCTCCCCGTCCGTAAACCCGCAGGCGAGAGCGGAAACTTCCTTTTCTTCCGTCTGTGTCAACGTAACTGGCCAAAGATGTGCCTTTGTAATCTATCGCTTTGTTTAATACCTTTCTAATTTCAGAAAATAGCGATTTCATTTCGCCGCGCTTGAGCCGGTGAGCTTGCTTTTCGGGATGAATTCCCGCCTGGAATAGCGCCTCTTGAGCATAAATATTTCCTACTCCCGCCAGGAATTCCTGATTCATCAACAGGGGCTTGATCTTGGCCTTCTTTTTGTTCAACATTTCACCAAACACCTTGAGTGTAAAACTATCTTCCAGAGGCTCCATCCCCATCCGGGAGATGGAGGAAACTCTCTCCCAGTTCTCTACCAATCTGATTTCTCCCAGATGTCTATTATCCTTAAAATTCAAATATTTGCCATTTGACAGGAGAAAGGACACCCTGCTTTTTGCATCCTTTTTTCCGTAAATCAGCTGGCCGGTCATTCTGAGATGCACCATTATTTTCTTTCCGGAGGATAATCCCAGGATTAAGTATTTTCCACGACGAATAATCTGGGTAAATTTTTTGCCTTCGACTTCTTCCTTGAATTTTCTTGGGGAAGGCTTTCTTACCGTCCTACCCGTGTTGATTTCCACGCTTTTCACTTTCTTTCCCAGGATTTTCTTTTCCAACCCTCTCTTTATTGTTTCTACTTCTGGTAATTCAGGCATTTTATCTCACCAAATCTATCTATTCTTTCTTTTTTGGTTTTTTCTTTTGTACTTCCAGATGCTTCTTATAATACTTAGAAAATCTATGGGTGCCTTCTCCTTCGCTAACAAAAAACATTAAATCAGTGTCGGCCGGATATAAAGCAGCCTCAATAGCGGCCAAACCGGGATTACAAATTGGCCCGGGGGGCAAACCAAAATGGATATAAGTATTATAAGGCGAGTTGACTTTCACATCTTCGTAGGTCAACTTCTCCTTGTGCTCTCCCAGTGCATACTGAACCGTAGCACAAGATTCCAAATACCACCGCTTCTTCAGCCGGTTATGGAAGACTGCAGAAATCAATGGTCTCTCTTCGTCTTTGACAGCCTCCTTCTCAATTATGGAAGCCAGAATTATTGTATCCCTTTTTGTGAATTTAAACTTTTTTCCTCTTTCTTCCATCGTTTGCGTAAACACCTTATTGAATTGGTCGACCATCATATCAACAATTTCTTCTGGCGAAGCATCGTAATCAATAAAATAGGTTTCCGGAAAAAGGTACCCTTCCAACTTCTTTTGTTCAACGATTTCTAAAAACTTATCTTTCCCTTCCAATCCTTTTTCTTCGATTAACTGCGCTATTTGACGGGAGGTAAATCCCTCGGGAATCGTCAATCTTACTTTCTTGCTCTCTCCCAAAAATAGTTTGCTAATAACCCGCCAGGTGCTTTCTCTTGAATTTACCTCGTAAATTCCTGCCTTGATCTTCCTGTGTACTCCCCTTAGCCTGAGAAGAAAGAGAAAGTAATTCTTACTGGAAATTAAACCCTCCTTTTCCAGTAGTTCTGCTACCTCATGCGCGGTCATTCCCTGTTCTATGGTAACCAGGACAGTCCTGCTGTAGCGCGGAGAGAAAAAGAAGACTACCAAATTTACCAGGCTTAAGACGCAGACGATTACGACACCTATTTTTACTGCTTTCATTTATCGCTCTCCTTGTTTTTCTCCTGCACCGGTCTAATACTATCCAAATAGTTCTGCAAAATTATGGAAGCAGAGAGTCTATCCCGGATACCCTTTCGTTTTTTCCTCGATAACTCTGCTTGCAGAAGCACCTTCTCTGCGCTAACCGTTGTCAACCTTTCATCCCAGGTCACTATGGGCACATTTACCACCTTTTCCAGAACTTTCACAAACGCCAGTACCTCTTTTCCCTTCTCTCCAATAGATCCATTCATGTTTTTGGGTAAACCAAGAACAATTTTCTCAATTTTGTTTTCACTGACAATTGTTCTTATCTCTTCGAGCCAATTGCCACTTCTGTCCCTGTTTAAAACTTTGAGGCTGCGAGCAATTATGTTCGCGGCGTCGCTGAGCGCCAGGCCAATCCTTTTTTCTCCGTAATCGATTCCCAAAATCCTCATATCTATCCCCCAGCAACCAGATCCCGAGCGTCTAACTTACTCCGTAACTGCCATTTCCAGCGGGAGCGGCCTTGCTTTTTGTTCTCTTTCAAATTTTTCGAAATAGACGCTCTCTTTCGCTCTAATCTCTTCCATTAAATCGGAAATTGTAACGAATCTATATTTTCTCTTTTTCAATTCGGAAATGATTCTGGGAATAGCCTCCACAGTAGTATCCAATCCATTATGCAGAAGAATTATTCCTTCATTTTCCGCTCCCGAAACCGCCCTCTGATAAATCAGTCTACTTGAGGAACAGCCGTAATCACCGGGATAATCTGTCCAGAGAATCATCTTATACCCGCTTAAGGTAGTAGCTAAGATTACCTTGTTGTCGTATCTCCCACCCGGCGGGCGAACGAGATAAGTGTATTTGCCCGTAATTTTTTTCACCAGTATGCGGGTTTTATCCAGCTCTTTAAGGATCTCTTCTCTGGATAGTTTTGTCAAATCCGGATGGTTGTACGTATGGTTACCCACGTCGTGGCCTTCCTTCCATACCTGTCGCAGTAACTCCGGATATTTCTCCACCATCTTCCCCACTACAAAAAAGGTCGCCTTAACGCCCTCTCTATTAAGCATATCTAAAATTTTTGGCGTAGCCATAGGGTCCGGGCCGTCATCAAAGGTAAGGGCTATCTCCTTAAACTCGCCGGGAGAGAAAGGTAGAGAACGAAGTTCCATTTCACTCTTGCGGGAAATAATGGCTACCACTCCCACCAGCAACAAGAAAGCCATAACCAGTATGACACGGTACCTCTTTTCCAGCAACTTATCTTTCAATTTCTTGATTATCATTCCAGATTTATGCCCTCTATTATCTTGTAAGTGGGCCCCCGGGAACTGAGTTGACTCTCCATAACCAGCACTTTGTCCACAGGAAATTCTCCCACATCACGTTTTTGTCCGTCTTCGATTTTCCTGGCCAATTTTCCCCTGCCTCTGGGAGTCCTGACTCTGCCAATCGTTAAATGAGAAGAAAACGCTCTTTTCTCTTTGGCAAATCCTAAATAAGAAACGTTTTCCTCAATCCTCTCGCTTAAATTTTTCAATTCTTCTTTACCTTCACTCACGCCAACCCAGACTACCCGGGGAGACTTCGGATGGGGAAAGCAACCTAACCCCCAAAGGTGAACCCTGAAACGGGAAATCCCCGAAGCGGCAAGTCTTGTCTTCTCAATTATCCCGGGAAGTTTCTCCTCACTCACCTCACCGAGGAATTTCAGAGTAATGTGCAGGTTTTCGGGCTCAACCCATTTGACATCCGGCTCTCCTCTCCTCAACTCCACTTGGATTTGCGCGATCCTTTCCCTCACTTCGCTGGATATTCCCACAGCAATAAAAGTTCTCATTCTGCCATCTCCAAGAATTGTCGATAGTATGGCCTCTATGGGTGTAACCATCGTAGTGTAGCCCTTTATGGGCGTCCCGATTTATCAGGACGGGCATAAAGCCCTACACTACCTATACGAATAACCCGTGGCAGTTTTTAAATTATAACAGCATTCTCTCTAAAAAGCAATAGGTTTTTCTATTATTATAAAGGAAAGGTTTAACGCCGGGAGAGGAATTTAGGCGTGAATTCAAAAAATGAGTCAAGTAGTTAATCTAAATCTTATCGTATTTCTGACATAAACTATCGGCCAAACCGGCTTCCCGGAAGCCTTTTGCTCTCAACCTGCACGCATCACACTGGCCGCAGGGTTCTTCTTCCCCCTGATAACAACTCCAGGTAAGTTCCAGGGGCACTTTCAGCCTTACTGCTTCCTGCACTATCTCTTTCTTTGTCATTCGAATTAAAGGAGTCTTTATTTCTACATTGCCACCTTTTACTGTCTTTCTTACGGCTATGTTAATCAGCTCCTGGAACGCTTTTATGTATCCCGGCGTCGTATCCGGATAACCCGGATTATCTATCATATTTGCACCCACATATATTGCCTCTGCGTCTACCACCTCGGCAAAACCTAAAGCTACACTGAGAAAAATTGTATTCCTTGCCGGCACGTAAGTCGCGGGGATATCATTGCCTATTTCTTCCGTTTCTCTTCCCAAAGGAACTTCTATGTTATCGGTTAAAGCCGAACCTCCTATTTGCCTTAGATCAATCTTAATCTTCTTAAAAATTGCACCGGCTTCCCCGGCTATTCTTCGGGAACATTCCACCTCTTTGACATTCCTCTGACCGTAGTCAAAACACAGTGCGTAAGTGACATACCCGTCTTCTATCGCCTTGTACAGGCAAGTGGATGAATCGAGCCCCCCGCTCAATAATACTACCGCTTTTTTGTTTCCTTCCATTTCATTCCCTTTTTTTCTTATTCAGGGAGGCTTTAATGAATTCTCTAAACAAGGGGTGGGGTTTTGTGGGTCGGGATTTGAATTCGGGGTGAAACTGAACCGCTACAAACCAGGGGTGGTCCTTGAATTCGACAATTTCTGCTAGCCGTTTCTTCTCATATTCGCCGGTTACCAAAAGCCCTTTTGCTCTCAACCGGGCCCGAAACTTATTGTTCAATTCATATCTGTGTCTATGTCTCTCAAACACCAGTCTATTCTTATAAGCACGGAAAGCGTGAGACCCCTTTTTCAGCGTGCAGGGATAACTCCCCAACCTCATCGTTCCCCCTTTTCGCGATATCTTCTTTTGTTCAGGAAGTAAGTCTATAACCGGATAGGGAGTATCCGGTTTAAATTCTCTGCTGTGTGCGCCTTTCATTCCACAGACGTTTTGAGCAAAATCTATTACCGCGCACTGCAACCCTAAACAGATACCCAGTAAAGGAATTTTGCGCTCGCGGGCAAATCTGCAAACCCTTACCTTCTCTTCAACACCCCTCTCGCCAAATCCACCCGGAACAAGTATTCCATCCACGCTTTCTAATCTTTTTTCTAATTTTTTATCTTCTACGTCGATATAGCTTATCTTTATTTTTACGTTATTACTTAATCCTCCGTGAACCAGCGCTTCCCAGATACTCTTGTAGGTATCCTTCAGTTCCGTGTACTTTCCGGCAACGCCGATTACCACATTCTCTTTTAGATTTGCTATTTTCTTAACAACTTCTTTCCATTTTGATAAGTCGCTCTTCTTTTTCTCTAAACATAGCATTTCCAATAAAATAGTATCCAGGTTCTCTTTTTTTAGCATTAAGGGAACCTCATAAATACTGCTGGAAACGTCCCGTTCTTCCACTACTGCCTTTTCCTGAACACTACAGAATAAGGCTATCTTTTCCCTCAATTCATTCGTCAATGGTCTGTCGGTGCGGCAGACAATTACTTGCGGTTCAATTCCAATCTCTCTTAACTTGGCCACACTCTGCTGCGTGGGCTTAGTCTTCATTTCCTCAGCGGCCTTGATGAATGGCACCAGGGTGACGTGAACATAACAAACATTTCCTTCTCCCACGTCCTGCTTAAACTGTCTGGCTGCTTCCAGAACGGGCAGCCCTTCGATATCGCCTGTGGTGCCGCCAATTTCCGTGATTACTACGTCAGAATCTTTGGATAAAGCCTTGATGCGGGATTTAATCTCGTCCGTAATATGAGGGATTACCTGAACCGTTTTGCCCAAGAAATCGCCTTTTCTTTCTTTATTAATTACCGCGTCATAGATTACGCCACTGGTAATATTGTTTATTTTTTTCAAATTTATATCGAGGAATCTCTCATAGTGGCCCAAATCCAAATCGGTCTCCGCTCCATCTTCAGTGACGAAAACTTCTCCGTGCTGGTAAGGGCTCATCGTCCCCGGGTCCACATTGAGATAAGGATCTATCTTCAGAATATTTACCTTCAACCCGCAACTTTTTAATAAACAGCCAATAGAGGCCGAGGTTATTCCTTTGCCCAACGAAGATACTACTCCACCGGTAACGAAAATGTATTTAGTTGCCATTTTGTCCTTCCCCTTCGCCCTCCACTCTTCCTAAGGCCAGAGGCGGTCAGGTTGAGCTAAACAAAAAAGCCCTCCAGTCACTGTTGCCGGAAGACTCCTTATATTACCTGTTCTTTTCCTCTTTTGTCAAGAAATTTCTAAGTTCTTACGCTTATTCCCTTGCTCGAAAGATAATCTTTCACTTCTTTGATTTTGTATTCTCCAAAGTGAAAGACAGAAGCAGCCAGGACTGCATTTGCCTTTCCTTCAGTTACCGCCTCAAAGAAATGTTCCAATTTCCCCGCTCCCCCTGAGGCAGTCACGGGAATGTTTACCCCTTCCGAAACAAGACGGGTCATTTCAATATCGTAACCATCCCTGGTGCCATCAGTGTCCTTGCTGGTCAAAAGAATTTCCCCTGCGCCTAACTGTTCAACTCGCTTCGCCCATTCAATTACATCCAGGCCTGTCGGTTCTTCTCCGCCCATAATCAGAACTTCTAATCTCGGCCGGGAACTGCCGGGAGGATTCTTTTTTCCGTCAATAGCCACAACGAGTTTTTCTTTGCCGAATCTTTCGCTGGCTTCTTTGACCAAAGCGGGATTTTTGACTGCAGCGGTATTGATTGAGACCTTATCCGCTCCCAGGTCAAAAAGAGCCTGCATATCCTCCAAACCTCTGATGCCTCCGCCTACACAAAAAGGTATAGTGGTTACTTCTTTTACCTTTTTTACCCAATCCAGACGCGTGGGCCTCGACTCCACAGAAGCAGCAATATCGAGAAATACCAGCTCATCCGCGCCTGCAGCGCAATAAGCGGCTGCTGCTTCCACCGGGTCACGGGCGTCTTTCAAATCAACAAACTTCACGCCCTTAACAACTCTTCCTTCTTTGATATCTAAACAGGGAATTATTCTTACCGGTTTCATTGTTATGTTATACCTTTCTCTATTTCCGCCTCACCCTTACCCTCTCCCCAAAGGGGAGAGGGAATTTGCCCTTATCATAATCTTGAGGGGATTGCTTTTCTCCAGGTATCACTCAATGTGGTCACAGGAATATCGATTATCGTCTTTTGTTTGTATTCAACTACGAGTCTATCTCCTGTAACATTGCCCAGAATCTGATATGGAACCGAATGTCTTTTCAGTATTTTTTCTAAGGAGCTCAGTTTATCTTTATTCAGAGAGACTACTATTCTGGAAGGAGCTTCACCAAAAAGAATCTCATCTATTCTTATGTCTTTGTTTTTCAACTCATCCAACTTTATTACTGCGCCCAACATTCCATTTGCGTTGGCAATACACGATTCAGCCAGGGTTACTCCCAATCCACCCTCCGAACAATCGTGGGCGGAACTGATAATACCCGACTCGATTGCCTCAAGGCATACTTCCTGAACAGCCTTCTCCATGTTTATATCTATCCGGGGATTACCTTTTTTCTGCTTGTGGACCAGGTATAAATATTCGCTCCCGGAAAGGTCAGGCTTATTTTCGCCCAGAAGCACAACTAAATCATTCTCGTTCTTAAAATCCTGAGTAACGTATTTATCCGCTTCTTTTATCAATCCTACCATTCCCACTATAGGAGTGGGGTCTACTGCGCCCTTGGGATTTTCATTATAAAAGCTTACGTTGCCGCTGATAACAGGTGTATTCAAAACCTTGCATGCTGCAGAAAGCCCTTCTATACACTTTTCAAATTGCCAGTAATTCTCCGGTTTCATGGGATTGCCAAAATTCAAGCCGTCAGTAATTGCCAGCGGCCTCCCTCCACTTGAGACTATATTCCTCGCCGCTTCGGCCACCGCCATCATCGCGCCGTTATAGGGATTCAGATAGCAATATCTGCCATTGCAATCTGCGCTTATGGCTAATGCCTTTTTGGTTCCTTTAACTTTAACCACCGCTGCATCTGAACCTGGACCCACCGCTACTTCATCCTTATCCACTGCGGTAAATTTTTTATATGCCGATTCTTTGCTGGCAATAGTGGGAGAGTCGAGTAATTGCAATAAGACTTTATTGAAGTCTTCTGGCATCTGTATCGATGCGCGAGTCAACTTTTGCGCCTCTTTCAAGTAGGCAGGTTCGGCAACTTCTCTATCATAGAGAGGCGCTTTTTTCGTAAGGGCCTCTGCAGGAACTTCGCAAACCACCATGCCATTCTCTTTGACCCGCATCATTTTATCATCCGTTACCTTTCCGATTCTTGCGGCATTGATATTCCATTTTTTCAATATATCCAGAGCCTCGTTTTCCTTGCCATTTTTCAGGATAGCCAGCATCCTTTCCTGCGATTCGGACAGGAGGATTTCGTAAGGGGTCATCCCTTTTTCTCGTTTAGGAATTAAGGCAACATCTATTTCAATGCCCGTTCCTCCTCTGGTAGCTGTCTCCGAAGAAGAGCAGGTAAGTCCAGCTGCTCCCATATCCTGCATTCCCACGACAAGCCCTTTTTCTATCAGTTCCAGGCAGGCCTTTCTTAAACGTTTTCCCAGCTCGGGATTCCCTATGGCCACTGCAGCTTTTTCCGAACCGGACTCTTCGGTAATCTCCCGGGAAGCAAAACTTGCCCCGCCCACGCCGTCCCTGCCTGTCTCTCCTCCTATATAATATACGGGATTTCCTGTTCCGTATGCGCTACCTCTCACAATTTTATCATGCTTTACAATACCCACAACAAAGGCATTAACTAAAGGATTGCCTTCGTAACTTTCATCAAAATAAGTCTCGCCACCTACCGCATTAATCTCTGCAGTATTGGCATAATGAGCTAACCCCCGGATAACTTCTTTAAACAGGAATTTGACTCTTTCGTTATCCAGATTCCCGAATCTCAGAGCGCCTAAACCGGCAACCGGTCTTGCTCCCGTGGTAAATATATCCCTCAAGCACCCGCCTATGCCTGTGGCTGAAGCCTCAAACGGCTCTACCGCCGAAGGGTGATTGTGCGATTCTATCTTAAAGGCAACTCCCAGGCCATCCCCTATATCCACAATCCCGGAGTTTTCCTCGCCGGCGCCGACCAATACCTGTTTACCTTTGGTGGGGAAGAGACTAAACAACTTGCGTGAATTTTTATAGCTGCAATGCTCCGACCACATGGCTGAAAAAACACCCAATTCGGTAAAATTCGGAACTCTACCGAGCAATTTTTTTATTTCTTCAAATTCTTCTTGCGTAAGTCCCAAATTTTTTGCCAATTCTACATCAACAATCGGTGTTTCCATCAAGAACCTCTATTTATCTCCTGTGGCGTTGTCCTTACCATTGCATACGGGAAATCAATCTTCGAGGATTTCTTCTGCTTCTTTCTTATCGCATTCCATTATATAGGGGATGCCGCTTATTTCACTTGCCTCATGGGTTAAAGCAGCGATATCATTCCGCGAGATGTGTTCCAATGCGAATTTTCTTGCGCCGCACATAATTTGTTTGACTCCCTGTTCGACCCTTTTCATATACGTATAGAATCCGATAGCGCCTGTGGGAATTGAGTCAAACTCACTACCAAATTTGCGACGAAGCTCTGAAGCAGTAATGAATATCTCATCTTTAGTTCGTCCAAAACGCGCCACGTATACGGGTACACTACCTTCTTCTATTTTTTTGCCTATGTTTTTACCCACCATTGCAGCAGCAAGTGGCGCCCTGGCCATGCCAACCAGTTTAAAGTGCGGCGCCCCTAATGCCAAACCTTTAAAGACCTGGTCTTCCATGGTAAATCCACCAGCAATGGAAACATCAGGAATGTATTTTTCTTTCTTCGCTAACCTGTTCAGATATTGATAGAGAAGCGACCACAGTTCAATTCCCGGCACGCCCCATTCATTCATCATTCTCCAGGGGCTCATTCCTGTTCCGCCACCGGCTGCATCTACAGTCAGTAAATCAATTTTCGCTTCCGATGCGCATTTTACTGCAAGAGCAAGATCCATCGGTCTGTAAGCACCCGTCTTCAGAAAAATATATTTTGCACCTGCAGCCCTCAATTCTTCTACCCTTTTAAGGAAACTTTCCTTTTCAACCATGCCAATTCTTGAGTGGCGTTCAAATTCCTGAAAAACGTCATGCTCGAAATCCTGTATAACCGCCGGGTCATAAGGATCGGGCAATATGATATACCCCCTGTCTTTTAACATCTGGGCGCGCTTTAAGTCTTTTATCTTTACCTCGCCACCGATGTCTTTTGCACCTTGTCCCCATTTTAGTTCCACTGCTTCGACACCCAATTTATCTATGGCATATTCATGCACCCCGAGCTTTGTATCTTCGACATTTGCCTGGACAACGATAGCACCGTAACCGTCCCGCTGCCATTCCTTGAAGATTTTAATCCTTCTTTCCAGTTCCGGGGAGTGCACGACTTTCCCCTTCTTTATTTTCGCATCCTTGTCCATGCCGCATACATTTTCTCCTATCGTAATTATTACGCCCGAAAGTGCAGCGCCGACAGCAAGTCCTTCCCAGTTATTTTTGGCTATGGCTGTTGAGCCAAGTCCGGGAATAATAATAGGCACTCTCAATTTTATGCTTTTATCGTGTCCTATCCTTCGCTCCAGGTTAACATTCGTGAATAGGGCCTTGTTGGAATCCGGCTCTATTCCATATGCACCTTTAAATGTGCCAAGCATTGTAAAGTGAGATAGGTCCACAGGGTACGCTTTTTCACCCGCGGAACTGATTATCCCGTATGGATGCGGGTACATAACTTCTCTCCCCCTATAGGCAGACCTTCCAATTTCGCACATCCCTATACAGCCATCCACACAAGTAACACACATTCCACTTATCGGTACAATAGCGTCTTCTGTCCTGTTTTTTGTCAAAGTTGCTGCCGTCGCATTAATTTTTCCAAATTCCATTTTACTCCTCCTTTTTCTTTTCAGTTTCTTCTTTTACGCACGTTCCGCAATTGCCTTTCAGCCCCATCCAGCAAGCGTAGTCCTCATAAACGTCCAAACACGTTGGCTGGAGTTCGTTATAACATCTGCCACATAACACATTTTCCGCCTCAGGACCTTCACATCTTAATGTACATACCGGGCAGATGTACATACAAGCACCACACCTTCGACATTCTTCAGAGGTTATGTCAAATGGTGTGGTAATTTTCAGTTTGTTACCCCTGTTTACGAATCCTATAGCCTTTGCCATCATCTGCTCTTCACACATTCTTACGCACAGCCCGCAGTATACACAATCCTCCCGCTTAGGCTTGAACCTGACCCGGTCCAGGCCTATCTTTGCAGCCATATCCTGCAAAACCTTGGATGCGGGGCACTGTGCTATGAGAAGTTCCAGCACCATTTTTCTCGCATCAATAACCCGTTTCGTAGCCGTCCTCACTACCAACCCTTCTTCAACAGGGTATGTGCAGGAGGTGACAAGTTCGCTCTTTTCGCCTGTGCCTATTTCCACTAAACATAAGCGACATCCGCCCCAGGCAGAAAGTCCCTCGTCATAGCAAAGGGTCGGAATCTCCAATCCCAGGAACCTTGCTGTATCAAGTATCGACCAGCCCTCGGGAGCGTCAAAATCGATTCCATCAATTGCTATTTTTGGCATTTTTTCCTCCAGTTGTTTTGAGAACTGCATCGAATTCGCACATATCGTAACAAATGCCGCACTTTATGCACTTATCCTGCACTACTGAGTGCGGTTTTTTACGCTCGCCTTCTATCGCCTCCTGGGGGCAGTTTTTCTTGCAGAGTTCGCAACCCGTGCATTTTTCGGGATCTATCATATATTGAATAAAGGTTTTACATACCCCGGCACGGCATTTCTTCTCTTTTATGTGAGCACTATATTCATCCTTAAAATATCTTAATGTTGAGAGCACGGGATTGGGCGCAGTCTGCCCGAGTCCACACATAGATGCATTTTTTATAACCCCTCCCAGCTCTTCAAGCAGGGTTAATCCTTCTTCTGTGCCGCGACCTTCTGTTACACCTGTAAGAATTTCATACATTCTCTGCGTGCCTTCCCGACAGATAGAGCATTTTCCACAAGACTCCTCTTGCAAAAAGTTGGTAAAATACTTTGCAATATCAACCATGCAGGTATTTTCGTCCATAACAATCATGCCGCCTGAACCCATTATGACGCCAGCACCTGTGAGAGATTCATAGTCTACAGGTAAGTGGAATAGTTCCTGGGGAATACACCCCCCCGATGGCCCGCCAATCTGAACAGCTTTCACCATTTTGCCGTCAAGAGCACCACCAATATCAAATACCACCTCGCCGAGCGTGATACCCATTGGCACCTCTACCAGTCCGGTATTCCGCACCTTACCTACCAGTGAAAATATCTTCGTACCTTTGCTCTTTTCCGTGCCTATGTCGCCAAACCAATCGGCTCCTTTCTCTATTATTATTGGCACATTTGCCAGTGTTTCAACATTGTTTATGTTTGTTGGTTTAGCGAAAAGCCCACACTGTGCGGGGAAGGGCGGCCGCTGCCTGGGAATTCCTCTCTTTCCTTCTACAGATGCCATAAGAGCAGTTTCCTCACCGCAGACAAATGCACCCGCGCCTCTTGCTATTTTGATATCAAAAGTAAAACCAGAACCTAAAATATTTTCGCCTAACAAACCGAGTCTTCTTGCCTGTTCAATTGCGATGGTTACATGTTTCACCGCAAGCGGATATTCATTCCGCACATAAACCCATCCTTCTCCTGCACCGATTGCGTAAGCCCCTATTATCATCCCCTCAATAACCGAATGAGGATTGCCCTCAAGCAGGCTTCTATCCATATATGCTCCCGGGTCGCCTTCATCTGCATTGCAAAGCATATATTTAACATTGCCTTTCTGGGCACGAGTGATTTCCCACTTTCTACCGGTGGGAAAACCTGCACCACCTCTACCTCTGAGGCCCGAGGTTTTTATTTCCTCTATTATTTCCTCCGGGCTCTTCCGTAAGGCCCTAGCCAGGGCCTTATAACCACCCAGAGCAATGTAATCCTCTACATTTACAGGATCGACGAGTGGATTATTACCCGATAGTATGCGCATCTGTTTTCTATAAAATGGTATTTCGGACAGATGAATAAAACTATTGCCATCTTCCTTGTAGACAAGGTCATCGACTATCCCGCCATCTAAAGTAGATTTGACGAT
>CAYFRM010000047.1:0-25769 GCA_964345635.1 uncultured Clostridia bacterium
GATATATTCAATAGTGCCTTTAAATCGAGAGCCATATACCACAGACGCTTCCTTTTTGATGATTGGGCCTATAAGTTGTGGGTAATCATCAGGATCATATTCTAAGTCGGCATCTTGAATAAGAATTATATCTCCCATTGACTTTTCTAATCCTAACCTCACTGCTGAAGATTTTCCCATATTTTTCTCTTGATGGAATATCTTTATTGCTGAATCGCTGCTATACTGTTCTAATATTTTACTTGTATTATCTGTTGACCCATCATTGATAATAATAATTTCTTTAGCTATCTCACCAGGCAACTTTATGGATTTAACTTTCTTTATTACAGTATCTATGAATCGCGCCTCATTATATACTGGGATTATTACTGATAATTTTGTCTTGGCAAAATTGTTTAACTGTTTCATTTTCTAAAATGATAACTACTTTAATAGAACTTTTTTACGACATTTAATTCTGCCTTTCTACAGGTTTAGCAAACGTGCGCCTTCAGACCCTTGGGTATTTCTCCGTCAAGAAACTTTAATTAGAGACAAGATTGAAAAATGGCATCAGTAATTGTTGTCTTATTTATACCAAATTTAATTGTTTTTATCAATAATAATAAGAAACAGATAAGCCTCATTCATCAAAGTGAGAAGAGAAAGAAGTCGCGGCACCGATTATTGACAAATAGCGAAGGGGCTTAATGCCAAGTGAAGTAATGTCATTTAGCGCAAGAAGAAACATCCCAGGGCGCTCACCATCTTGCGCCCGTCGCTAACATGTCCTGATTTATTCATCCAGCTCGTGAGATTCAATTTTTGCATGGGCTGGATTCATCGGGACAGCGACCCTTCGTTTTTCCTTGTTTTTGGTGCTATTATAGGAGATTTTCTCCTAATTTGCACCTAATTGCTTAATGGGGAGCAGTATACCCGATCTTACTTTCTTATAAATATTACCACTTTTTCACTTTCGAACTTTTCATAGGTAGTGTCCAAAATTTTTCTTAGTCTCCGGTAAGGGCGCCTGTTATTAACTATATACGAACCCACTTTCGGAACGTATATCAGCTTTGGTTTTCTCTCATTAATAGAATAAAGCACTGAGTTAAAACCATTTTCCTCATATTTTTCGATGAACCGATAATGTTTCGAGTTAAAGTAATAAATATATTTGAGCATATTCTTTTTATTCATAAATAAAAGTGGCTGGGCTGAATGCATACATAACAACAAATCATCTTCTCTTAAGTCGAAACTTTTTAGGTTATTTAGTACGAATTCTTTTTGTTTTTTTAAAGTAAAGGAGGGTAATCTTCTAATCGTACCTTTTAGGGAATACACTATCAAAGCTAGGATAAAACACAGTGGAATAATATTTACAATTAAAGATTTTCTACTCCCGGGAAAAAAGGTTATGGAGTAAACTGCATAGAAGGCCAGCCAGGGAACAAAAGGGATAAAATCAGTTGGACCTTGAAAGTCAATTAAGCTAAATATAATGGTCATAGATAAAACGCTTAGTGGTAAAAAAGAGGCTTTTAAATTAATCTTCTTATGACGATTTATTGTTATTTGAGCAAAATTTATGATAAATCCAAGAACTCCTAAGATAATGATAGGAATATTACGGCCATAATCCTTATCTACTATCTTTGGTATCAAACCAATACCCGCAAGGAAACCATGCCTGATGGTGACCTTACCAAAGAGAATTGTCTGCTTAATGAGGTCTGAAAGATATCCACTAATATGAGTATATAGCAATAACAACAATATCGGGGATAAAAAACCCAAAGTCACCCTTGACAGTTTCTCTCCTCTTTTATCATTAGGAAATAATATTACTGCGGATGACGTTGCGATGAAAAATATAATACCAGGCTGCCAGGAGAGAACCGCCAAAGAAGAAAACAGTCCACTTAATACATAACGGTTTTTTAGAAAAAAAAGAACTGATAATAGGGCAAAGAAATTCATCAATGTATGCCAATCACTTCCTAAAGCAATCCTTGCATATGGATAATCAAAGGACAGATAAATTAACACCACGAGCCAGGCTAAATGCGATTTGTCCACAATATATTTAGTAATAATAAACAATGGGATAGCAGATAAAATAAAAAAGAAAAAAAAGACAAATCTTGTCAGAATTATAGCAGGAAATAACTCTCCTCTACAAACGGAAAAACAAAGCACTGCAATATATTCATTTAGGGGCGGTTTATCAGAAAAAAGATCACGATAGAGCACATGGCCCATTGACATTTGCTGAGCAAGATAATAATGATTTCCAGTAACTAAATTTACAGGCTTAACGGTGGGCCAGTGAAAAAAGAAAAAGACAGTAGCTAAAAAAAAGATCAGTATAAAAATAAGAATGGTTATTCTATTTTTTTCAAAAATCCTGTTATAGGTTATATCCATACTTATATCCTTATTCACTTAAGTGCTTGTTCTCATTTTAGGATTAATCTGGGTTTTTTAAGAATCGTTACTTTATCCTTCCGACACCTTCAAACATAATGAAAGATTCTTTTTTTTGAGGTTACCGGTAGGCCCTTGATAAGCGATTGTCCCGATTGCAATGTTTTCTCCCCGGCATTAAGATTAACTACTGCATAGGTTTTTCCAAGCTAAACAGCAAACCACTAAGGTGTTGCATTTAGACGCGGATAATCAAAGGGGAGATTCCAGATGAGGCGATGTCTAGGTAAGTCGAACCTACAATGACCATTTGGCCTACTACAGGTTTAGCAAACGCCCCCCTTCAGTCCCTTAGGTACCTCTGCGTCAAGAAGCTTGAATTAGAGATAAGATTGAAAAATGGCATTAGTAATTATTGTTTTATTTATACCAAATTTAGTTCTTTTTATCAATAATAATAAGAAACAGATAAGCCTCGTTCATCAAGGTGAGAAACAATTGGATAGCACGTATAGGAAGGTATCTTTAGAATGGCAATTGGTGGTCGGGCACCGTTTATGGTGCCATTTCTGGTGGGCTACTCTTTTATAGCAGCAAAGCGTAAGCTTTGCTCGTTTCTGGGCAACCATCCCGATACATTGGGATAGATTCCGTATCCCCCTTACATCGACGCAGAGCCGTTGCTCTGCAGCTACATTCCTTACGTCACCCTGCCCCGTTCCGAAACCTGAACGGGCTCGGGAAACAACGACCAACCGCATCCCCCCTGCCAGTAACGCCTTAATACATACCCCCGGGGCCACCGGGCATAGGAGGTACGGCAGGTTTCTCTTCAGGTATGTCCGTTACCAGAGATTCTGTGGTCAATAATATGGAAGCAATACTGGCAGCATTCTCCAGAGCCAGGCGAGTTACCTTAGCCGGGTCAACAATGCCCACTTTCATATGCTCTACATATTTTCCACTCTCAGCATCTAACCCCACGCCTGGGGGGCTCTTCCTCACTTTCTCCACAACCACAGAGCCTTCAAAACCGGCATTCTCCGCAATCTGCCTTAAAGGTTCTTCTAAGGCCCTCCGGATAATATTTATCCCCGTCTGCTCATCTGCATCTTCTGGCTTCAATTTAGAAATAGCGTCAGTGGCTCTCAATAGTACTACTCCACCACCAGGTATAATACCCTCTTCTACAGCAGCTCGGGTAGCGTGCATGGCATCTTCAATCTTGAACTTCTTTGCTTTCATCTCGGTCTCAGTAGCTGCGCCCACATTAATTACAGCTACTCCTCCCACCAGCTTCGCCAGGCGCTCCTGGAGTTTCTCTTTATCGTAATCCGAGTCAGTTTCTTCTATCTGCTTCTTAATTTGCCCAATTCTGGCATCGATATCTTTCTTGTCTCCAGTACCTCCCACAATTGTGGTGTTTTCCTTATCAATGGTCACCCTCTTTGTCTGGCCAAGCATATCCAGAGCTGCCTTATCAAGTTTCATTCCCGTCTCTTCCGAAATTACCGTTCCCTTGGTGAGAGTTGCAATATCCTGTAACATCTCTTTTCGACGGTCTCCAAAGCCCGGAGCCTTGACTGCTGCACACTTTAGCGTTCCCCTCAACTTATTGACCACCAACGTGGCCAGAGCTTCTCCTTCTATATCTTCGGCTATAATGACAAAGGGCTTGCCGGTCTGAATAATTTTTTCCAATACCGGCAGGAGGTCCTGCATGGAACTGACTTTTTTATCGGTAAGCAGAACATAGGCATCCTCCAGAACCGCTTCCATCCTTTCCGCGTCGGTAACAAAATACGGGGAGATATACCCCCGGTCAAACTGCATCCCCTCCACAATGTCCACGGTGGTAGCAGCACCCTTTCCTTCCTCTACTGTAATCACTCCGTCTTTCCCCACCTTATCCATAGCATCGGCAATCAAGTTTCCGATTTCGTGACTGTTGGCAGCTATGGAAGCTACCTGGGCGATCTCCTCTTTGGTTTTCACATCTTTTTTCTTCTGTTTTATCTCTTTTACCGCGGCCTGAACGGCCAAATCAATTCCCCTCTTAACATGAATAGGATTGGCTCCGGCAGTGATATTCTTGAGCCCTTCGCGAACAATCGCCTGGGTAAGGAGAGTCGCCGTAGTAGTACCATCGCCAGTGTCGTCGTTTGTTTTGGAGGCGACCTCTTTTACCAATTGAGCTCCCATATTCTCAAAGGGATCCTTGAGTTCAATCTCTTTGGCTATGGTCACCCCGTCATTGGTAATGGTCGGCGAACCAAACTTCTTATCCAGAACTACGTACCTGCCCTTCGGCCCAAGAGTGATTCTCACCACGTCTGCCAGCTGGTCCACACCACTCATTACTGCCCGCATCGCCTCTTCATTGAACTTCATTTGCTTTGCCATTTCAATCCCTCCTTAAAATTCGGTCAATAAATAATCGATTTATCAACATTTTGAATCATAGACCCATCATTGATCTTTATCTTTTATTCAATGATTGCCAGGATATCTTCTTCTCTTACAATCAGGTAGTCTTTGTCCTCTATCTTTATTTCATTACCCGCATACTTCCCAAAAAGTATTTTATCCCCTACCTTTACGTCCAGGGGCAGTGTCTTCCCTTCTTCGGTAATCTTACCCTTTCCCACTGCAACAACTTTACCTTCCTGGGGTTTCTCTTTGGCAGTGTCAGGAATGATGATTCCGCCCTTCTTCTTTTCCTCTACTTCCAAAGGTTTAACCAGAACTCGATCACCCAGCGGTCTGACCTTCATTAAAATCTTCCTCCTTTCCAAGATACTAACACCGTAACAGTTGTGGTAGCCGCAACCTGCAGGTTGCGCAGCCATTAGCACTCATATGTCAAGAGTGCTAAATATATATCTTTGCAGGAAATAAGTCAAGAAACGAAAACAACCGAATTTCCGCCATCTCTTCTTGGAACGCTGTTTTTCTTTTAAATACTCCGTTTTTCTTCGTTTTTCGCCAACCAAATTTCATATGAGCAAAACCGGCGTTTCCTGGTATAGTCCTCAAAATTTCCCTAACGCGAATCCGGTTTGGTGCCACCACGCACTACACTGTACGCTTTGATATTTTCTAATCAGCAGTTTCAAAGTTATCCACAGACTTTTCCACAAAATCCACATGCCTATTTCTGAGGTCGAAAGTTTCGCTCCCAGATTATCCTCAAGCCTTCCAGAACCAGCTCTTGATTCACCGTATCTATTATCTTTACCTCGGGAGCTATGAGAGTGGCGTATCCGCCGGTAGCCACAATTTTGGGATTCCCTCCCATCTCCGTCTTTATTCTGGAAAGTATCTCTTTCACCTGTCCGATCGTACCATAGACTATTCCTGCCTGCATACTATTTCTGGTGTTCTTGCCGATAACATTTTCTGGCTTGACCAATTCAACATTGGGCAGTTGAGCTGCCTTTTCAGAAAGCGCCCGGGAAGAGATGCCGACCCCGGGCGCAATTACTCCCCCAACATATTCTCCTTTCTCGCTGATTACGTCAAAAGTTGTAGCAGTGCCGAAATCGACCACTATAAGAGGACCCTTATACAGTTCAAAAGCAGCAATACTGGTGGAAAGCCTGTCAGCCCCTACTTCCCCGGGATTATCATACAGGATAGGCATCCCCATCTCACCATCCCGGCCAACCACGAGGGGCTTGAGGTGAAAATATCTCCGGGAAATCCCTTCGAAAACGGGTAACAGGGAAGGAACCACGCAGGATATGGCAATCCCGGAAATATTTTTCTTGTCGATTTTTCCGGAACGGAAGGAATCTAATATTTCTGCTCCGTACTCCTCGGGAGATTTTTCTACGCTTGTTGAAACTTCCCATCTCTCCATCAGTTTTTTGTCACTGTAGATACCAAAGGAGATACTCGTATTCCCAACATCAATTACCAGAAGCATATATCTTCCTTTTCATAGAATTGTAGGGGACGGACTCTGTGCCGTCCCTCCCTGTGGGCGACCACGGAGTGTCGCCCCTACACTGACGCAGAGCTATCGCTCTGCAGCTACATTTTCGAGAGTAGCATCACATCCCCGGCAACGACTCTCTTCCTACCCTCTTCTGTCTCTACGATTAAAGCTCCGTACTCGTCTATATCCAGGGCTTTACCTTCAATAATCCCATCCGCACACTCGATCTTGACTTCCTTATCCAGCACAGCCGACATCCCTTTACACTCTTTCAGGATTGGACCCATCCCTTGACTTTTAAAATCCCAATAACATTTGTCGAACTCTTCCAGCACCTTTCTCAAAAGTTTCAGTCGGGATAAGTTGCGGCCTGTTGCCTCCCTGAGAGAAATTGCCTGATCCCGCAATGCCGGGGGGATACGATTATTCACGTTGATTCCCATCCCCGTAATGACGTAATTAACCCTGCCACCTCCCGAGACCGCTTCCGTCAGCACCCCGCATATTTTCTTAAATTCGCTACCTGTAATCGTGCGAATGAGAACGTCATTTGGCCATTTGAGTTTCACTTCCAGTCTGAACAGGCCGGCTATCGCTCTTGCCACAGCGAGGCCACCAATCATAGTCATTTTTGGCGTTTCCAGGGGGGTTATTTCAGGGCGGAGGATAACGGATAGCCAGATGCCACCTTGGGGCGAAACCCATTTCCTCCCCAGGCGACCCTTTCCCTGAGTCTGGATTTCCGCAATAATTGCAGTGCCCTCGGGAAGGCCCTTCTGTGCAAACCTCTTTGCCTTATCCTGGGTGGAAGTAATCTTCACATAACGAAATATTTTTCTACCTATGATTCGTGACGACCTGTCAGAAATTCTTGTGCCAGCTTTTTTCACTTTTGCGCCCTGCTCCCTGGCGGAATCACCCGGCTGTCTCTTCCCCCTGTCAGTTGTCGCTACGCCACAATATCCAGACTTATGTCCAGGGCCCGCGCAGAATGGGTAATCTCTCCCACCGATATCCTATCTACTCCCAGTCGGGCAATCTTCTTGATACTTTCCAGGTTTATCTTGCCCGAGACCTCGATAGCCGGACTTTTTGCTCCCTTTTTCCCGCGCTTCATTCTAATCATCTTTACTGCTTTTTTCAAAACAGGGAGTCTCATATTGTCGAGCATAACAATATCCACATCCGTACCTAATACTCTCTTCAGTTGGCTGAGACTATCGACCTCCACTTCTATTTTAATGCCCCGGGGAATATTCTTCTTTATCTGCCGCAAATCGCGCTTACCGGCAACTCTTCCCGGGCCTCTAGCGCCGGCTATGCGCCAATGGTTATCTTTAATCAATACCATATCATAAAGTCCCATCCGGTGATTATATCCCCCGCCGCAAGTCACCGCGTACTTATCCAGGTACCGCAAGCCGGGAGTCGTTTTCCTCGTATCATAGATTTTTGTTTTTCCCCGCGGGCCGGTCGGTTTAATAGCCTTTACATATCTTCGCGTCAGCGTGGCAATCCCGCAGAGGTGCTGCAGAAAGTTTAGCGCTGTCCTTTCCCCTGTGAGGACCACCCGGGCACTTCCCCGCACTTCTGCCAGAAGCTCTCCGTTCTTTACTTCTTTTCCGTCCTTCACCATCTTCTTGAATCTGATTCCCTTCCTTTTCTTCTTACCCCGGACAACCATCGTCTCCACAGCTTTAAACACCTCTTCTGCCACCTCTATGCCGGCAACCACTCCCGGTTCTCTGGCTACTATCTTTGCTTTCGCTTTTCTCTCTTCCGGAACAAGCCAAGCCGTGGTTATATCTCCCGCTCCTATGTCTTCCCGGAGTCCATTCTTAACAATCGGCCTTATCTTCGCTAAATCGAGGTTCACATCTTCCTCCTCGTTGCCATCAATCTATGCGCATTGTTAAGTCTTCTTTGCTCTGTGGTCTTCGATTATTTTCTTGATTGTCTGCAAAGGCAGGCGTTTCCTTTCAATGTTCTTAATCATTCGAATCCTGCTCAAAGTATCTTCTTTATCGTAAAGTTTTTGACCTCCCGGCGTAGTGCCCGCCGGTTCCACTAAACCGATTTCCGTGTAATACCTCACGGTTGACGGCAATACACCCGCAAGTTTAGCTATCTCGCCAATTTTTAGTAAATCCTCTCGTGGCGATTTTTTCGGACTCATCTGTTACCCATTTCCTTTCGTGTTAAGAATGATTTGTTTTTACTTATTGGTAGTGTAGCCCCTTGTGGGCGTAATCCTTACGGGGACAAGCCCCTACACTACCAAAACCATTACGCACATAAAGCCCTGCACTACAAAATATCGGAGCGGCTACCTGCGAACAACTTTTTTTCTATGCGGTAACCCTTTTAACTCAAAAATCTTGTCCCTTAATATCGCCGCCAGCTCAAAATCAAGGTTGTCTGCGGCTACGCGCATCTGATGCTCTAACTCTTTCAATACCCGGGGCGCCTGCTCTGCGGTTAGATAATCGTAGCCCCTCTCGCGTAAGATTCCGTAAGCTCTCTGTTTCGTTTCGTCGATAAATTCTTCCTCTTCCCTGATTGCTTTCTGAATTGTCCTGGGAGTAATGCGCAATCTCTTATTATAATCCAACTGCTTCTTGCGCCTGCGATCCATCTCTCTAATGGCGCGGCGCATCGACTGAGTCACACCATCTGCATACATAATTACCTGGCCATTCACGTTGCGAGCTGCCCTGCCGCAAACCTGTACCAAAGATGTTTCAGACCTTAAGAATCCTTCTTTATCCGCATCCAGTACAGCAACCAGGGACACCTCGGGCAAATCGAGCCCTTCCCTTAACAGGTTTATCCCCACCAGGCAATCGAATTCGCCTTTCCGGAGGTCTTTCAAAATCTCCACCCTGTTTAAGGTCTCAATCTCGGAATGGAGATAGCGCACGCGCAAGCCCTTCTCCACAAGGAAAGAACATAAATCTTCTGCCGTTCGCTTGGTCAAGGTGGTTACCAGAACCCTTTCTTTTCTTTCCATTCTTTTCTCAATCTCTTTAATCAAGTTATCAATCTGACCTTCGGTAGGCCTTATCTCCACCGCCGGGTCGACCAATCCTGTGGGTCTTATAACCTGTTCCACCACAACACCTTTTGCTTTCTTCAGTTCATAAGGAGCCGGCGTGGCTGAAACGTAGATGACTTGATTGACCAACCTTTCAAATTCAGCAAACTTTAACGGCCGATTATCCAGGGCGCTGGGCAAGCGAAAACCGTATTCCACAAGGGTCTCTTTTCGGGAACGGTCTCCGTTATACATACCATTCAGTTGCGGAATAGTAACGTGCGATTCATCGATAATCGTCAGGAAGTCCCGGGGAAAATAGTTAATCAGACAGGATGGGGGCTCTCCCGGCTTTCTCCCCGAAAGATGCCGGGAATAGTTTTCAATTCCCGTACAATAGCCTACTTCCCGCATAATCTCAATATCGTAATTCGTTCTGGTTTCCAATCTCTGGGCTTCCAGTAGTTTATTTTGAGACTTCAACTCCTTCAATCTCTCTGCCAGTTCTTTTTTTATCGCTTTTATGGCTTCTTCCAGTCTCGGCCTGGTGGTTACGAAATGTTTCGCCGGATATACGTATACTTTCTCTTTGTCTGTTAGAACTTTACCGGTTAAAGGGTCTATTTCCGCTATCCTTTCAATATCATCGCCAAAAAACTCTACCCTGAGAGCAGTTTCCAGATAGGCAGGATATATTTCCACAACATCTCCCTTGACCCTGAAATTTCCCCGAGCGAAATCGATGTCGTTTCTCTGATACTGGATATTTACCAGGTCCCGCAGCAAATCCTGACGGGGATAGGAGTTACCCTTAAGCAGAACCGCCAGAGACTCCTTCCATTCCTCAGGGGAACCGATGCCGTAGATGCAGGATACCGAAGCCACAATGATAACATCTCTCCTTTCCAAAAGAGAACTGGTAGCTTTTAGCCTTAACCGGTCAATCTGGTCGTTTATGGAAGCATCCTTCTCAATATATGTATCGGTCTGGGGAACATAGGCCTCGGGTTGGTAGTAGTCGTAATAACTCACAAAGTACTCCACGCTATTTTCCGGAAAGAATTGCTTGAATTCGGAATAGAGCTGCGCCGCCAGGGTCTTATTATGGGAGATTACCAGTGTAGGTCTATTAACACTGGCTATCAAACTGGCAACAGAGAACGTCTTTCCTGAACCGGTCACACCGAGTAAGACCTGATTTCTTTCTCCGCGCAGAATACCTTCACGAAGCTCCTCAATTGCCTCAGGCTGGTCTCCGCGGGGAACAAAATCCGAAACCAATTTGAATTTCAAGTCGATTCTCCTCCGGGAGCATTTTTCCAATCAAGATTCCATTTCTGCAAAGTTTCTACCATTCCGTAATCGGTGCGGTCAAGAGACAGAGGCGTAATCGATATCCTCTTACGCTCAATGGCGGCAATGTCCGTGCCCTGTTCAGAGATTCCGGAAATATTCTCCCCGGCAATCCAATAGTACTTTTCTCCGCGAGGATCCGTACGTTCCTGAATCTCTTTTCCATATATTCTCTTTCCCTGTCTTGTTATTTCCACTCCCTTAATCTCTTCCTGAGGTAAGTCGGGAACATTCACGTTAAGATAGACATTTTTGGGCAAACCTTGCCGGATAATCCTCTCAGCCAGGAAACGTGCAAAATTTGCCGCCACTTCAAAGAGGTATCCGCCTGTGACAACTAAGGAGATGGCAAAGGAGGGAATCTCCAACATAGTCCCTTCCAGGGCTGCTCCTACTGTTCCGGAGTAATTTACATCGTCACCGAGGTTGGGACCGTTGTTTATTCCGGCGACTACCAACTCCACGTCCTCCTTCATCAAACCCAGTATACCCAGTCTCACGCAATCTGAGGGAGTCCCGTTCACCAGGAATTTTTTCTCTTCCAGTTTTTGCATCCGCAGAGGTTTATCCAGGGTCATAGAGTGGCTGGTAGTCGACCTCTGCCGGTCGGGAAGGACAACATAAACTTCTCCAAGTGTTGATAATGCCCGAACGAGGGACTCAAACCCTTTGCTATGTATTCCATCATCATTAGTCACCAGAATCCGCATCTCTATTCCCGCCTCTTCCTATAGCTAGAAATCCATAATAACAAAACTCTGAGATAAAATCAACATAAATTTAGGTTGACAGTGGTAGCTAATTTATGATATTTTTTCTTTGATTTGAGCAAAATCTACATAAGATTGCAGGTGGCGAAACTATGGCAAGTCTACTTTCTGAGGAAATAAGAAGATCGGCCAAAAAGGCAATCGCTCCCGATGGGAAGGAGTATCAAAGCCTATCCATCCAGGCGGTAAAAGAGATCTCCGGTAAGCAGAAAGCCCCGGGGAAAGGAGTAGAAATCGCTGCCCTGGAGCAGGGAATAGTTCCCGAACGGTACCAGAGAAATGTGGGAACAGTGGGAGTAGAGGGACAAATCAAGCTACTCCGCTCAAAAGTGGTCATAGCGGGTGCCGGAGGTCTGGGAGGAACGGTTACGGAGCTCCTGGCCAGAATAGGCGTAGGACATATCGTAGTAGCTGATGGAGAGTCATTTGAAGACAGCAATATCAATCGGCATCTGCTCTGTCAGGAGAAGAATCTGGGTCAGAATAAGGCCCAGGCAGCGGTGGATAGAGTGGGGCAGATTAACTCAGGAGTTGAAGTGAAGTCTTTTTCTCGCCATGTTACTGAAGATAATGCTCCTCAATTGATAAAAGGGGCCAATGTCGTTGTCGACGCCCTGGGTGAAATAAACGCCCGTTTTGTTCTGGAAAGAGCAGCCAAGACGGAAGGTATACCCTTAGTTCATGGCGCCATAGCCGGATTCTACGGACAGGTGACCACCATATTGCCGGAAGACGAAGGATTGATAAGGATTTACGGTGCGCGCGAAAAGGCCCCGCAGGTGGGAAGCGAGACTGAATTAGGGACTCCTCCCTCTACAGCCAGCATCGTGGCTTCGTTTCAAGCCCAGGAAGTCGTAAAGGTCCTGCTGGGTAGTAATCGACTGTTACGCAATAGATTATTAACTATAGACGCTGAATCAGGAAGTGTGGAGATAATTAACCTTTTCCCTTAAGCCCTCCTCGAGCATATTCTCAAGCAACCAGGCATAGCAGAAAAAAATAATTAAGTATTGTGTCCCCATAATTCGAGAATTCTTCTTGACAAAAGAGTTCCGATTTGGTAAATATAGAATGCTATGAAGAAGAGTAAGAAGGCTACGAAACATAGAAAATTGACGCCCTGGCAGAAGCTGGTCAGTAAGTACGGAGTAAAGGGGGCAAAAGAAAGGTATAAGAAGATTGCCTTTAAGGAAGAAAACCGGCCAGAAACTGCCAAGACTTCTCTCCCGCCGCTTCCTTCATCCGAAAAAGAAGAAAAGGTAAGCTTATTCGTTGATAGAGGTGCGCCTCTTCAGGAAGGTTACGGAGAGACTAAAATAGCCCTTTTGCCCCGTGACCCCAGATGGATTTATGCCTATTGGGAGATTGCGGAAGCAAAAAAAGAAGAAGTCAGGAAGAAGCGAGGGGAGGAGATATTTTCCACGGGCAACTTAACCCTGAGATTCTATGATGTGACTGATATGGTCTTCAATGGCAAAAATGCTCATAAGCAATTTGATGTGAAAGTATATTCCGAAATCGGTAATTGGTATTTTCAGGCACCAGAAAGCGGCCGCACCTATTTGAGCGACATGGGACTTCTAACGGAGAAAGGTGAGTTCATCGTCCTTGCCCGTTCCAATCCTGTTTCCCTGCCCAAGGGGATGGTATCCGAAATCGCCGACGAGAAATGGATGATTGTAAAAGAGGAGTTCGAGAAACTGGTGAAAAAGATGCATCTCGATAAGTCTGGCTTGAGTACTGTAGAGGCAATGAAGATCCTTTCCCGGCGTCTGGAAGAAATCTTACCTCTCGGCGCAGGCTCTCCCGCTACCCTCCCTAAATCCAAATAGCAATTAGACTATGCCCCAGGAAAAATCTATGGAAAAAGGTTACCTATGTCTTGTCCTTCACGCTCATCTTCCTTTTGTTCGCCATCCCGAACACGAGGATTTCCTTGAAGAGGACTGGCTCTACGAAGCTTTAACCGAAACGTACATTCCTCTAATCAGTGTCTTCGATGGACTAACCGCCGATGGAGTAGATTTCAGGTTGACGATTTCTATAAGCCCGACGCTGGCGGCGATGTTTTCCGACCCCTTACTTCAGAGTCGATATTTGCGCCATTTGTCCAGGTTGATTGAGTTAGCGGAGAAGGAACAGATTCGCGTGAAGAGACAGCCCCAATTCCGGGAAGCTGCCCGAATGTACGAGAAGAAATTAAAAGAAGCCCGCTTTACTTTCGAGGAGAAATATGATGGAAATATCCTCAACGCTTTCCGTAAATTCCAGGACCTGGGAAAGATTGAAGTCATAACCTGCTGTGCCACTCACGGATTTCTCCCTCTTATGGTATACCGCCGGGCTGTGCGCGCCCAGGTAAGGATAGCGGTGCGAGACTATCTATTCAAATTTGGCCACCGGCCGAAAGGAATCTGGCTCTCCGAGTGCGCCTACAATCCGGGAGACGACGAAATTCTAAAAGAAGAGAATGTGCGATTCTTCTTCCTCGACACCCACGGAATTATCTACGGCACTCCCCGGCCGCGCTACGCTGTCTTTGCACCCGTCTATTGCCCTTCGGGGGTGGTAGCATTCGGCCGCGACGTCGAGTCTTCGCTGCAGGTGTGGAGTGCTGAGACAGGTTATCCCGGAGATTCTCGCTATAGAGAATTCTACAGAGATGTGGGTTACGACCTGGATTACAACTACATCCGTCCCTATCTCCACTCTGACGGCATAAGGAGAAACGTAGGAATCAAGTATTACAAAATTACAGGTAAAGTCAACCTAGATAAGAAAGAACCTTACCGTCCCCGGGAAGCCCTGGAGGCTGCGGCTGAGCACGCGGGAAACTTTATGTTTAACAGAGAGAAACAGGTAGAGTATTTATGCGATTTTATGGGCCGCAGGCCGATCATCGTGGCTCCTTACGATGCTGAACTATTTGGCCACTGGTGGTACGAAGGTCCCGATTTCCTCAATTTCCTTTTCCGAAAAATTCACTATGACCAGAAGATACTTCGCCCCATCACGCCCTCCGAATACCTGAATGAAAATCCAAAAAATCAGGTAATAACACCCTCTATGTCCAGCTGGGGGGATAAGGGATATAATGAGGTCTGGCTGAACGGAAATAATGACTGGATTTACCGCCACCTGCACAAGGCTACCGAGAGGATGGTAGAAATGGCTGATGAGAATCCGCAGGCGGGAGGAGTGAAACAGCGAGCGCTGAATCAGGCTGCCAGAGAACTGCTCCTGGCTCAGGCTTCAGATTGGGCTTTCATTATGACCACCGGCAGAATGGTGGAATACGCTGAAAAGAGAACACGCAACCATATCCACCAGTTTAACAGGTTATACGAAGAGATAAAAAATAACAGAATCGACGAAGAATACCTTAGCGACCTGGAATACAGAGATAACGTCTTTCCTGAAATGGACTACCGCGCCTACCTCTAAAAAAAAGGGGACAGGCTACTTTTTTGTACCCCTAACTCCCCGATTATCCAGCAGAAAATTACGATTCCGATCTGCCATATCTGTTATGTAAAAAAGTAGCCTGTCCCCTTTTTATTTGGCAGAGCTATCGCTATGCAACTACAGTGTTTTTGTAATTGTTACCCAGATTTCTCTTCGCCTGGGTCCGTCAAATTCGGCAAAGAAGACTCCCTGCCACGTTCCCAGGACCAGATCTCCCTTCTCTACGGGAATCGTCTCCGAAGAGCCTACCAGGCTGGCTTTGATGTGGGCAGCAGCATTACCCTCCAGGTGACTATAATCACCCTGCCAGGGAACCAGCTTATTCAGCTCCCCCAGAATATCCTGCCTGACGCTGGGATCAGCATTCTCATTGATGGTAATCCCGGCAGTCGTATGGGGAACGAAAACATAACAGACGCCTTTCTCAATCTTGCTCTTATGCACTACTTCCCTTACCAGACCCGTTATGTCCATTAATTCCGATCGCGAGTGCGTTCTGATGCTCAATCTATTCAACATCTTTTTTGTCCTGAAGATAGGTTGCAGAACTGGTGTCGCTCTCCCACACACTCACCTTGCTCACCCGGTACTGAGAACCTTGCAAGTGAAATTTCAAATCATTGTAAATATATCTGGCAATGTTTTCAGAAGTGGGATTAGTCACTTTGAAATGGGAAATTTCATTTAAATATTTATGGTCCAGTTTTTTTATGCTCTTTTCCAGGTAGTCTTTCACGTCCCTGAAATCTATCAGCATACCGTACTTATCCAGCTTCCTTCCCCGAATCCCCACTTTCACTTTCCAATTGTGACCATGCAATTTCTCACATTTTCTCTTATAGCCCCGTAAATTATGCGCTGCCGAAAAACTTCCCTCTACCATAACTTCGTACATCGTTTATCCCACCTTCTCCAGGTTAACTCTTTCCGCCTTTTCCATATTTTTTCCCAGAAACCTCCTGCCCAGCTGCAGAAACTTCTCCGGGTCGTCGCTGACAAAAAACTTGTATGCTGCCTTACGGCTTCCTTTTCTCAACAGGTTTTTCTCTCCCAGCTTCTTTTCCACGGCCCTGGCCGTAGCTTCGGCAGTATCTATGAGAGAAATTTCCTGTCCCATTACTCTCGCCAACAATTCCTTCAAAAGCGGATAATGAGTGCATCCCAGAATGAGAGTATCTATGCCTTCATTTTTTAGAGAAGACAGATATTTTTCCGCAATCTGCGAAGTCTCGGGTTCATCCAGCCAACCTTCTTCCACAAGGGGAACAAACAGCGGGCAGGCCCGGGAGAATACTCTTACATTCTTATCTATCTTCTTGAGGGCTTCCTCAAACGCTTTACTTTTTATCGTTCCTTCTGTCCCGATAATACCTATCCTGAAATTTTTGCTGGCATCCATTGCCGCCCGAGCACCGGGTTCTATCACGCCGATGACGGGAATCTCTACCTTTTCTTCCAACGAAGAAAGGGCGAAAGATGAGGCGGTATTACAAGCCACTACAATAATCTTTACTTTCTGTGTCTTTAGAAAATTTGCAATATCCAAAGAGTAGCGGGTGACTGCTTCTTTGGACTTGGAACCGTAAGGAAGGTGTGCCGTATCTCCAAAGTAGATAATATCTTCCTGGGGCAGAACCCTGAATAACTCGCCAACAACAGTCAATCCGCCGACGCCCGAGTCGAATACACCGACCGGCTTATCCACCATTTCTCCTCCCGTGTTCACCACTCTTCTACCCATTCCTTGTATTCTTTTACGCCTGCGCAAACGGATTCCACCAGTTCTTTCTGAAATTTGCTTGTCTTCAATTTTCTCGCTTCCGAGCGATTGGAAATAAACCCCACTTCCACGAGAATAGCCGGCATCTTGGCTCCCCGCAAAACCGTGAAACCGGCTTGTTTGACGCCCCTATTGTCCATACCTGTTATGTGATTGTCGACTTTGGAAGAGACGAGCGAACAGAGTTCACTCGACTCATTCATAAATTCATTCATGGCTAATGACCACAAAATTGAAGATAACTCATTTTTCTCTTCCGTTCTCTCCTCCAGAGCCATTACTGCGTTCTCCATGTTGGCTACTGCTTGCGCCTCTTCATCGGACGCTTTATCGGACAGGAAATAAATCTCAAAACCTTTGGTACGCGACTTCAGAGAAGCATTGCAGTGAATGCTGATGAACAGGTCGGCATTTTGCCGGTTAGCTACGGCAGTTCTGTCGGCAAGCGGCAGAAAAACGTCGTGATACCTGGTTAAGATAACTCTTACTTTTAGATTCTTGTGTAACTCTTTGGCCAACTTATGGGCTATTTTGAGCACCACATCCTTCTCCTTGGTGCCCCGCGGTCCGATTGCCCCCGGGTCTTTGCCTCCGTGTCCCGGGTCAATAACGATAGTTCTAACTCTCTGCTTTTTCACTTCTTTCCCGGGCGAGACAGGTGCGGTTATTTCGGGCTCCGGCGGAAGAACTTCTTCGACTTGCTCTGTGGGAGCAACACCGGGCAACTCCCCCACGGCGGACAAAGTTTTACTCGCATAATCCCAAAAGACCTGTCCCCCCAGCGCTTCGCCAAATGCCTTAGTGATCACAACTTCCAGAGGAATCCATACTCTTCCCTCGATAATCCTGGTCTCTTTTTTCATCTTGCGCTTGATATTGTCGATAATTACTTCAGTGCTATCAACAAAAAATTCTGCCTTTCCCTGACTCAGTTCCAGGTTTACTTTATTCTTAACCGGGTCGAAATCGACTTTCCCGCCAAATACCTCGGCGACGTCATTGATTCTCAGATAACCCATTCCCGCAATCAAAAGTAAGTCGATATCGCTATAAGTCTTGGCGGCAGTAACCACTTCAATCTTAGCTAGCTGCTCCTGTGCTGAGGTAAGGGTAAAACAGAAAATCAATATTAAAAAACATAGGAATAGTTTTTTCAATTACACCCCGGTAGCAATTTATTTATTCCGGAATCAAATTCTTAATTTTCAAGAAAAGTTTATCCCAGTCGATTGGCTTCATCATAAACTCCTTAGCCCCTGCTGCTCGGACCTTGTCCATGTCGTGCACTAATTCCTTACCCGTGAGAAGGATTACGGGAATATCTTTAATTTCCTCATTCTCCTTAATCATCTTGCAGGTAGCAAATCCATCAAGACCGGGCATCATTACGTCCATAATAATCAGGTCTGGCTTCTCTTTTACTGCCTGGTCAATGCCTTCCGCCCCCGAAAGAGCGGTAGATATCTGGTAATCGCGAGTCTCCAGGATGGCTGACATTGTCTCCAGAGCATCGGGGTCATCGTCAACAATGAGTATTTTTGCTTTACCAATCATATCTCTACCTATGGTTATGGTGGAGGCGGCGGGACATATACTCCACTTATTTCTAAGTGGTAAGGACTATCTCTTCATCCCAACAGGGAGCCTGACGTGTTATAGGAGGCATAGATTTATCGCTGGTTCAATTTCCTTATTTGAGCAACAAGTTCCAACTTTTTTCTTAGCATTTCAGGACTGTACTTTCCATTTCTCGGCGTACATACCTTATATTTTTTTGTGATTAACTCAGCTTGTTGTCTCTTAACAATAAGGTATTTTTTAATTTCATTGAGAAAGCAAATTGCCTTATTATCTCTAACTGACCATGTATACGACTGAGCGTGATATACTTTATTTTTACTTTTAGAGGTAATCTTGCCCGCACCGACAATGTTTTTGACCCAATCTAAAAGGTGCAAACTATTGTTGGCAATGGACACCTCTGGTGAAGGAGTTTCATTACTATGTTTCCGACTAAGGGTTACGCTCCCTTCCCCGTCAACCAGCCCAGCTACGTATGCTTTCTCAATTTCACCCAACGATATCACCTCCTATCATTGCAGTCTCTGCAGGGCTTTTGCCCCTCAGGATTGCCCTTTCCTATATTATCAGGATTAGGGTTTCCCTGATGTAAGCCAGGTTTTGCATCCCGAATTGCTTCGGGCGTCGACCCTTTGATCGAACCCGCGTCCAGAAATATTCCAGCAGGACACCTACAGGTTTAGTCTCTGTTTAGAATCTCCTCCGCCTTATTACCCAAAGACAGGATTCAAGACGGAGCAGCCTTTGAATCTCATCCCGACTCCCAAGGCAAAAGCCGGAACTATCCCATCTCTCTGACACTCATCCCCATCCAATGGGCAAAACGAGGTGAGCGTATCCGCTTACGCGGCTAATGCTAACTGATTGTCAGCACTTAGTTTTTGCTGTCGATTGATTAACGAGCCTTCGACAAACCTCGACCTGCAGCCTCTGCCTTCTCTATCCCTGTCGAAACCTGATCGCCCCCCTTATGTGAATCAGCCTGTGCTCAATAGGGGAAACTCTTCGTTTCCCCTAATTGCGTTCGCTTCGCTCTCTCCGGGGCGCTCACCATCTCGCGCCCGTCGCTAACACGGAGCTCCTTATTCGTCGCTCCAGCGACCCCTTCCGTACAAGGTTATACTGCCTATTTATATCTATCTTTCATTGACCTTCTTACTTCTCTCTCGGCTTCACGTCTCTTTATCGCTTCTCTCTTATCGTATCTCCTTTTCCCCCTGGCCAGGCCAAGAGAAACCTTCGCATTTCCTCTCTTAAAATACATCTCTAACGGAACTAAAGTTAATCCTCGTTGTTGAATTCTCCCCATCAATCTTTTTATCTCATGTTTATGTAAGAGTAACTTCCTCTTTCGCTTCGGGTCGTAATCCTTCGCCGAGGACTTCTCATACGGGCTTATATGCACGTTGTAGAGAAATGCCTCTTCTCCTTCTATGAGACCAAACCCATCCCTCAAAGCCGCTCTTCCTTCCCGCAAAGACTTCACTTCCGAACCAACCAAAACGATTCCCGACTCGTAGGTCTCCAAAATTTCGTATTCGTGCAAAGCCCTTCTGTTTGTACTTATGATTTTTTTCATTTTTTAATTATACCAAAATAGATTATTTTTTGCAAATAAAAAAGCCCAAACGCAAGTTTGGGCTTGACTTTTTCTCCAGCCTAAACTAAAATTATTCTGAAATTATGCCGAAGTGGTGAAATTGGCAAACACGCACGGTTCAGGGCCGTGTGGGCGAGAGCCCTTGGGGGTTCAAATCCCCCCTTCGGCATGTCCAAAATGCCCCATTACGGGGAACGAATATAACCCTAAAATTCCCTCGCTTTTATTAGCGTCTATTGTTATACCTTCCACCAATTGCCTAATAAAAATTTTTTTCTCCTGCGAGGTCGTCTCAGAAGTTAATCCTTTTGTTAAAATCCAACCTTTCTTGACCGCGATGTCTATTATATTCTTATAATGCATGGGTTTCCTATTACCGAATCCTCTAAGTACTTTTTCAGCAGCATCTGTGAAACTTAATTTTTTCGACATTTCCCCTCCTAAAAATAAAATCTAAATTGATGTTTTAAAAGCTCCGTAGCCTTTAATAATTTTTCTATACTCCCTTTGTTTTTATACTTCTAATTTTTTGTCTCAAGCGGCCGAAATTACCCTTATTCTCAAAATAAAGAATTTCTGCAATTTTAGTAGTTCCCTTCAAAACCTCAACTGCTATATCATCAATCCTAAAATTCGCAATTATTTTATTTTCTTCTAATATATTCTCTGCACCTACTGCTTCAGAATTTTTATACTTTCCTTTAGCAAAGTTTGCCATCCAAATGAGATCTCCATGAATGAATTTATCTAAGATTTTTCTACTGTTTTGGTTAAATTTAAGTTTCTTAAACATTTCCTCTATCACCTTATCTGAAATTATGTTGTTCTCTTCTGCTAATCTTATCATAGTTCCTAATGGTAGGTCTTTCAGTGTTTCCATTTTCTCGTCGGAGGAATTAGGCTTTTTCATACCCATTCCTCCTATTATGATTTGTGCTTCTCTTGATTTTAATATACCAAAAAGGGCCGGAAAAGGCAATAAAAAACCGCCTCGTTTGATAAGGCGGTATTAGAAGCTCTTATTATTGCCATTTAGAGCTGTATTATCTCTTTACCCATTGCTGCCCCTGCTTTCGGTATTTTCACCCATCATCTTTTTCTTTTGCCTCATAGAATCGAATTCTTATGCAAAAACCAAGCCAGGAAACATTACAAGCAAGACAACCAGTATAGTAATAACAATTACCTTTCTCACATCTCCCCCTTTCTTGTTAAAAGCCACTTTCTTGCACTTAGTGCTGCCTTGGCTCCTTCGCCTGAGGCAATAATTATCCGCTTGCCAAAACAATCTGTTACGTCTCCACACGCAAATATACCGTTAACATTCGTTGAACAATCCGGCTTAATAACAATTTCCCCGTTTTTGTTTAACGTAATTAACCCCTGGCAAAATTCTGTATTGGGAAGAAACCCCACCTGGATAAAAACGCCTTGGCACGCGATATTACTAAGCTGCGTACTGTCACGAGGCTGCAAAATAACGCCTTGAACTTTATCTTCGCCTTGAATCTCGACAATATCATACCCCTTTAATATGGTTATTTTACCGGATGCCTTAAGCATATCCACATCTTTTTCGTCGGCTGTGAGTTCACCTCGGGAAATAATAGTAACTCTGCAGCCTAACTTGCTTAAATCACCGGCAACCTGAACTCCTGAATTCCCTCCGCCCACAACAACTACATCCATGCCCTTAAAAAGCGCAATGTCGTGAACAGAACTATAAGAAACGCCTTTTCTCTGCAAACGCTCTTCCCCGGGAATGCCTAATTTTCTTCTTTTCATTCCTGTGGCGATAATAATTGAATGTGCAAAGAACCTGCTATTCTCTTTGGTTAAAACCTCAAAATAGCCATCAAAGCGATTAATCTTGATTACTTCATCTATTTTGTGCGCCAAATAATGTCTATGCAAAAATTGCTCTTCAAATTTCTCAATAAGTTCTTTACCGCTGATAAAATCAAATCCCATATAATTTTTTATCTTTGAACTATCAATCGCCTGCCCGCCTATGTCTTTAGTTATAAGAAAGGTGTCTATCTTTAACACCGAAGCATGCACTGCTGCGGTTAGGCCTGCAGGGCCAGCTCCAATAATAACCAAATCATAAATATACTTTTGGGCAAATTCTTTGGGAGCGTTTTTAAATCTTTCTAAACATCCATGAGAACAAAAAAGGTATTTTACGCCTTCAAATTCATAGATAAACGTACCGTTTTCTACATCCATGCCGCAAATAGGATCTTTCATCACAATTCACTTCCGCTTTTACTCAGGAAGGGCCAATCAACTGTCGTAAATGAAACGTGTTGGCTCTTACATAAACCCTTTTGTTTTTCGGTGTAACATCCTTAAAGTCTTACGCCAGTAAATATGCTCGTAGAAACTAGACCATAGCATTCCCAAGGAAAAAGCAAATAAGAGTTCTTCTAAGGGTATACCTAGAACTAAAATTCCCCAGATTCTTGAAAAATTCCAAACCTCTCTCACGTAATTGGGAAACGCTACCACCAGACTAAAGAAATATATAAAATATAACCCTAAGAACAAAAAACCACTAACCCAAATTTTTCTCTTTAGATCCGGCCGGCAGAACATGGCCGCAATACTGCCGCCGAACATGGCAACAATTGCACGATAAATATTGTTCCAGTCCGTCAAAAAGTACAAAGCAGCAAAAATAATAAACGGAGAACTTAATGCATACGGGTGAAATCGATGCCTCTTGTGCCGGCGTTCATTTTCACTCATTGTAATGTGTTTTACTTTAAAGATTATCTCATAGAGCACAGCAGCCAGTCCGCCAACAGCAAACGAAAATATTATACTCTCAATATCAAATCTTGTTTTTTCTGCTAAATTAAACAATGACGGAGGATACCAGTATTCGGGTACAAATAACGGCTCGGTTAAACCAAGAGGAGCTGTCCAGAGACTTGTCCACAACATCTCCTTCCTCAGACTTCCATTAAATAGATAAACAATAAACCAAACAATTAAAATCGAAAGTGACCAAAAAAACCACACATACTGCATACTATCTATCTCCAAGGTTCATACGTTGACCGCTTTCTCGACTGCATTCATTGCCTCTTCAATATAAAAAGTACTTTCACCGCATATTCTCTAGCTTAATTAATCCGATTCTCGTTGCTAGAAAAAGTTCAAGTGTCCTTATCTTCTCTCTTTAATCCAAGATTATATATGCTCGCGATTGTTGCACCACTTAGCCAGCCCAGTACAAATATCTCAACTATTCCTATTACCATCTCCCAAAATGGCATATCCGTTCTGATAATAGAGGTCACATCAATTCCATGCATCAGGCTATTGAAGAATATTATTGTTCGCTCCCTCCCCGCAATAGCTATTACAAAAACACAGCCTAAATATAAAAGCGCAAAGGTTAAGCCTAAAGCCAAACCTAATTTTTTAATATTAATGGCACCCATGTCCGGCCTCCTTTCTTTCACCTTGCTCGGAATGCCTTTCCCATTTATTCTCATCGTGCTCGCCATGTCTTTCATCTCCGTGTTGCTCACCATGTCTACGCATCATAAACAAATGACAGGCAAACATGAAAATGATTAAAATAAATATAGATCCACCGCTTCCGATGCCAAAAGCAGGTAAAATAAAAATCAAAAGCAAAGGAAGCACACAACCTATTATCATCCACAAATCACGTTTCCTCATATAGGCCTCCTTTTCGGTATAAACGCAGCCACTCTTTTTTTATAAGCCAAAAATTCTTCCCCAAACTGTTTCTCGATATCCTTTTCTTCCTTCATTGCAAGCTTGTAATAGGCAAAGATAAGTATTGGCCACATAATCAACGTAGCAAAAGAAGGCCATTGGATGAGAAATCCAAGGGTAATCAGAAACAAGCCGACATATTGAGGGTGCCTTACATAAGAATACAGGCCCTCAGTAACCAGTTTTTCGCCCTTTGACCCATAAATTAACATCCATCCTTTGTACATTAAATAGAAACCGAGGAATATCAACCCATTAGTTACTAAATGAAGTATAACCATTGCAGCGGGAAAATGAGCTAGTCCCAAAAACACTAATACCAGATGTCCGCTGGAATGTGAGAATGGATCAAGCACAGGATAGGACTTCCCCATCCAGGTTGAAAGAAAATAAATCGTGAGAGGGAAACCATACATCTCTGTAAACAATGCCACGATAAACCCGATGAAGGCGCCCATTGACCTCCATTCAAATTTCTTTCTTGGTTTAATGAAACTTATAGCAAAAAACAGAAAAATAATAATGTTGAATATAACCACCGGCCACATACCATACGCGTAACCGCCTAATTCTTCACCGTGCATAATCCCACCTCCTTTTGGGATTTCAGCAACGAACACTAATATAAATGATAACAAAAATAAAAAATATGTAAATCTGTTAGTTCCGCTTTTTTTGACTTTTCTCTACTGAAAAACGATCGTAATGTTTTATAACCATTCTATTCAGAGATAGTTAAAATCTTTAAAATCCCAAAATCGTGATAATTAGGCGAAAGAGACACCGGGCGTGTAGGCGATTGCTTTGGATAAACTTTCAATTTCTTCGAAGTCGAGCGGCCGGGTTCGGTGACCTGCTCACATGTGAGAAATGTGATCTTTTCTCCATCCTCTTTCATTTTGAAAAAATCAAGTACACTCTTTTTCTTATCCATTCTATTATCCCTCTCTTTAAGCTTATGTAACTACAAAGCTATATACCACATGTTCAGACGCTTAAATGTGAACATCTCATAATTTTCGTCATTCATATATAGCTTGTTTCATGGAAGTCTTTACAGCAAACCTACTTCGTTAATACCCTAAATCAAAAAACAAAGAAAATCCCCAAGCCACTTTGAAACATTCCTGCTAGCCAAGATTCCTTACTTTAAATTCCTTTCTAAATACTGCCTCATGGTCGATAAACCTTTCAAGTTATTTTCTCACTGTCAATATAGCGAAACCAACTTAAAAAAGGCAACAAAAAAACTGCCTCGTTTGATAAGGCGGTATTAGAAGCTCTTATTATTGCCATTTAGAACTGTATTATCTCTTTACCCATTGCCCCTTGTCTTTGAATCGAATTTATATCCCTGCTTAAGCAGCTTCCTCCTTCCTTTGGCAGAGCTGGCGCTCCAGCTACATTTTCTTCAGTGTCCCTGTGCCAAAAAAAGCCCTTGCACCCAAATCCAAGGGCCCATTCCGAAATTTCCGCCAGTAAAGGTAACTACCACAGGAAAGCTATCACTCCTCGACTGCGACCATAGGTTGGCCACAATGTTTTGGGAGTTCTTTTGTGACTACACAGGCACCGCCCATGCGGCACGCAAGCATTGTCCTCTCATTAACTTCAGTAACTATCATTGCCTGGCCACAATGGATGGGTATCTCCTGCATTACACCACATTTATTGCATTTTAATTTTGCCATCTTTCCCCCTGTAGCGTTGTGATTAATCTCCTCCCAGAGATTCGCAGTTACGCTACCACCTCCTTTCTGGTCTTATGCGTTTTTGTTCTTATAACACGGAACTTATTCATAATAAGCTCGTCATTTTGACGCCGATATCGCATTAATCTTTCACCATGCATTTCGAATTTAGCGGACTTACCGAAATCTTCATTCCACGACCAATTTCCCTCTCATATTCTCGTGGCCCGAGCCACAATAAACAGAGCAGCGAAACGTGAACTCGCCTTTCTTATCCGCAATAAACTCTATAATATTCTTCTTAGCCGGTTCAATGCGGTTGTCTATATTAAATCCGTCTAAAGCAAAGCCGTGTGTGACGTCCGTACTTTTTGCAATAATTTT
>CAYFRM010000048.1:0-5228 GCA_964345635.1 uncultured Clostridia bacterium
GTATGCTCAAAGATTTTGTTAAGGAATTCAATGAAACAATACTGGTATTGGATAAATTAATTCGTCGCGACCAGGAAATTATTAGCGGGGCTTTGGAACAGCTGAGTCAATGTCAGGGAATAATTAAGAAAAAGCATTCAATCAAGGGAGTTGAAGAAATTGAAAAAAAGCTTTTGTCAATTAGAAGCTTACTGATTGCGGTAAATTCCCATTTTAGATTATCAACGCCACTTTTTGGAAAAGAGGAAGACAGTGGAAAATAAAACAGTTCTGATAGTAGAAGATGACGAGAAAATACAAAAGCTGCTCTTAGTATATATGAAAAAGCTTGGTTATCAAGCGGAAACAAAAACAGATGCAGTAAGAGCCAAAGAGTGGCTTTCCTCAAATCGACCTATCCTGATGTTAGTGGATATTATGTTACCCGACGCCACGGGGATAGAATTCTGCCAATGGTTAAATTCCCAGGAAGGTCTTAAAGACATTCCGGTAATTCATATGAGCGTGCTTACCGATGAAATTGCACAAGCAGATTCACTGCGTTCCGGAGCCCGAGATTTTATTTTTAAACCTTTTGATTTTGAGCTATTGAAGAAGAAGATTGAAAATCTCGTCAAAGAGTAAGGATAGGGACCAGGAACGGGTCTAGTAACATAACATCGATAGAAAGAGACAAATTAATTTTCTTTATATATCAGATAGTTGCGCGAAAAAAACTCACACCAGTGCCCGGGAATATGAAGGCAGGTCAACAGGCGCATCTGTCGGGCGGTACGCATTCGGAATACAGTATCAGCGGTAGTCTCTCCTTTAAGAGAAAAATGGCCCGCGTCCAGCCGTATTAAAAACTAGACTAAATCCTTCCTTTTTGACTCCGTAATTCTACTGTTAATGACAGGAACTAATAGATTGGATAAAGCCAAGGCTAATACCGATGGGTCCAAGGTCGGAATAGTGGCAAGTAAGACTGAAGAGAAAGCGCCAGTTAGAACGCCATAGATAATTCTTCCTTTGCGATGAATGGGCGAAGTCTTTGGCTCGATTAACATCACAAAGATAAAGAATAGGTTGACCGTTAATATACCATTTAGGAAAGGCCCTCCCTTCAACGCAAAATAAGCCCCCAATAGAATAGATTGCGTTATGAAAAAACTCAGCACCAGATGGATTCGTTTGAACCTGTAGGCGATAAATGTCCCCAAAAGGAGAACAAGCCAGGCATTAGTCGCTCCCCACCATGCCAGATATGTTTTAAAAATAAACATAGAAAGGAGGAGACCGAAATTTGCCGGGTTAAAGTTGTGCCTTCCTCTTATGCGGATGGTATGTTTGGAAAAGATGGCAATTGATGAAGCAAACAGGGGAATATGCCAGGTAATGCCAGGTGGGAGTGCTAAGGCGATTATGAGCCCCGATATGAAAGCGCTGGTAGAGAAAAATGGCTTCCGCGATTTCGTATATATGATCAGGAAATCGAGCCCAATAGCAGTGGCAGCGCTTATTGCTAACTGAGGCAGCGAATTCTTTATCCCCAGTTGTAACATGCTAACCGCAGCGAAAATAGAAAGCACCAGTACCATCTGGTTTTTTATGTTTGTCTTCCATATTTTTTCCACGAGATTCATACCGGCTATTCTTTTACAATCAATGTCCCGTGCATCTTTCCATGACCTGCACCACAATAAACAGAACAGTGAAAATGGAATTTTCCTGATTTGTCAGCAGTAAACTCTATTACCTTTTCCTCGCCGGGTGGGAGTTTCTGGTTGATATTATATGCTTCGATTCCCAGGCCATGGGTGACATCTAAACTTTTAGAAATAAGTCTTACTCTCTCGCCCTTTTTGACAAGGATTTTGGCCGGGTTAAAGGCAAATTGACGAGCCTCAATCTTAATCTCTCTAACTCCATTTAACTTCTTCCCGGAATATTCTTCATCGAGTTCTGACACTCTATTTTCGCGCTCTTTCAGTTCAACCTCCTCAGCGTACTCACCCATCACACTCTCGCGTTCAGCCACAGGTTTCATTTCCTGGCCATGTTTTTTTGTTGTGCAGCCATAAAGCAACAAAGTAATCAGCAAAATACCGGCTACAATTAAGAAAGTTGATTTTTTCATTATCCTCCTCCTTATGATTTCATTTTTACTTTTCTATTATTATATCAAAAACAGATTCCACTGCAATACCGGTATTCCGCTTTTTTTTGACTTTTTTCCACTTGTCTAAAATAGTCTCAAGCGGGGGAAAAAAGAACAGACAATGGCGGTTTTTAGACGAAGAGACCGGGAGATTGCTATTGCGATTTTGCTCTATAGTGAAATTACATGGCGCTTGTAGTTAGTAAGGCCACATTGATTTTTTATTTTTCATATTGTATAATTCTTACTACTCTTTGAAGACGATTGTTATGTGTGAGCTTTCCTCAAATCAATGATATCTTTTGGTTTGATTGGTGTGCTCATAATGTTGGTTTTACGCGTATAAGCGCTGGGCTTTTCTTGCTTATGAAAAGAATATTCTTATTATCTACATTATTTATGCTGGCATCATTGTGCAGTAACTGTTTGAGGGCAGAAGAGATTATGGTGAATGGGCAGGCTTCGGCCTGGGTTGGCTATAGTGAAGACTTGCAGGGGGGTATAAGGTATATTCCCGAATTGGTGGTATCTCATCCCCTGGCGGAAGAAAGTTATATTGACGGCGATATTTCATTGAATGCGTATATTCTTGATAATGATAATGACCTTAAGCTCTACCGCTTGTGGGCGCGCTATGCGACTTCGCAGGCGGAGGTGCGGCTGGGCCTGCAGAAGGTAAACTTCGGCCCGGCAAAAATTCTCCGCTCCCTGATGTGGTTCGACCAGGTTGATGTTCGCGATCCGTTGGGATTGACTGACGGGGTTTATGGTTTACTTGGCCGGTATTATTTCCTGAACAATGCGAACGTCTGGGTCTGGGGCCTGTATGGCAACGATGAATTTAAAGGACTGGAAACGTTTAAAACAGACGAAGATAGATTGGAATTCGGAGGCCGTTTTCAACATCCTATTCCCCGGGGAGAAATAGCATTCAGTTTTCACCGCAGGTACCTGGACTCTGAGGACTGGGAAAAAAAGATGGCTCACAAACCCGAGCTAGAGAAGGGTTCTGAGAATAGGTTTGGACTTGATGGTAACTGGGATATAGGAGTGGGCTTATGGTTCGAAGCGGTGGCAGGGAAGATAAAGATAAATAGAAAGGAGTCTCTCTGGCAGGAGTTCCTTACTGTGGGCACCGATTATACTTTTGCAGTAGGGCCAGGCATCCATGCTCTATTTGAACATTTTATCGAGTCATCAGGGCCGGAAGTATTCACTCAGGAGAATGTTAACAGGTTCTCGGCTTTGTCGGTAGATTTCAGCGTGACATTGCTTGATAGCGTTAACGCCATATGGTATTATGACTGGAAAAAGGAGAGAATCTATACGTTCGTTGACTGGCAGAGGACTTATGACAGGTGGATGATTGACTTTAGTCTCTTCTCCAATATAGAAGATGGAGCCGGCCTGTACGGTGGAACCGGCTTTTTGTGCATGCTTACGTATAACCATTGAAATGAGAAAGGAGAAGTAATATGAATCTGGTAAAGATTGAGAATCTGGTGAAACGTTATCCTATGGGAAAGAGTCGATTTACCGCGCTAAGAAATATCAATCTCCAGTTTGAAAAAGGAGAGTACTCAGGCATTATTGGTCCCAGTGGCTCGGGGAAAACGACTCTTTTGAATATCATCGGTTCGCTCGATATCCCGTCGGAAGGGAGCGCTACCGTATTGGGTAAAAAGATAGAGAACTTGACCCATCGGGAAGCTGCTCGTCTGCGCAGTCAGCATATGGGTTTTATTTTTCAGACGTATAATCTGTTGCCGGTATATACGGTCTTCGAAAATGTTGAGTTTCCACTACTTATAATGAAGATGTCCGAGAAAGAAAGGAAGAAGAAAGTAATGGATGCTCTGGAATGGCTGGATATGACCGATAAGGTTGACTCCCGACCGGCACAGCTTTCCGGAGGAGAGTCGCAGCGCGTAGCGGTTGCCCGCGCTATTGTGAAACAGCCGGAGCTGGTTCTTGCCGATGAACCTACGGCCAATCTGGATGCGGAAAATTCGTACAATATATTGGAAAGAATGGTCAAATTGAATAAGGAATTGAAGACCACTTTTATTTTTGCCACGCACGATGAGAAGGTAATCGGCTATTTAAAAAGAAAAATCTATTTAGTTGACGGCCAGGTTGCGAAAGATGAAATTATGCATTAGGTAAATCCCCTCACCCTAACCCTCTCCCACAGGGGGAGAGGGAACGAAAGGGAGACAAAAATGTTAGCGTTAAAATTGGCATATCGAAATCTCAAGGGAGCCGGTCTCAGAACCTGGCTTAACGTGGCAGTACTTTCCCTCGCTTACGTTCTTATTATCTGGCACCAGGGTATTTTTACGGGAATGCTGAAACACGGCTCCCGGGCAGTGATTGAAGATGAGATTGGAGGCGGTCAATACTGGCACAAGAACTACGACCCCTTTGACCCTCTCTCTTACGATGAGAGCCATGGCCCGATGCCGGCAGAACTTGGCAATTTGATAGAAGATAAGAAAGCCACGCCGATATTGATCAGGCAGGCGGCAATCTATCCCGGGGGAAGAGTGCAGACAGTGCTCCTCAAAGGGATTGAACCCGGACAGACAATCCTGGGAATACCTTCAGCGAGCCTGGACAGAGAGGAAGATGCGTTATCCGTGTTAATCGGAAGACGTATGGCAAGAAGCACTTCTCTGGATATAGGTGACTATTTAACGATTCGCTGGAGAGATGTCCAGGGAACTTTTGACGCTGTGGAAGGCAAGATAGTGGAAATCATGAATACAAAGGTACCGACCATGGATAAGGGGCAGTTATGGGTTCCTCTTAAAGAGTTGCAGAAAATGACTAGCATGAAAGATGAGGCGACGATAATTGTGGTGGGTGAAAATGTTCAGGGTCAACAAGATGTATCCGATTGGAAATTCAAGGGCCAAAATTTTTTACTGACTGATGTTAATGAAATGGTAAGGTCAAAGAGAATCAGCGCAGGTATCCTGTATGTTATATTGCTATTCCTGGCAATGCTGGCAATCTTTGATACGCAGGTACTTTCTATTTTCAAGCGCAGAAAAGAGATAGGCACTCTCATTGCTCTGGGTATGAC
>CAYFRM010000049.1:0-2398 GCA_964345635.1 uncultured Clostridia bacterium
AAAAAAGCCAAGATGATTAACAATATCCAGAATTTTTTAAGGTTGGAAAGAGATTTAGCGAGAATAGATAAGAGGACGACCATTATAAATATAACGGAAAGGTATAAGGGATGGTTGAATGCCATTGCCCAGATGAAAAGGAGTAGTAATCCTATTATCTTTGTGACCGGATGGAGACGATGGAGGAGAGATTCTTTATCCAGGTAGATAAACATACTTATCTTTGGAGACAGTATTTGAATTCATCAACAGAAAGGAGCGTTTTGCCCATTCTATTGCTTAAACGTATAATTTCCGGCAATCTAAGAAAACTATTAGTCAGTTTTTCCTCTTGAGAAAAGACTTTTCGCGTCTGGTCATCGAGGATAATCTTGCCATTATGTAGGACCAGGACTCTCTTTGCGTATTCAGCTACTACCCAGAGGGAGTGGGTAATGATGATTATGGTGTGGCCTTTGCGATTAAGATTCTGCAAAAGTTCCATAATCGCTTTCTGTTCTCTATAGTCTAAACCTGTGGTTGGTTCGTCCAGGATGAGGACGAGGGGTCTGGCGGCGAGGATTGAGGCGATGGCGACTCTCTGTCTTTCTCCCTTGGTTAAGGAGAAAGGATCGCGCTTTTCGTACCCTTCCAATCCCACGTCTTTCAGCGCCTCTTCTACGGAAATAGATATTTTCTCTCGGGGAATTCCTAAATTCCTGGGGCCAAAGGCGACTTCTTCTTCCACTGTATCGGCAAATATCTGGTGGTCGGGATTCTGAAATACATACCCCACTGTTTTTCCCAGTTCCGAGACGAGTTTTCCTTTGGCGTTTTCGCCGGCTATCCTGACTTCTCCTTTGTAAGGTTTAAGAAGTCCATTGAAATGTTTTACCAACGTCGTCTTTCCCGAACCATTCTGTCCAATAATGGCTAAAAATTCTCCCTGGCGAATTTCCATATTTACATTTTCCAGGGCTTTAATATTTCCGGAATAGACATATTCCAGACCGTTTACTTCGATAATTTTCTTTCCAGAATCTATCTGCTCCTGTTCTTCTTTTTTCAGGAGGTCTGCGTATTTCTCGTCGGAGACTTTCCACTCTTTTTTCCGGAAAACTTCAAAGGCCTCCTCCGCGGTGATGGGATACGATGGCACATCTGTCTCCCGGAAGAGTCTGGCTATCTGGGGAGGGCGAATTCCGTGATTCTCCAGTAGCTCTACGTCTCTTAGAATCTCGTAAGCTTTCCCTTCTCTAACTACTCTGCCACTATCCATAATTACAATCTTGTCTGCCTCCAGCACTGCTTCCGCGTCGTGCTCGATAAAGAGTAGAGTGTAGCCCTCTGACTTGAGTAAGCTGGCGACGGAAAAGATTTCCCGTTTGCCCTGGGGGTCGAGATCTGTCGTGGGCTCATCCATTACCACTATTTTTGGTTTGATAGCGAGGATGGAAGCAATAGCCAGTCGCTGTTTTTCCCCTCCGGAAAGGCTTGCCGGCTCTCTTCTTTCAAAACCTTTGAGTCTTACCAATTGCAAAGCCTCGGCAATTCTCTCCTTGATTTCTTCCCGAGGGAGGCAGAGATTTTCCGGGCCAAATGCCACTTCTAACTCTACATTGGTGGAGAAGAGCTGGGATTCAAAATCCTGAAATACCAAACCTATCTCGCCTACCAGGTCATGGACCCTCTTGTCCCCGATTGAGTTTCCCAGGATTCTCACATCTCCGCTGTAATTGCCCTTATGAAAATGGGGAATCAAACGATTAAGACAGCGAGAAAAAGTAGATTTACCCGCTCCGGTGTGTCCCATAAGGACAACCATTTCTCCCTGCTCCTGGGCGAATCTTATTCCATCCAGGGCTTTCGTGGTTCCGTCTTTATAAGTGAAACTCAAAGCGTCGACTTCAATGGCTTTCATCCCGCTCCTCTATATAGTTTCCTGACAGGTCGATAGTCAATATCCTTGTAGCAGCAAAGCGTAAGCTTTGCTTATTGTCAGCAGAGCTATCGCTCTGCCGCTACGTCCTACCTGCAATCTTCAGGTTACGGATTAAAACAAACGCTCCGATGAATGGGAACGGACCTATAGCAACACGGAGGCGATGAGAATCATAAATATTAATGGTGCCATTCCCAGAATAATTGCAGGAGAACCGGCGGCTCCCTTTATGAAGCCTGCTCCCAGAAGGCCCCAGCGGTAAATCCCCAAAGAGATTAGATTTCCTACAACTATTCCTCCCAGACCACCGACGGAGATAAGGATTAGTCCCACTCCGCTCAGATTCTTCTTAGAAAGTTCTCTTTCCTCAAGGATATCGGAATAGAGAAGTCCCCATCTTTTAATTCTGGGATAAAGAATGACTAAAAGGAAAGGGCCCAGAATAGAAGCTACGAGGAAATTATTTATGGTAATGAT
>CAYFRM010000050.1:0-5529 GCA_964345635.1 uncultured Clostridia bacterium
CTCAGGAGAACCCAGGCCAATCTTTGTGCCGATTACGAAGCCGTTCACCCCTCCCGGAAAAGACTCTTTAGCTTCCAGAAATCCTTCCGCGCGTTCATTGCCATAGTTGAATTTTCCCAGCAAGGCGTTATTTACGACCTGTAGATTCCCCAGAACGGTCTGCTCAGTAATCTCGGCAAATGCGACAGTCTGAAAAGGAAATATGCTTAATATAAATATAAAACCGAATAGACACGTTTCCGTGCTTATTCGGTTTAATATATTCTTTATTGTCTTCGGCAACCCGGCCATCGTAGAGGTGGCTCCTTAGATCCGAGGTTTTGCGCCCCTCGATTTCTCGAGGTTTGCCTTTATCGGACAATCTATTTACTTATTCTGTTGTCAAGACAACCAGTCTCAAGCTCCCTTTAAGCAATACAATATTACCACAGGAACCGGCTTTTGTCAACCGGTTTTTTAACAAAATCTTAATAAAAACTTAACAAAAACTTAATAAAAAGTTAAAAATTGAAAGGAGTCTTATTTATCCCATATTAAACAACAGGAAAAAAGGGGACAGGCTACTTTTTTTCAAGCAAAAAAGTAGCCTGTCCCCTTTTTTTATAGATAGATTATGTCCTCTGCTTCTTCTAAGGAGAGGAAAAGGAGCAGGTAGTCCCTTAAGTGTCTGGTAAGGAGGAAATTTTGCTTGATATGCGCCTTGCCGTTTTCGCCCAGTCTTGTTGCGTACTCGGGACTATGGAGAAGCTGCCTGATCCAATAAGCAGTTCCCTGCACTGTATGGGAAAGTAAGCCGGAATACTTATGGGCAATTTGCAAAGGTATGCCACCCACCGCGGAAGCTACCACGGGCTTGGCCTTCCACAAAGCCTCAGCCACAGTCAGCCCGAAACCTTCCCGGAGAGACTTCTGGAGAATGACTGTAGACGCCCTTTGTAATGCGTTGATTTCCAGGTCGCTTGCCGGAGGGAGAAGCAAAACGTGGATGTCCGGGTCATTCGCCGCTTTCTCCACTACTTCCTGAAAGACTTTTGCTCCCTCAGGGTCATCAAGCGCGCCTCCTCCCGCCAGAACCAGCCGGCAGTCGACATACTTCTTAACCAGGCGGAAGGCTTCAATTACTCCGAAAGGATCCTTAAGGTAATCAAAACGGGAAATTTGAGTAATTATCGGTTTATCTCTATTTATCTTTAGTCTCTTAAGCACGTCGTCAATTTCTTCTTCCGACAGGTCTCTATTCTTATCGCTTAATGGGTCTATGGAAGGAGAAATCAGGAACTGTCTAATGGGCAGAGGCCGGGCGAAAGTAGGCGCCGAAAAAACGCAGCCGTCGTATTGCTCTACAAAGGATTTGAGAAACTTCCATATTTCAGGGTCGGGATTGGTAAAATCTATATGGCATCTCCAGAGCCACCTGCTCTTCAGGTATTTTCTCTTTTCTACTAAAGCTACCGGCTGCGGGTCGTGAACGAAAAGAATATCGCCATAAAATTCCATCTGCTCAACGTTTACCCTGGTAGTTTCCAGAAAAATTTCATAGTCTTCATCGGTAATCTCCGTTTTCGTACCATGAAGAGCATTATGGAACTTCTTGGTTACCTGAAAGTACTTTTCTCCTCCTTTGACCACGTCCCAGCGGGCATCTACTCCCAAATCCTGTAAAAGAGGAAGCATGCGGCCGAGAATCTCGGCTACTCCTCCACCCACCGAAGTAGAGTTGACATTCTGAACGACCTTATTTTTCAGCTTCTGGGCGAGCATCCTTAATTCGTTGATTACTTCTGCCCCTACAATAGGTTCGTAGTCACTTATTCTTGACATTCGATTATCTCTCCGGGAATGCGCCTGGTAATCAGTCTGCAGAGTTCAGCACGCAAACCTTCCATAGTAAAAGTGTAAGGGTCAAACTTTGCGATATCTCTGGCGAGCTCTTTTTCTCCCAGCATATCTTCGACCCAGCGAGAAAAATCGTTTTCTCCTTTTTCTAACCTGAGCTTCGCCTCAAACATATGGAAATAGATTGAATGGATAGAGATTTTTCTGATAGCTTCCAAAAACTCCCAAAGGTTTTCCGCAACGTAAGGAGTAGGTAAAATAAAGGTGATGGTCTTAAAGAAATGGAACTCCCCTCCGGTAGGTGCGACGCGCAAAGTTTCCGGATTTCTGGCGAGATGCTCTTCGATGGTCTCTATGATTTTTTCTCTCAGGGAGCGGATGGTAGAAAACTCGCAGAGGTCAATACTGGCAATCTCTTCCCCCAGTTCGTCCTCGCGAAGAATGTAAGTGACCCAGTAAGCAAAGTCGTTGGGGGGTTCGGGCGAGAGATAAAGGTGCTGTTGCAGATAATGGTGAGTATGGTGGTAAATAACCGAACCGGGCACTTCCTTCATAATCTCTACCAGCTCGCGCAAATCGGTGGCTTTCTTACCCGTAAACTCGATTAGATTAAGCCTGGTATAGAAATGGAATGGCTCTTTCGCCTTAGCCAGACGGGACGTATCTTTTTTGCTCACTTAGTTTGCGCCTTCCTACCTGCAAAGCAGAAAGCCTCTTCAGGAAAATCTTTACTTCATTAATATTTCTGAGAAAAAATTTCGCTTTTGACTTCTTGGGCTTTCCCACGAAAATGGTAATCCCTTTTCCCGCTAGCGCGGAGAAAGCGTCTTCGTCTGTCTTATCATCTCCTAAATAGAATGAAAGGGGCCTTTCTCGCTTAAAAGAATCCAGAAGCATAGCAGCCGCCTTTCCCTTATCCCACATAATAGGAGGTTTTGCCTCGACCATCTTTTTCCCGTGCCCGATTCTTATCTTTCCCTTTTCCATAAACGGCCGGAAAACGTCTTTGACCGCCCTCTTCAATCGCGGCACGTCGGAACTCTTTACCCTTCTATAATGGACGGCCAAGCCCACTCTCTTATCTTCTATAATCGTTCCTTTAATAGAACCGAGTCTTGCCTTAAGAATTTTCTTCAGTTCCTTCATAGTGGGAATCGATCTTGAGGCCCGGGGATAGATAAATTTCTTCCCCTTCCTATCTATTTCCAATCCATGATTGCCCACGTAAATTATGTTCCCTATATTAATTTTTTGCTTTAAGTCAGAAAGAGACCTTCCGCTTATGATAGCTAACTCGAATCCCCTTTTTCGGGACAGAAATTTCAGCATTTCCTCCATCTCCGAAGGGAGTTTCGCCTCCCCGGGACGATCGACAATAGGAATCAGCGTCCCATCGAAGTCCAGGAGTAGAAGAATGCTCTTGGCCGAACATAATCTCCTTTCAATATTTTGCCAAACGCGGAAAAGATGTTGCACGATACTAATCCTGCCCAAGATCTATTCTATAATTCGCTTAACTGGAGAATGAATTTCCCTGCCCATTTATAAATATTATTTTCCAGGACGACCTTCTGTATCTTTCTCACGCGCCTTTTTCTCTCTTTCTCCGACATCTTGACTGCAGAGAAAATCGCGTCGGCAAACCCCTCAGTGTCAAAAGGATTTATCAGGATAGCATCCTTCAGTTCTCTCGCTGCGCCCGTGAACTGGCTTAACACGAGCATTCCTTTAAGGTCTACGTTAGCCATGTTGTACTCTTTGGCAACCAGGTTCATTCCGTCATGGAGAGAACCCACCAGGCAGAGGTCGCAAGCGCGATAATAGGCGAGGTGAGTCGTATAATCGAGCCGGCGATTGGTGATGACAATCGGATACCAGTAGCCAGAGCGGTATTTCCAATTCACTTCCTCAGCCAGGGACTGGATATCGTCTATCAATTGCTTATAAGTCTTGATGTGCAATCGGCTAAGCGCTCCCAACTCCAGGAAAACGAACCGGCCCTGGTATTTAGGATACTTCTCCAAGAATCTATCAACTGCTTTAATTTTTTCCAGGATTCCTTTGGTATAGTCAACTCTGTCTATACTCAGGCAGAGAATTTCATAGGGAGGGTCTATCTCTTCCGGGATAGTCTTCGTTTTCTCTTCCACTTCTTTACTATTAGCCATCTCTGAGATACCCTCTGCATCCACGCTGATGGGAAACGGCCTTACCAGGGTCTTGTGATTTTTATAAGTGACGGAAGACTCTTCGCGATTAACTTTTGCCTCCAGTTCCTGGTTTACAGTATCCAGAAAGTTAAGGCAATGGTAGCGCAGGTGGAATCCCAAAAGGTCATTAGCCAGGAGGCCTTCCAGGATTTTCTTCTTCTGGGGACATATCCTGAATACTTCCGGGTTGGGCCAGGGAATATGCCAGAATAGAGAGACAATTGCCTCGGGATTTTTCTCCTTTATAATCTTAGCGCAGAGACTCAGATGGTAATCCTGCAGCCAGACGAACAATTTATTGTCTCTTTTCTCTTCCAGAACAGCTTTGGCAAACTTCTGGTTGACTTTCTGGTAATGCTCCCAATGTGAGGCGTCAAAAACCGGCTGGCGATAGGCGATGTGCGATAATGGCCAGAGAACTTGATTCGCGTAGCCGTAATAGAAACCGTTCTCTTCTTCCTTGCTCATCCATATGCGCTTTAAACTGTATTTCGGGTCCTCGGGAGGTACTTTAATTTTATTATTTTTGTCCACAACATCCTTATCGGCATCGCCACTCCCGTGGGCGACCCAGATGCCTCCCGACGCCTGCATTATGGGATCCATAGCGGTAGTGAGTCCTCCTACCGACTTCACGCAACTGACCTTTTTTCCCGAATGTTCATGAACGTAAGGCTCCCGGTTGGAAACGACAATAAAATCATAACCGCCGAATTTATTCTTTATTGTCTCCTCCAGATCTTTCTTCTTCCACATTATTATCTTACCCCTTTCCCTTCTGCGGTCAGCGACAGAATGGCATATATTTTCTAAGTATTATACACTTATTGAATTCCCCTGTCAACTTTTAAGCCCGTTTAATTTAATCTTTTTGCTTTCTGTCTTTCTAATCTGGTCATAATCTTTATCAGCTGGCCTATTTTCCTGTTTTCCATATTGTCATACCTCTCCTTTAACAGCTCTCTGCGGCGAGGGGTAATATCGCACTTGTCTATGGTAGCGCTGAACAGGTCACTCAATTCCCAGAAGAAACTGTGGAGAAGCTCGTGGAGAACCAGCTTCCTGAGCTGCCGGCGGTTCATCTTTATGGAATCCCAGACATTAAACCTGAGATAGATGTTCCTGTTCGGGTTATCCACGTAGACCAGAGCGTAACATCCCCTCAAGTCATTGTCTTCGCGGGTCGTCTTAAAGCGGGAAGTAATCGTGTACTCACCCAGGTTAAGCAACCTCTTGTAGTCCCTTATCATTTTCTTTATCTCTTTCCTTTTCTTCTCTCCTATCATCGCTGCACCTCCCAAAAAGGGGACAGGCTACTTTTTTGGCCCTTCTTTCCCTTTCAGCAAAAAAATTGCCGACTACCCTCTCTGGACATCGGCAATTATGTTTAATCTGGTGGCGGGGGGCCGATTTGAACGGCCGACCTCCGGGTTATGAGCCCGACGAGCTACCAGACTGCTCCACCCCGCGTCCCTTTATCATA
>CAYFRM010000051.1:0-3092 GCA_964345635.1 uncultured Clostridia bacterium
ACCGACCTCATCAACCAGGTTATAACTCCTGATTCAGAAGAGAAAATCCACACTTCAGCCTATGCACTGGAGACAGCGGCAAAGAAGAGGGGACTGGACCTCAAGACTGTAAAAACGGACCTGGAAAATCTATCCCGGATTGACAGTCCGGTAATTGCCCACGTGGGAGGTAACCATTTCGTTGTGGTCTCAAAAGTTGAAGATGGTAAAGTTTGGGGGATTGAGGCTACAGGTGAAGAATTTTCCATCTCTGAGGAAGAGTTCGCTTCCCGGTGGGATGGAATTATCATTGCTCCCAGGTCTCCTCCTCAAGGAGAAATAGTCTCTACCTCACCGAAGATAGCCCCTGATACTCCCTCCACTGAAGGGTCATACATTGATAAGAACGGCAACATAGTGATTGAAGTTACAGTCTACGATGAATGGAATAATCCCATAAAAGTTACCAAGACCATAAATGCACCCGATGGTTCCACTTCCCGCACCCAGACCTGGACAAATTATGAGTATGATGATAAAGGAGTCCTGATTTCTGCTTCAGGAAGGAGCGTGGTCATTGGAGAAGATATTTTCGGGAACACTTATACTACCGATACCCGTAACTTTTATACGATAATAAATGGTGAAGCAAAAACTGAAAGGTCCGTTTCCACAACCAATTCTTCCAACATAGATGGTTCCACTTCGGTAACTGAAGGAGAGGTAATCTATGAATACGACCAGAAAAAAGGACTTCTTTCCCGGGCAAGTGGAAGCAAGATAACGGAAGGGAGCGATATTTTCGGGAACAGGTACTTAACCACTACCGATGATGATTATGCTGTTATTAAAGGAGAAGCCAAGTTAGTCTATAGCGAAAGCGAGACTGAAAGCCGGAATATCGATGGTTCCTATTCAAAGGCAACTAACTGGATGAGATACGAATATACTACCGGAGACGAACAGCCTTCCCAACTTCCCTCCAACTACACCCAAGAAGGTAAAGTTATTGAGGGCTTATGTAAGGCAGCCGCAAGCGAGAGCCATACCGAAGGTGAAGATATTTTCGGCAATAGCTTTACTCAGGACGTAGTTACAAGTTACAAGAGTCTAATTAACGGTCAGCCTAAGGCAACCAACCTGTTTACCAGAACTACCAATATAGGCATCGATGGCTCAATTAGCCAGACAGTAAGTTCTTTGAATTACGTCTATGATGAGAATACGGGCAATCTGAGAGGAATAGAGATAGATGGAGGGGAAGTAGAGGCAAGTATAACCCTCGTTGGCGGGAGTGAGTGGTCGCACAGGGTGAGAGGAAAAGTAGTCACTGTAGGAGCCGACATATTCGGGAACAAATACTATACAGAGAGCGTCAATAAGTATAGCCGGGAGATGATTAGATTAACAGGACAGCCGAGGGTAGAGGAGAGTATTTCCCTTAATGTCACGATCAATATTGACGGCTCGACTTCTACCACAGATAGTAGGGTATTTTATGACTACACCAGGGGAGAGGAGAAAGAGGAAGAATTACCGGATAACATAGTTAATAAGGAAAGTTACATAAATCCTGTTACAGGTCTGGCCTATGTTGGTTTACTGAAGGGAGTGGCGGATGGTTCGGTAAAAGCTGAGTTTGACATAAACGGAAGCGGAGATATAGATCATTCGGGCGAGAAGAATCCTTTGGGCGCATATGTCCTGGCCAGTGACATATTTGGAAATACGTCTGAGACCTTGACTCAGACCGACTATATTATCGTAAACGGACAAGTGAAAGAGAACCTGACAAAGACAGTCTCCCATGGCAGTAACGTGGATGGTTCACTGACCTATTCAATAAGGGAACTAAGTTACTCATATTCAGAAAAAGGTCAGCTTGAGGCAGTTGAAAATGCAGCAGTAGGTAAAGGCAGCGTAAAACTAAATGGAATTGAAGTAAGTTACACCGGAAAAGATAACGAAACCGTAAGCGTAGGGGTGGATAATTTTGGCAACTATTATGTTAGCAAAACAGAAAGCCATTATCTTAATCCAGAAGAATGGAAAGGCAAAGTTTTGGTAGATTGGGGCTTAACCAGAACGGACGCTACCGACCTGGATGGTTCGAAGAGTGAGACTCTAGGTTATCTACATTATAACTACAATCCTGAGAACGGACTGCTCAATGAAGATAATCCTGTGGACAACATTGACCCTGAGACGGGCAGAGCGTTCCCCTTGAATGTGGAGGTTCTGGTAGCAGGAAATCTGTATTCTCACAAAGTAGATACCAGGAGAAATCCCGGCGTAAATTCACTCACTGTGGGAGGAGACATATTCGGCAATAGTTATTTTACAGAGTCAGAGATGATCTACGGCAATATATTCGGTCAGGCAAAATCGATTCTGGTGAATTCTCTTAATGAAACTTTGAACGTCGATGGCTCGGAATCAACGACCAAGAGCAGTCTTGGATATGATTACACGAATGGCCAGGAGAGTGATTTGTCGCGTACTCAAATCGATGAAAAAGATATCGGACTCTTCTTGGGTGGCCCCGGGCCTCAGCACTGCAGGGTTCGCCCGCCTGACGGATGCGCCACCTATAAGGGGCTCCTTGAAGCCGTAACGCCCCGCGAAGTAACCTTAACCGATTACGCTGGAAGGGAAAGGAAGTTTGTGGGCGATTTGACCGTGGGCAAGGACCTGTTCGGGAATACCTTCTGTACCGAAGTCGAAAATCAATATACCATCCTCAAAGGGCAAGCCAGAGTAATCCGGACCTGTAAAGCTACAGAATCGATATCCATAGACGGTTCCGAAAGTAAATCGGTAGGCATAACAGGCTACCAGTACTACGATAATGGCCGGCTTAAGAGAGCGCTGGATGAACAGGTATATGTGCTTATAAATAAGAATGATGGTAAGTTCCTGAAACAAGTAGATGATAGTTACAAACCCAATAACGAGGAAATTATCATTTCCGGACGCGGGACAATCACCATCGGGCGAGACTTCTTTGGGAACTACTACGACAGTGTAACCCGCAATGAATATCTCGACCCTGAGGAGTGGGGAGGTAAGGTGAAGGTAGACTGGCTGGAGACCATTACCAATTCTACCAACAT
>CAYFRM010000052.1:0-3102 GCA_964345635.1 uncultured Clostridia bacterium
ACAAGCCCCTACACTACCAAGACTATCTGTATTGATACCATTAAGGATAAGAATATGGACCTTCTATTTGAACCAATAAAAATAAATAGTATGGTTTTGAAAAACAGGTTTGTGAGAACGGCAACTGCAGAAAGAATGTCGCCCCCCAATGGAGAGTTTACTTCGGAAATGGTAAAACTTTATGCTCACCTCGCCCGGGGGGGAGCGGGGCTTATCATAACCGGCCATGCATACATACATCCTCTGGGAAAGGCTGATCGCAGGATGACCGGTATCCATAACGATAGTTTAGTCCCTGCCCTTAAGAATTTAGTTGAAGAAGTACATAAATTCAAAACAAAGATAGTGATGCAGATCAATCATTGTGGCGGGAGGCGAGATAAAGATGTAGGAGAAGAAATTCCCATAGGGCCTTCAAAGATCGAATACAAGCCGCTGGAAATTGTTTCCAGAGAAATGAACGCGGAAGAGATTGAAGAAGTAATAGACCTTTTTGCCCGGGCTGCAGAAAGAGTCAAGAATGCAGGGTTTGACGGCGTCCAGATCCATTCTGTTCACGGATATCTTATAAATCAGTTCCTTTCGCCCTTGACCAATAAGAGAAAAGATTCCTGGGGAGGAAGTCTTGACAATAGAATGCATCTTCTTCTGGAGGTCTATAGACGTATACGGGAAACGGTGGGGAAAGATTTTCCTGTTCTGGCGAAGATTCCCGCAGGAGATTTCGTTGTAGGCGGGCTTACCGTGAGCGAGGCTTGTGAGGTGGCTAAAAAACTCTCCGAACTCGGTATTGACGCGATTGAACTATCCGGCGGACTTGCCGGAAGCAGGTACAGAAAAGGCAGAAAAGACCTGGGGTGGATGAGGAGAGAAGCCTACTTTAGACCTTATTCAGAAATGGTAAAGAACGTAACCAGTGTGCCGATAATCCTGGTAGGGGGACTGAGGAAACCCGAGACTATGAGAACAATATTGGAGGAAGGAGCAGCTGACCTCATAGGCCTTGCCAGGCCCCTTATCAGAGAACCCGATTTTCCCAATAGGATCAGAAGGGGAGACCTCGGAAAAGCCGAATGTGTATCCTGCAGCAATTGTTCGGGACCTACGGGCAGGGAACCGACTAAATGCCGCTTCAAAAAATAGTACCTGTCCCTTTTTTGGGAGAAGAATAGAGATGACCCCTTTTTTGCTGGTTAATACGAATAGGATGAAGCCGGCTATTGCTCCCGTGGGGCTTGACTACCTGGGGGAGGCGCTTGCTGCAAAGGGATTTGTCGTAGATTTGCTCGACCTCTGTTTCCAAGAGGATTATAGAAAGGCGATTGACGATTATTTTGCCAAGAAATCGGTCCTGGCCATAGGAATTACAATCAGGAATACGGATGATTGTTATCTCTTAAGTCAGGACTTTTTTATTCCCCAGATAAGAGAAATAGTCAAATATCTTAAGACCAAAACAGAAGTTCCTATTATTCTGGGAGGGGTCGGTTTTTCCATAATGCCGGAAAAGATTCTCGAATATTGTGAATTGGATTTGGGAATAAAAGGAGACGGGGAAGAAGTTCTGCCGCTCCTTCTGGAAAAGATAGCCAAAGGAAAGGATTGTAAAGACCTTCCGGGACTGGTATATAAGAATGGCGGAGGGTTCGTTAACAATAAGCCGCAATATTTCGATTTGAACAGATTATCTCCGAGGCGAAGGAGGTTCGTGGATAACAAGAGATATTTTGAAGAAGGAGGGCAAGGGAACATTGAAACAAAAAGGGGATGCAATAGAAACTGCATCTATTGTGCTGACCCTGTGGCCAAGGGAAGAAAGATCCGTCTGAGGAATCCAGAGCTGGTGGTGGATGAACTGCAGGCGTTGCTGGATGGAGGGGTCGATTGTTTCCATTTTTGCGATAGTGAGTTTAACCTTCCCGAGGAACACGCTAAAGCAGTCTGTCAAGAGATAATCAACCGAGGAATCGTCAAGAAAATAGGTTGGTATGCATATTGTAGCCCCAGCCCGTTTTCCGAAGAGCTGGCCAGACTTATGAAAATGGCAGGCTGCAAGGGAGTCGACTTTGGCGTAGATAATGGAAACGGGGAGATATTAAAAATCCTGGGGCGCGACTTCGGAAAAGATGAAATAATAAATACGGCAAAGCTCTGCCGCCAGTACGGTATTACATTTATGTTTGACCTCCTTCTGGGAGGACCGGGGGAAACCCGGGAGACGGTCAAAGAGACGATTGAGTTAATGAGAGAGACGGAGCCGGATAGAGTAGGAGTGATGGTGGGAGTGAGAATATACGCAGGAACCGAGCTGGGAAATGTGGTTTTGAGAGAAGGTCGCCTGGAGAAAAACAGAAATCTGCAGGGTAAAGTTAAGGGAAATGGTGATTTCTTTGAGCCTGTATTCTACGTCTCTAAAGAACTTGGCGACGATGTCTGCTCCTATGTATCCGAATTAATCGGGGGCGACAGGAGATTCTTTTTTACTACGAGAGATGACCGGGAGAGTGGTTACAATTATAATCAAAATCAGATTCTGGTAGAAGCAATAAAACAGGGATACCGCGGAGCATACTGGGATATATTGAGGAGGTTAAGCACTGAGAAAAGATAAGATAAAATTGCGGGGCCACCATCTTCTCTGTCTCTATGGGTTCCGCGGGCTGGGTTATAGCGAGGAATTCGTGGAGAATATGCGGGGAATAGTAGATAGCATAAGAAAAAATCCGTCTCTAGAGATTGAGGTGGTTGATGGCGTTGATGATATTTGCTCGGAGTGTCCCCATAATGTAGAGAATAGATGCAATAAACCGGGAAGTAACGTAGAACGATTCGACAGGGAAATCATTGGTCGGCTCAGGGTAGATATCGGGGGAAAAGCAGAAGCGAAAAATTTGCTAAAATTGGTAGAGAAGAAAATTCGACCCGAGGAATTATCTGAAATTTGTGAAGGGTGCGAATGGCTTGGGCTAGGTTTTTGTGAAGAGGGTTTACGTAAAAAGAACTGGTGGAAGTGAAAAAAATATTTCTAATTTTTCTCCTGGCTTTATTCTCGTGGGACTATCCTTTAGCTTTTTTTATGGAAGATGAATCCTATCTTGGCGA
>CAYFRM010000053.1:0-44156 GCA_964345635.1 uncultured Clostridia bacterium
AAAACTGATAATTTTTCTGGCACCGAATTTGTCTCCCAGTTGACCATTAATAAACTGTCCAATGGCATAGGCAATAAAAAGACAAGTCAAAATAGCTCCCAGTGCTGTTTTGGAATAACCGAACTCCTTCATTATTCCAGGAATGGCGATTGACATGTTGACACGGCATAGATAAAAAGTACCGTAAGTAATCCATACTGAAATGAAAACTCTTTTTCGCCAATACCTAAATAATTCCACTGAATTCAATTCTTAGCCCCCTTTCCAGGAACGTTTCTTAAAAATATAATCCCACAGTAGTACCAATGATATCTGCACTATTCCAACTCCTCTTACTCTTCTTTGCTCGAGACATATAATATATAGCCAATTTTGAACTCCAGATAAAACGAGTAGAAAATCCTATGCTAGCTCTATTTTCATGATAGCCAGAGTTCGGTTTTATATACAGAAAAAATTCATTAAATAAGTAGGGTGTAAAAACCTTATTAAATAATTTGATCCCTTTTTCAAGCTTTATTCTGTCTCTATATAACCATGAAGATGTGGTTGTATTGCGTTCCAATCTTGATCTATTAGATAGATTAAATCCATCTACGTTCCATTTCAAAGTGCCGTCTATATCAAATCGATGGCTCTCAGACCAATTCTTATTTTTCTCAGATGATACTAACTTATACCAGATTGCTGTACCAAAATAGTCGTTTATCTTATACCCCATACCAATATACTGCACATAAGTATAGAAACCCATATCAGTTTTTATGCGAAATTCTTCAAGTAGATCTAATTTTACCTGTTCATTCACCTTTACACTGAAAGTACATGTCCCCCAATATTCGCTATTATCACCAGCTGACGTTAAGGAAACATAACAAAAAAACATCAAAGAAAAGAACAAATAGATTCTGAACAATTTCATTTTTCAGTATTTTTCTCTTTTTACTTTTTACCAGTAAGTATTGCCATTTTCATATCTATCAAACAATCATTGGCTGTCTCCATCATATTATAGTCCTTCTTAAAATAATCATCTCCATTCCTATGGAGTCGATATATCTTTTCTTGGATTACTTTGGGGATACCGCTATTGGTGAGCCAATTTCTTACACTCATCTTCTTAAGATAAATAATCTTGAGTTTAATATCTTTAAAGTTACTTTTTTTCATTAAATCTACCAAATCTTCTTCATAAAATGTAAGCCTCTTTTCTTTTAGACGGAAAATCTCAATATAATCTTTTTTCACCCTCTTTGTTGGAGGAACACCTTCAGATAATACCATTAGCCCATCTTTCTTTAGCAACTTGTAACATATATCCATAGCCTTCTGTCTATTCCTCAGTATATGATGAAACACTTGTCTACAAGTTATTTTATCAAAAACTTCATCCGCAAAAATAGGATTGAGGATATTCCTCTTGATAAAATACATATTTCCGTACCAGTTACTGTGTTCCAGCATATCCTGGGACTTGTCAAGTCCAACAATTTGTTTCACAAACGGAGAAACCGCATGAGCAACAATCCCTGTACCTGTACCTACGTCCAACACGGTCTCATTTTTTTCGAAATGTCCACTCTCGATAAATGCATCTAAATAGAGACGGTGATTTGCCCATTCAAGGTCATTGTAATGTTGAGAGCGCATTTTCCAGAAAGCACCATCATAATTAATCTTTTTATCCATTTCTAAACTCCTTTTAAACAGAAATGTCTGTTAACCTTTCGTAATCCTGAACAGTATCTATTTCCGCCCATCCTTTTTCAATAATTACGCAATTAATCCTTACACCGTAATCAGCCATATCCTGAAATATGTCTGTTAAATATGCCTTTTCAAATACAGAAGCTCTCTGGAACGGTTTCCCTCTATAAATTTGTTTCAATCGATGAAAATATTTTTTGAAAATAAGTGCGCCTTTTTTTGAACACTTCATCATACCAATGAACTCGCCATGAACAGCTTCTTTATCTGGCATAATTTTACCAATCTTGAGTAGATTATTATCGGCGTCAAAAATAACATTTTCTGCTTCCTCAATTGGATGATCTGTTCTGCCTTCATAATACCCTCTCCAGTCTATATCAACTACTATTGAAATATCTTCTTTACTATCAAGCAGTCTTTTCACTATATCTTTGGTGTAAAAGATATCTGAGTAAGCAGCTATAAATTCATCATTCATTTCTTCTTCTGCATAAAATAAAGAATGCAGAATATTGTTATTTTGATAATTGTCATTATCGTAATAAACTAAATCGGGAAAATTTATCATTTCTTTCTTATATCCTTTGATCAGTACTATTCTATCAATCCCGGCCCCTCTTAAGGCGTCAATCTGATGCTGTAGTAAAGTCTTGCCTTTTAATTCCAACATACATTTGGGCTTGTCATTGGTTAAGGGATTCAGACGCGAGCCCGGCCCTGCTGCAATAATAATTGCCTTCATAATTACGCCTCCTTTCTGGCGATCAAAAATCTAAACCTGCCGACTCAATGAATTGACATTCTACAATTTTTCTATATTAAATTGGCCTCACACACCAATCTTTCCGGAGATGGTTTCTAAAATATTGATACAACGATTATTTCTTTTCTCGATATTTCTGTCAGCTAATAGTATTATTGAGTTTTTGTTGTTAATTTCTCCCGGAGTTCTTGCTCTGGAATACCGAAGATCTTTTTTGCCCATATCCCTCAAGGATATTTCTATTACATCGGCAAGTTCTCCTTTGCCAAGAATGATAAAGTTCTTCTCCCCTTTCTCGTAATATTCCAAAATAGTATCTTGAATCTTTTCTTTTACCTCTCTTAACGTTTCTATGGTACCCAAAAGGTAGCGGTGTGTCTTTTTTACTTTTTCTGCGAAGCCCCGGGGAGTGAGAATATACTGGACTCTTCTTCGATCCAGCCCTTTTACCTTTATATATCCTTTTGCAATCAGTTTTCTTATGACCAGGTTGGTCATTCCCAGGGAGAGTCCAATCTGGCGGGAAATTTTTCTCTGAGTGGTATTCAGGTTCTTGTCGATTTCAAAGATGATTTTGAATTCATAATCTTCTGTTCTCTCAACCATTAACAGCTCCCGTGTTCATTTTTTGAACATTATAAGCGATTTTTGCCACTTTGTCAAGCAAAAAAGGGGACAGGCTACTTTTTCTCTATCTCTAAAACTTTTTAAATCAAAAAGTAGCCTGTCCCCTTTTTCGGAGTTTCCACACCAGAAAAAGGGCTTGAAGAATGATTCCTTTTGAAATTTTGGATGTGCCGCGGGTGCGGTCAATGAAAATGATGGGGACTTCTTTGATGGAAAATCCCTTTTCCCATAAATTGTACTTGATTTCTATTTGGAACGCATATCCGTCGGAAATAACTGAATCCAGGTCTATCTTTTCCAGAACCTTGCTGCGATAACAGTTGAATCCCCCCGTGGAATCGAAAATTGGAAGTCCTGTTACCATCCTTACATAAATATTGGCTCCGCGACTGAGGATGAGCCTAGGAAGAGGCCAATTCTTGATTCCGCCATCCTTGATATACCGGGAGCCAATTACCAGGTCATATTCTTTCGCTTTTTCCAGAAGGTCGATTAGATATTTTGGCTGATGGGAGAAGTCAGCATCCATCGTAAATACCAGGTCGTAATTATTCTCCACACCATACTTAAATCCAGCGATGTAAGCTGTTCCCAGACCAAGTTTGCCCGAGCGATGGATTACAGATACCTCGGAATGCTTCTGCGCTAGCCCATCAGCTATCCTTCCCGTTCCGTCAGGAGAATTATCGTCAATGATTAGGACATGGAAGTCTCTATTTAATTTTGTTATTTGTTCTATTAGTCTTTCGATATTTTCTTTTTCATTATAGGTGGGAATTATGATTATTGATTTCATTAATAAGGCAGTTTGGCACAAATTGAATTTGTGCCTACAGATTCTTTTTGAAATATTCTATTGTTTTCTGGAGGCCTTCTTCCAGGGGAACCCCGGGAGACCAATTCAATAGTTTTTTTGCTCTGGTTATATCCGGCTGTCTAATCCTGGGGTCATCTACGGGAAGGGATTTATTGATTATTTTGCTCTTACTATTCGTTAACTTTAAGACCAGCTTGGCAAAATCATTGATGGTCATTTCTTCAGGATTACCTAAGTTAATGGGCTCATTGATGTTGGAAAGGAGAAGTCTATAGATGCCTTGAATCATATCTGAAACGTAACAGAAGCTCCTGGTCTGGTTGCCATCACCAAAGACAGTAAGAGGTTTCCCTTCCAAAGCCTGATTAATAAACGTGGGAACGACGCGACCATCCTTTTTCCTCATCCTCGCACCATATGTATTGAAGATTCTGGCAATCTTTGTGTTAATTTTGTGATAATAGTGGTAAGCCATAACCATCGCTTCCGCAAACCGCTTCGCCTCGTCGTAAACCCCGCGAGGACCAACGGAATTAACATTCCCCCAGTAATCTTCTTTCTGGGGGCTAACCAGAGGGTCTCCGTAGACTTCAGACGAAGAGGCCAACAAAAATTTTGCTTTCTTCTCCTTGGCCAGTCCCAGCGCTTTGTGTGTCCCCAGGGAGCCTACCTTCAAGGTCTGAATGGGCAGTTCCTGATAATCTATCGGACTGGCAGGGGAGGCGAAATGTAGTATTGCATCCAGCTTACCTTCGATGAAGACATAATTTGTTACGTCATGATGGATAAACTGGAACTTCTCATTTCCCATGAGATGGGTGATGTTGTCAGTATTTCCGGTTATTAAATTATCTATGCAGATTACGCTATGTCCCTCGTTTATCAGGAAATCGCATAAGTGCGAGCCCAAAAAACCGGCGCCGCCTGTTACTACTATTCTCATCAGTCCTCCTGATTTTCATATCACCTACATTTTGCACAAATTGAATTTGTGCCTACAAATATATTTTAAAATACCCCTCTTTCGGGCGGACTCCAAATATTTCTCGATGAATCGAACCCCTACATTTTGGTGTTACCGGCCGATGCTTTTATAGATAAAGCCCAGAGATTCCATCTTTTCCGGCTCGAAGATGTTCCTCCCATCAACGATAATGGGAGCTTTCATCAACCTCTTAATTTTCTTAAGGTCAAGTTTTTTAAATTCTTCCCACTCGGTAAGAATTACCAGGGCATCACATCCATTTGCTGTGTCGTATGAGTCTTTGCAATAGTTAACTTCTTTCAGGATTCCCCGGGCAACCGGAATTGCTACGGGGTCATAAGCTCTAACTTTTCCCTCTTCTTTCTGGAGCATTTGGATTATCTCAATGGAAGGAGCGTTGCGCATGTCGTCAGTTTTAGGCTTGAAAGCAAGTCCTAAAATACCGATCGTCTTATCTTTTATGTTCCATACGGCGTCCCTGATTTTACTTACCAGAAGCTCCCTCTGCTGGCGGTTTATCTTTTCCACGACTTTTAAAAGTTCAAAGTCGTAACCTAACCTCTGGGTAATTCCTACAAATGCCTGCAAATCCTTGGGTAAACAGGCTCCACCAAAACCGACCCCGGCATTGAGAAAATCCCGTCCAATCCTTTTGTCGCAACCTATCCCCTCAGCAACTTTCTTTATATCGGCACCTGCTTTCTCACAAACATTGGCAATAGAGTTTATGTAGGAAATCTTCATTGCCAAAAATGAATTGGACGCGTGTTTGATTATCTCTGCGCTCTCAATATCTGTAACGATGACGGGAGCGTCGAGGGGCTCGTATAGTTCTCTCATAATCCTTTCTGCTTTTTTAGACCCTACTCCCAGAACGATCCGGTCAGGATGCATAGTGTCATAAACTGCCGAGCCTTCACGCAGGAATTCGGGGTTAGAAACGATATCGAAATTGATGCTTTTCTTATTATTCAACTTTACTGTGCGGGAAATCCACTTCCCTGTCTCCACTGGCACTGTGCTTTTCTCAACTATTATCTTGTAACCCACCATTGTCTGTGCTACCTCCCGCGAGACGGCCTCAACATAACAGAGGTCTGCCTCTCCATCCGGTTTGGGAGGAGTATTAACGGCAATAAAGATAATTTCTGACTTGGTAACTCCTTCTTTGACGCTTGTAGTAAAAGAAAGCCTGCCAGCACGAACATTCTTCTTTACAAGTTCTGCCAGGCCGGGCTCGTATATAGGCATCTCTCCCCTGTTTAAATTGGCTATTTTTTCAACATTATTGTCTACGCAAATTACTTTATTTCCCAGCTCTGCCAGGCAAGCACCGGTGACCAATCCCACATGTCCAGTACCGATTATGCTAACCTTTTTGCCTTTTCTTTTCTTCTTAATCTTTTTCGTTTTGGACAATTTTACCATCCTGTTTTTCTCCTTTATAAACGCTCCGATGAATCAGAGCGACTACCTGATTTCTTTTAGATAATCTTCTAGAGCTTCCTTCCAGTGCCTTAGCGACTTCCAGCCCTGAAGTTTCCGTACACTATTTTCCAGAACGGAAAACCTCGGGCGCTTTGCCGGTCTATTTAACTTCTCGGAAGTAATGGGTTTCAGACGCACATCCGAGTTCTGGAGAATCTCTCCTGCAAATTCGTACCAGGAACACTGTCCGCTATTTGTAATATGCCAGATTCCATAGAGACTTGCCCTGGTGATAGAATCCTTGCCCTCTCCTCCTATAAGTTGGGCAATGGCCCGGGCGAGGTCCTTGGTGTAAGTGGGTGAACCTATCTGGTCATTTACCACTTCTATCTCTTTTTCCTGTTTTGCCAAATTCAAGATTGTAGTTACGAAATTTTTCCCGTTTTTTCCAAAAAGCCAGGAACTGCGAACTATATAAAATCTGTTTAAAAGAGATTCAATATACAACTCACCCCAATATTTAGACTTGCCATAGATGGACTGAGGGTTTGGTTTATCAAACTCTAAATATGGCTCACCTTTCTCCCCATCAAAGACATAATCAGTACTTAAGTAGAGTAGCTCGGTATCGAATCTCTGGCAGGCGACAGCAATATTTCGCGTCCCCAAAGCGTTGACTCTAAATGCCTTGTCTCTGTCCGTTTCACACCCATCTACATCAGTATAGGCAGCAGTATGAATAACTATATCCGGATTCATTTTGGTGACTTCTGCATAAGTTTTCGCACTGTCGGTGATGTCAACGGTGAGAGTCGAAAACCGGGAACTCAGTGAAGAAGGGAATTTCACTACATCTAAAAGGTATAATTCGTGACCCTCAGAAAGGACTTCCACTAAATCTCTTCCCAGCATTCCACAAGCGCCGCTAATCATAATGCGCATATTAATTCTCGCTTTTATCTTTTAGCTTCTTCCACCACCACTCGTTGTCCCCGTACCATTTCACCGTTTCTTTCAGGGCCTTCTCAAAATCGAAACGCGGGCTCCAACCCAGCTCTTTCTTGATTTTTGAGCAATCGAGAGAATATCTTCTGTCGTGACCTGGTCTATCCTTTACAGGATGAATTAGACTTTCCGGTTTTCCCAATATGTTTAACACCATCCTGGTCAGGTCAATATTTCTCAATTCATTATCGCCACCGACATTATAGATTTCTCCTCCCTTGCCTTTATGTAGAACCAAATCGATCGCCTCACAGTTGTCGATAACATAGAGCCAATCTCTTACATTCATCCCATCGCCATAGAGGGGAAGGTGTTTATCTTCCAGGCCATTCGTTATGAATAGGGGAATTACCTTTTCCGGATATTGGTAGGGGCCAAAGTTGTTGGTGCTACGAGCTATAATTGTTGGTAAATTGAAGGTCACCCGGTATGAATGAACGACCATATCTGCAGCAGCTTTTGAGGCAGCGTACGGGCTACTCGGGCTCAAAGGATCCGTTTCTTTGAATGAGCCCTTGCCGATTGAGCCGTATACTTCATCAGTAGAAATTTGAATAAAACGAGAAATATTGTGTCTTTTGGCCGCTTCCAGAAGATTATGAGTCCCGTCTATATTAGTGTCAAAGAAGTCGGAAGCGTCAATTATTGACCTATCCACGTGTGATTGAGCGGCAAAGTTTACTATCACATCAACGTCTGTTGATGACTCGTCGACGATTTTTCTGTCGCAAATATCTCCTTTGACGAAAGTATAATTGGAATTTTTCTCTATGTCTTTTAGATTGTCTAAATTGCCTGCATAGGTGAGTTTATCTAAATTGATAACTTCATATTGGGGATACTTTCTTATGATGTGTCTGATGAAGTTAGACCCGATAAAACCCGCTCCACCGGTCACCAGTAAACGCATATTCTTTACCAACCTTTCCTGGTTTTCCATCGCTCATAAGGGATGGAAGGGTCGTTTAAAGGAATCCTATATTCATCCGGGTTCTCCCGATTATATACCTGATCCGGAACATTCAGAAGCCAACAATCTTCTTCACCAAGACACTCAAATCCGTGAACTACCAGAGGAGGAACTTTCAGAACCATCAAATTATTTTCTCCCACCTCGTATTCTCCGATTTCTCCGAATGTTTTCGAGTCCTGGCGATTATCGAAGAGCACGATTCGCGCCCTGCCTTTAATCACGCAAAAATGGTCCCATTGCTTCTTATGGTAGTGCCAACCCTTGACCCAACCAGGTTTACACTTGCTTATGTATACCTGTCCAAACTTCATAAACATTGGTCCATCCGATCGCAGAATCTCAAAAAGAGACCCTCTCTCGTCTTCGTGAACATCCAATTTCTTTATTTCCACTCCTTCTATCACCGCTCCTCCTCAACAAAATCTGTAGTGTATAATTATGTCACTGCGAGCGACTGAAAGGAGCGTGGCAGTCTGGAGATTGCTTCGGTCGCTTCGCTCCCTCGCAATGACAGCGCTTTGCGGCTACAACTTAAACTACTTCGACGCGGCTGGAGTCACCTACCATAATTCTATAAGCAGATGGTTTTGCTTTAGACTTTAATATTTCCACATTCTGCCCTACCAAGCTGTCCTCAATTCTTCTAATATCTTTGATTTTGCTATTTTCAAGAATAATGCTGTGTTCTACTTCGCTGTTTTCAATAGTTACCTTGAAGTATACTGAAGTGAAAGGTCCAATATAGGAGTTAACTATTCTACTATTCTTTCCAATAATTACCGGCCCCCTGATGACGCTTTTTCTAACCTCGGCTCCCTTTTCAATCCTTACCTTTCCGAATAGTTCCGATTCCTTATCTACTTTGCCTCTTACCTGCTTCTTTAAATCATCCAGAATAATCCTGTTAGCCTCCAGTATATCCTCTAACTTTCCCGTATCTTTCCACCAGCCGGTGATGATATGTGGACGGACAGTAAAATTATGGTCAATAAGATACTGAATGGCATCTGTAATCTCTAATTCGTTACGCCAGGAAGGTTTAATATTATTCACAGCTTTAAAGATATTCTTGTCAAACATATAAACACCGACCAAGGCCAGATCGCTTTTTGGCTTTTTTGGCTTCTCTACCAGCCGCAAAACTTTTTTGCCTCTCAATTCAACGACGCCGAACTGTTCAGGATGGGGAACACGAGCTAACAAAATCTGGGCATTGGGCCCTGTGTCCCGGAACTCCTTTACCAGAGAAGTAATGCCATCCTTAATTAGATTATCTCCCAGATACATAACAAAGCTGTCATTGCCTATAAAATCTTGAGAAATCTTAACCGCATGCGCCAACCCCAGGGGCTCTTCCTGCTCAATATAGGCGACGTTAATTCCCCATTTCTTTCCTTTCCCCACGGCATTCTTTATCTCGTTTTTCGTTTCACCGACAACGATGCCAACTTCCTTAATTCCTGCTTCTTTTACTGCTTCAATTCCATAGAAAAGGATTGGTTTGTTAGCCACCGGGAGGAGCTGTTTAGCGCTGGTGTGAGTAATGGGACGGAGGCGGGTACCTCTTCCACCACTTAGAATAAGAGCTTTCATTTAATCTCCCCAATAAATGTAGATATCCCCCTCACCATAATCCTCTCCCTAAGGGGAGAGGGAAGTTGATAATAATCAGGAACTTGTCGGGGGCTTCTTAAAATATTCGACTACGGCTGCAGAAACAAATCCCACAAGCAATCCCAAAATTCCGGCAATCAGGATATTCTGTTTCTTCTTAGGAGCGATTGGCCTTTCAGAAATTGCCGGAGGAACTACCAACTCTGTACTGACGGTGCCGTAGGATTCCTCCATCTTTTTTTCTCTAAGCTCTACCTGAAGTAGTTCATACCTGTCGCGACTTCTCTCCAGGCTCTCCATATATCCCCGGGCAACAGTGGCTTTTGCCTCTGAATCAGTAACCCTAAGTTCCTCTATCTTCTTCTGGAACATCTCAATCTCTTTCTCGATCTCCATCAGTCGTTCTTTACCAGAAGCGAGATATTCTTCAAGAATTACTTTCGCCCGTTCAAAAATCAGCTCGTGTCTCTTGAGAAGAACCTTGGTCACTCCTTCTACCAACCTCATGGCTTCTTCTGGAGTTTTTCCCCTTCCCCTTATATGTAAGAGCCCTGATCTTTCCTTCATCTTTACATTTGAAGCCAATTCCCCTAATTTCTCCTGTGTAGCAGGAACATTAAGTTCTTCTGCTATTTTTTCCAATATCGGTGTTGTACCAAAAATCTCTATAATTGTGGAAGGTTCCTCCAATAGTTTGTCTCTCGTTCTCCCGATCTGAACCATCGCCATGGATTGGTAAATCTTAGGCAAAAGGAAACTCACCACTCCACTCGTTATCGTAAAAACTAAGAAAATAATTAAAATAATTTTCCACCTTTTCCTTACCATATTGATATAGTCCCTTAAATCTACTTCTTTCTCTTCCATTCTATTTTCCTCCTGCTAAATTTTTTGTCTGTCTGAGTCCTATAATGCAGCCAACTTCAAGTTCTACGTTTTATCCCTGCCTGTGAATCAAATGCGGGGACGACGGGATTTCCCTTCGTCCAGGTCCTTTCCTCCCCTGGACTCAGGGCCGGGGCACTCACTTCCGCTGTCCTTCGGACCCCGGGCGCTCACCATCTCGCGCCCGTCGCTAACCCGTTCCTCCTTATCCGTCGGAACAGCGACACTTCAAATCCCTGCCTGTGAATCAAATGCGGGGACGACGGGATTTGAACCCGCGAGCTCCGGCTTGACAGGCCGGCATTCTAGAACCAGGCTGAACTACGTCCCCGTATGAAATACTTCCCAGGCCCCGAAAGGAATTTCTTATTTGGTGGGCGGTGCAGGATTTGAACCTGCGACCCCCTCCTTGTAAGGGAGATGCTCTCCCGCTGAGCTAACCGCCCTTATGTGAACCAATATATATTATGGCGTCCCCGAGGGGATTTGAACCCCTGCTGCCACCTTGAAAGAGTGGTGACCTAACCACTAGTCGACGGGGACATATTCCCCCAAACGCCCATAAACCCCGTTAGAAATGGATGTTAGAAATCCTCTTGGGAGAATTTCTAACGGGGTAAAGGGCTACACTACCTGATTTCGAAAAAAATTATTGCCCCGCAAAAAAGCGCCCAAATTACGACAGTAGCTAATAACGGAATGTCCGTAAGAAAATTTTCTGTGGGACTACTACTTTCCCCTTTGTGATAAATAAGATATTGGTACCTGAAAACACCGTACAAAACTATCGGCAATGAGAGAAATAACTTATTTCCGAATTTGGCAATTGTCTCCTGGTCTATAGTATAGAATAAATAAGTAATAACAGTCAAAGAGTTTACTATATTTATCATAGTATCCAAAAAATACGGATTATAATGAGACAATACTGGTCTATGCGAAGCAAAACCTTCTCCCAATTCTAATATTTCCGCTCTTCTTTTGGTAAACCCCAGGAAAAGAGAAAGGGTAAAGCCGCACAATATTATCCATTTCGACATATATATATTTGTGGCAACTGAACCAGCCACTATTCGCAGTACAAATCCTAACGCTATTATAAACACATCCAGGATAACAACATTCTTAAGATAAATAGAATAAAGTATATTGATTCCTATATATATTACTACTACCAGGACAAATCCTATATTGGAAAAAAAGCCCAAAAATATACTAATTAATGCCAGTACGATAGAAATCAGGTACGCAGCAGGGACCTTTATCTCTCCCGAGGCTAATGGACGATCTTTCTTTGCCGGGTGTAGTCTGTCACCCTGTAAGTCCATAATGTCATTAAATGCGTACATACTGCTCGCCGCGAAACAAAAACTAATAAATCCTACAATAGCGCTTAGTAGCCTTTCCGGAGTAAACATCTGCAAACCGAACAATAATGGCAAGAACAAAAATAGATTCTTTACCCAGTGTTTCGGTCTTATTAACTTCACATAATTTCTTATCATCAATCACCCTCTATTTCAACGTCCCGCAAGTTACGTGCTAACCGGGATAACTTTCAAAAAGTCTGCCCCATTTTGTGTTTAAAACTCTATCCTTCTGAATCTTTTTTCCTTTTACCGGCCACCATATATAATCATGATAAAGAAACGAACCAAAGACAAATAGATAGACAAGTGGCGTCCTGAAGAGTAGCTTCTGGAATATCTTTAGTGGACTGAACCAGAACAGATCACCCACTTTGCTTGCAAGATTGTCTCCTACGGAGAATGAAAAGTCCACATTGGAGATATCTTCTCCCACAACTTCTATTTCCTGAATTCTTCCCGCACCCAGGCCGTCTTCATAAGCCATTCGGATATAAGGTATAGACATAGGGTCAAAGCCCATCATCCTGGCCGCCACAGCGTCTATGGCTACGCTATCGCTACTGGCGAGGATATAGTCCTTCTCCACTGGTATCATTGTCCTCGGTCCGGGGCCACTTCCACATATAGTGCCATCCATCACAGCGAAGATACCTGTGTGAATCTCTTTCTGGATAGCCAAGAGGTCAACAAGAGTCTCGTGGATAGCAAAGTGAGTATAATGCCTCTTTGTATTCAGAAGCCCGCCAAAAGCGTTTTTCATTGCCCCGGTTGTCGTCGTATATATATGGGTCTTTACTGTGGGCAGATGTATAATGTTTTTGCCAACAAAGTATTCAGGTACCTTGATGCCTTCGGAATAGACTTTGTCCAGTACCCTCATTCTCGTTTTTGGCTTATAGTCAATCCACCGGATATCCTCGGGAATAAAATTGTATCTTTCCTCTATCTGATACTTTTTGTAGATAGGGTCAAGTCTATTCATTACCTGACCCTTGTAAGCATTCGTGACTACTGTATTATTATGGACAGCGCTAATGTCCTTATAACCGGCGCTAACTAATGCCTGGATTGTCCCTTCCAGCTGCCAGGGCGTAGTATTGGCACTAATATAAGGAAAGTGCCACGATATATTATCCTTTAATATGGTTGCCTTATCTCTGGGAAGTGCGTGTTCAAAATCTGCCATTACTAACAGGCGCTGTATGTCCTGGAGCACCGCTTCCGGAGCAGTTTTTAGAACAGCAACCCTTGATTTATTCATTCTTATCCAATTCTTGTAGGGATTCGGTTCATCGGACCCGCGGAAACGGGCTCAATAAATTGAGCCCCTACAGTCAATGCAGGGGTTCAATTTATCGAACCGGTTTTCTCTTCAAATCCTTTGAAATTATAGCAACGCCAGATAGAAAATTTCTTTATAACTTCCCCGTCCCTGGTAACTTCAAAAACGGGTTCTTTTCTAATCTCGTCGAAAGCAGGGCTTAGCTTCTCAATATAGTCGCCTTCTTTCTCTCCTCCCTTGACGAAAATAGCATCTTTGCCTATCAGAGAATCGAAATCCGACCAGTAGCGATAAGAATGTCCATGAGGAGTGGACTGCCCTATGGAATAGGTCTCATCTTGATTGTCGGTATAGAAAGCAACGTAACTGGCCAGAGCGTAACCTCTGCATAATATGAATGTATCTTCGGGCATCTCTTTCTTTATCGCGCTTACCTTTTTCCCCAAATCCTTCATCCAGCCAGAAAGGAATACTTTTAATCCCTTTGGGCCACCCCTTTTATTATTTGCAATAGATGCGAGAATTTTGGGATAAACAGGCGCAACATGTACAAAAACCGTCATAAGAATTGCAAAAGAGACGATTGCAATCCAAAGAGTGCGATAGACTTTTTTCCTCTCCCGACCAAGAAATAGTATTGCAGCGGCTATAAAACCTGTAAGATAACCGCAAGAGACCCAGTGCGGAGCTACCCGATCGAACCAGCTATATATCCCGAACATTAAGAGAACTACTATCGAAGTAAAGAATAGGAAAAGAGATTTATCGTCGTTATGTTTAAATCCTCTATATCCGCTATTGATTATCCCTGCCAGGCAGCCCATAAATAGAAATGGCGAGAGAATAAAAGCCTGCCCGCCCAGATATTCGAGAAAATATTTGAATTTTAGTGAAGCGTCACTGGAAATATATCTCATTCCTAAATTATACTTAAATGTTACCCAGCCCCGGGAAGCATTCCAGATGACAACCGGACTGAATACCAGAAGCGACAGGAAAAGTGCCAAATACGGCTCTTTACGCAGTAGCCATTTTCTCTTTTCTTTGGACACTAATAAAAATAGGAATATTGAAACGGGAATGAAAACAGAGACAAATTTCGTAAGAAACGAAAAACCTAAAGCCAATCCGGAAAGCCACCACCAGTACTGCTTTTGGGAATTTATCGCTTTATAAAAAAAATAGAGAGTGAGCATCCAGAAGATTCCCAGAGGAGCATCGGTAGTCGTAATCACGGCTCCCACGGCAAAAATAGGAGCAATACTTACCAGAAGGCCCGACCAGAAAGCTACCCGCTCGTCGTGAAACATCTCCCGGGCCAGAAAATAAACGAGAATCGTTGTCCCCAAAAGCAAAACTATAGGAGCTAATCTTACTGTAAGTAATGTGCCTTTGAACAAAGTAAAAAGAGCTACAATAATCGCGGTCATGGGAGGATGCTCATAATAAGATAAACCAAGATGGCGAGACCATTGCCAGAAATAAGCTTCATCGGCAGAGAGAGGCAGGAGGCGAGCGTAAATTATGCGAAAGATAGTAAGCACTGCCAATATGGAAACAAATGCAATCCTGTAGGTTTTTATGTTCTGGTCTTCACCACCCATCTTGTCTTCCCCTTACCGCGAACTTTATTACCTTCCTGGTGAGCCGGGCGTGAATCGAACACGCGACCAACGGCTTAAAAGGCCGCTGCTCTACCTAGCTGAGCTACCGGCTCGTCGGCTTCCACTCCTTCCTTTTTTTCCTCTCCCCGCGGGGAGAGGGTTAGGGTGAGGGGGCTCTCAAGTAGGTTAGAGGTTCACAATCTTTACTTCCACAATTTCCGATATCCCCTCTATCTCCTTCAAAACTTCTTTTGAAACGTCACAATCTACATTGATAATAGTTAGCGCCTTGCCGCCGACTATTTTTCTCCCTACTTGCATTGCCGCTATATTAATCTTTCTATTCCCCAAAATCGTTCCTATCTTACCGATTACTCCCGGCTTGTCCAGATTGGAACAGAGTAACATATACCCTTCAGGGACAACGTCCAAATCGAACTCGCCAATCCTTACCAGGCGGGGTTCTTTCTTTCCCAGAATAGTCCCGGCAACCGTGGTTTCTCCTTTTTCTGTCGTTGTCTGGACTACTATTAAGTTGGCAAAATCTTCTACTTTGCTCACTTTAGATTCGGTAACTCTAATCCCTCTCTCCTCGGCAATCAGTGGAGCATTGATAAAATTGACTTCCCGTTCCAAAATTGGCTCCAGAAGTCCCTTAATCAGCGCAATAGTCAAGGGCTTGATCTCGTGACGGAGAATCTCCCCCGAGTATTGGATCCCAATCTGAGTAAGTCCTCCCTCGCTTATCTGTCCCTGTAACCTTCCCAATTTCTCGCAAAGATTGATATAGGGACCCAGAGTCTTCATTTTCTCGGGGTCTAATTCCGGCATATTGACTGCGTTGCGAACAACACCATTCTTGAGAAAATCCAAAACTTGCGAGGCAATATCCCTGGCCACGTTAACCTGAGCCTCTTCCGTGGAAGCTCCTAAATGTGGGGTAACAATTATGTTGTCCAGACCCAGAACGGGGCTATCAAAAGGTGGCTCCTTCTCGAAAACATCGAGAGCTGCGCCGCCAACCTTACCCGATTTCACTGCTTCCGCCAGGGCGGCCTCATCTATGATTTCCCCCCGAGCACAATTTATGACCCTCACCCCTTCTTTCATTTGATTGATGGTTTCCTTATTAATCAGGTGCTTGGTCTCAGGAGTTGAGGGAACATGAATCGTTATGTAATCTGCCTGTTTAATAAGTTCCGGGAAACTGACCAACTTAACCTCTATCTCTCGGGCATGGGCCTTAGAAATATAAGGGTCATAACCTATTATCTCCATGCCGAAGGACTGCGCCCTTCTGGCAACTTCCGCTCCGATTCTGCCCAGCCCGATTATCCCCAGAATCTTCTTGAAGATTTCCGTTCCCAGGAATTTCTTCTTTTCCCACTGCTTCTTTTTCAGGGATATGTTAGCCTGGGGAATACAGCGGGATAATGCCAAAAGCATGCTCATCGTATGTTCTGCTGCAGAAATGGTATTTCCGCCAGGCGTATTCATCACCAGGATGCCCTTTTTACTTGCCGCCTCAACATCGATATTGTCCACTCCCACCCCTGCTCTGCCGATGACCTTTAGATTCTTCGCTGCGTCGATTACCTCTTTTGTCACCTTGGTTCCGCTGCGTACGAGAAGAGCGTCGTAATCTCCGATGTGCTTTACCAATTCCTGCAATTCCAGCTTGAGCTTCACATCAACTTTTATATCGGGGTTTTCTCTCAATAAATCTATACCTTCTTTGGCCAAATTATCGCTAACCAGTACCTTCACCGAAACCTCCTTGTATTCTCGTAACGGCAGAGCGTAATCTTTGCCTTCCCTGTAGGGGACGGACTCCGTGCCGTCCCTTCCCCTGGGCGACCACAGAGTGTCGCCCCTACAAAGCAGAGCTTCGCTCTGCAGCTACATTTTCAGGAATTCTTTTTCTGCCGCAGCTATGCTTTTTCCCACCTCGAATTTATATCCTAATTTGCTCAGTGCTATTTCCAGAGCGGAAAGCCCGATGATTACGTCAAATCTATCCATATAACCGAGATGGGCTATGCGGAAAATTTTGCCTGCATATTCTCTTTGACCGCCGGCGATTCCCACTCCGTACTCGTCGCGCATCATTTTAACCAGCCGCGCCCCGTCAACTCCTGCGGGAACCTTGACTGCAGTAACCACGTTACAGGGAGCTTCGGCGAAGAGCTCCAGACCCAACGCCTCCACTCCTTTTCTCGTAGCAGACGCCAGGATTGCGTGGCGTCGCAATATTTGCTCCAACCCTTCTTCTTTTATCATTTTCAGAGCTTCCTGTAATCCCAATAACAACCCTACTGCCGAAGTATAGGGTGTCTGTTTTTTCTCCTCGAGAAACTTTTTATACGCCTTGAAGTCCCAGTAAAACTTCGGCAATTTGGAATTTTCTAGAAGTTTCCAGGCCTTCTTGCTAACACTGGCGAAAGCCAGTCCGGGAGGGAGCATCAGCCCTTTCTGGGAGCCGCTCGCTACCACATCCACATTCCACTCATCGGTCTTCAACTCCTGTCCCCCCAGCCCGCTCACCGCATCGACCACCAGGACAGCTTCAGTTTTTGCCACTATCTCGCCAATTGTCTTTATATCATTAACCACACCGGTTGAGGTCTCTGTATTTTGTGTAAATACAGCTTTGATTCCCGGTGTTTCTTTTAGCTTTTTCTCCACATCTCTGGGCCTGGCTACTCTACCCCAGGGATATTCGATAACTTCCGGCTCAATTCCAAACGACCTGGTAATATTAACCCATCTTCTACCAAATGCACCGGTGTTAACAACGAGAACTTTGTCTTTGGGAGAGAGCAGGTTCACCACGCAGGCCTCCATTGCTCCCGTTCCCGAAGCGGCAAAAATGAAAACGTCGTTTTTTGTTTGAAAGACGTATTTCAGCCCTTCTATGTCTTCAGAAAGAATCTGGCCGCATTCCGGAGTGCGGTGATGGATAACCGGCTGCGCTGAGGCTAAAAGCACTCTTTCCGGAACAGGAGTGGGCCCCGGCGTTAAAAGATACTTTTTCATTTTTCTCTCCCTGGATAAAAATTAAGAACTAAGAAGTTAAACTAAGATTACCGGAAAGTAAATGATTCTTACTTTGCCCCGTTAGAAGAATCTACTGCCACAAAACACGATTACTAAAAAGTAAATCTTAGTTCTCGATTCCTAGTTCTCTTGTTTGTTTTCCCATTCTGTTTTTTCTTTTGCTTGTAGTCCTGGCAACCTTTGGGCTAACGGTAAACGACTCATTTTTTTTCGTCTGCTTATCCTGGCTTTTCCCTTTCCCTTGGCAACTAAAGCTATTTTCAATACTTCATCTATGCTCTTAACCGGCACGAACTTCAATTTATTCTTAATCTCTTTGGGAATTTCTTTCAGGTTCCTTTCATTTTCCTGGGGAAAGATAACTGTCTTTATTCCCGACCTGTGAGCTGCCAGCATCTTCTCTTTAAATCCCCCTACGGACAAAATCCGGCCTCTCAGAGTTATCTCTCCGGTCATAGCCACGTCTTTCTTAACCGGCCTGCCGGTCAGTGCCGAAGCTAAAGCAACTGCCATAGTAATCCCTGCCGACGGACCGTCTTTAGGAATCGCGCCTTCCGGGACGTGAATGTGAATTTCCCTGTCCTTGTAAAAATCCGGGGATAAGCCCAACTTATTGGCATTGGACCTAACATAGGAAAGTGCCGCCTGTGCAGATTCCCTCATTACTTCTCCCAGCTTCCCGGTAAGGGTGAGACTGCCTTTACCTTTCATAATTGAAACCTCTATAGAAAGAATATCTCCGCCCAATTCCGTCCAGGCAAGTCCCGTGGCCACGCCCACCTCGTTCTGCCCCGGCTTCTCCCTGTGATATCTGGGAATACCCAAATAACGGTGAATGTTTTTCGCAGTAATTCTTATGACTTTTCCGCTTTTTACCGAGGCTAACTCTTTCGCAACCTTCCGGCAGATATTGGCTATCTCCCTTTCCAGATTTCTCACCCCCGCTTCCAGGGTATAATCGCGGATTATCAAATTTAAAGCTCGCTCCGATATGACTAATTTATTCGCACTCAACCCATTCTCCCTGACCTGCTTGGGCACGAGAAATTGTTGCGCAATCTTAATCTTCTCGTCTTTCGTATATCCCGGGAACTTAATAACCTCCATGCGATCAGCCAAAGAAGCGGGAACCGTGTACAGGGTATTGGCCGTGGTAATAAACATCACGTCGGACAAATCGAATTCAACCTCTAGATAGTGATCGGAAAAAGTGTTGTTCTGTTCGGGATCCAGAACTTCCAAAAGAGCCGCTGCCGGATCGCCTCTAAAATCCTGACCCATCTTATCTACTTCGTCGAGCAAAAATACGGGGTTTCTCGACTTTATTTTACCTAGCGACTGAATTATCCTCCCGGGCAGAGCGCCAATATATGTCCTGCGGTGGCCGCGAATCTCAGCCTCATCGCGTATTCCTCCCAAAGACATACGAATGAACTTGCGACCCAAAGCGCGGGCGATGGAACGGCCCAGGGACGTCTTGCCCGTACCGGGCGGACCGACAAAACATATAATCGGTCCCTTCAACTTTTTTGTTAACTTACAAACAGCCAGATATTCCACTATCCTCTGCTTGGCTTTATCCAAACCATAGTGGTCTTCGTCTAAAATCTTCTCCGCTCTTTTAAGATCCAGATGGTCCTTGGTCCTGATGGCCCAGGGCACTCTGATTATCCAATCCAGATAGGTCCTGATTACCGTGGCTTCGGGAGAGAAAGGCATCATTTTCTCCAGGCGAGAAATCTCTTTCTCCGCTTGTTTTACTACCTCGGCAGGCGCCTTGGATCTTCTGATTTTCTCTCTCAGTTCACTCACTTCTTTCTGGTAGTCATCCGTCTCTTTCAGCTCTTTTTTGATAGCCTTGATCTGCTCGTGCAGATAATATTCCTTCTGTGTCTTTTCAATCTGGTCCCGCACCCGCACCTGAATCTTCTTTTCAATAGAGAGAATATCGTTCTCGGCGGTCAAAATTTTAGATAACTCTATAAGCCTCTTTTTAGGGTCCCACGTTTCCAGGATAAGCTGCTCCTGGAGTATTTTGATCGAGATATGAGATGCAATAACGTCAGCCAGACGACTGGGATCGTCAATGTTGGAAACCGACATTATAGTTTCTATGGGAATACGACGATTCAATTTCACATATTTCTCAAACAAGGTTATCACGTTGCGCATCACGGCCTGAAGTTCTTGATTGGGAACGTATGTTTCCAAATACCTCTGAATCTTCACCTGAATAAATCCCTGTTGAGGAATAAAGTCCACAATCTTTCCCCTCTCCAAGCCCTCTACGAGGATTTTGATCGTACCATCGGGCATCTTCAAAAGCTGGAGAATCTCTGCCACCACCCCCACCGAATAAACGTCTTCCCTCCCCGGGTTTTCGGTTTGTATCTTTTTCTGAGTCACCAGGAAGATTAGACGGTCGCGGGCCATCGCTTCTTCCAAGGCCTTGATCGATTTAGACCTTCCTACCGCTAACGGAAGAACCATATAAGGGAAGATTACCACGTCCCGTACTGGCAGAAGGGGTAAGACTTCGGGTATGACAATCGATTTTTTGGACCTGTCCGGTGTAATCAATTCAACCTCCCTTTTTGCGTTATTTTCTTTTGCACCAACACTGGCTCCTTCTCTTTATTTATAACTTCAGCTATCTCCTATTTCCTTTTTTCAATTACTGCGTCAACCAGACCGTAATTTTTTGCCTCTTCCGCTTTCATAAAGAAATCGCGATCGGTATCCTTCTCTATTTTTGCCAGAGGTTGACCCGTATGTTTCGCCATAAGCTCGTTCATCTTGGCTTTCATACGCATAATTTCCTTGGCTTGAATGCCGATATCGGTTGCCTGGCCCTGCACTCCCCCCAGAGGTTGATGTATCATTATGCGGGAATTGGGCAGGGCAAATCGCTTTTTCTTTGCCCCGGAAGCGAGAAGAAGCGCTCCCATACTGGCTGCCTGGCCCATACATATCGAAGAGATATCCGGTTTAACATACTGCATCGTATCATAAACCGCAAGACCAGCGGTCACCACCCCTCCCGGACAATTAATGTATAAAGCAATGTCTTTATCCGGATCTTCTGCCTCCAGAAATAGCAATTCAGCGATAATCACATTGGCAACTTCATCCGTTAAAGGCGTGCCCAAAAAGACAATCCTATCCCGTAAAAGACGCGAATAAATATCAAAAGCTCTTTCTCCCCTTTGCGACTGCTCAACCACCATGGGAATCAACTGCCCAGAAGTTCTTGATTTCATACGCTACCCCCTCAGCCTAACCCTTTCCTCAAGAGGAAAGAGTAACTTTTCTTATTCATTTCCTTTTCTCCTTCATAATTTTAGCATTTTCTATCAAAAAGTCAAATACTTTATTTTCTCTCATTTTGCTCTTGATTTGCTCCATATTTTCCCGAAAATACTTCCTTATTTCTTCTTCTTTCCCCCTGGTCGATTCTATTGTTTTTTCTATTTCTTTCTCGATTTCCGCCGAATCCACCCGGATATTTTCTTTCTCCGCTATCCTGGTAAGAATTAAAGCGCTGCGTACTTGTTTTTCCGCGAGGTCACGATATTTCTTTTTCAGGGCCTCCTCATCCGCCCCGATATCCTCAGAAGCAAGACCTTGACCCCGGAGGTAACCTTTCATCCTGGACATCAAATAATCGAGTTGTTCCTCAACCAGAGAATTGGGAACCGCTACGGGATTATTCTCAACCAGCCTGTCTATAATCTGTTCTCTCATTGCTTCTTTTGCCTTATACTCTTCCATTTTAATCAAATTTTCTCTCAATTTCTCATTCAATTCTTTCAAAGACTTAGCTCCTAACCCCTGGGCAAAAGAATCGTCGATTTCCGGCAAGCGTCTTTCTTTAATTTCTTTAACCTTTATTTTGAACAGAACTTTACGTCCCGCCAGCTTTTTATTGAAATAATTATCCGGGAAATTCACCTCAACATCTTTCTCTCCCCCTCTTTCCACGCCGATCAACCCTTCAGAAAACTCCCTGAGAAAAACAGGGTTCTCAATGCTTATCAACTGATTTTCTCCTCGCAACCCCTTCAAGGGTTTGCCGTTACCGAATCCTTGATAATCGATTACCACATAACTCTTTTTATCCACCGCGTTATTTCCGGAGACCACAAGCTGAGCATTCCTTTTCTGCAGTTCCTTAAGACTTTCTTCTATTTCGGCATCACCCACGACTTTCATCTCTTTTTTTATTTTCAGTCTCTTGTAATCCCGTGGCTCAAAACGAGGCATCACTTCCACCGTTGCCTCAAAAGATATCGGACCTATCTTATCAAAATCGAATTTAAGCTCAGAAACCTTTGCCGGAGCAATAGGGTTGATTCCCTTCTCTTTCAACACCTGAGACAATGCTCCGGGGATCAGCGACTCCAAAACAGCTTCCTGGCAACGAGACTTAAATTTCTCCTTCAAAAAAGCAGACGGTGCTTTTCCTCTACGGAAACCGGGCACAACGGCCTCCTCCTGAATCTTATCGTATGTTATCTCTATTTCCTTTTTCACTTCTGCTTGCGGAATTTCAATTTTGAAAACGAGTTCACATTCGCTTTTCCTGGACATTTCTGACTTTAAATTTTCTATAGCCATTTTAAACCCTGCCTGGTGCCGCGGGAGAGATTCGAACTCTCAACTCCATAAAATTGGAGACTAGGTCCTAAGCCTAGCGTGTTTGCCAATTTCACCACCGCGGCAAGTGGGCCATGGAGGAATCGAACCTCCAACCTCCTGCTTAAGAGGCAGTTGCTCTACCTGTTGAGCTAATGGCCCAAAGAATATATATTCAAACTGACTTGTCTTACCTGGCACGCCCGGTGCGATTCGAACGCACGACCTGCGGATTCGAAGTCCGACGCTCTATCCAGCTGAGCTACGGGCGCAAAATTGCTTCGGATTTTTCCCCTCTCTCCTCTGGGGAGAGGGTTAGGGTGAGGGGTCTTTTATTAATCGTCGTCTTATTTATATCACATTTAAATTTCTTTGTCAACCCAGATAAAAAAACCGCCACATTTATAGGATGGGCGGTTGATTATAACTCTGAATTATTCTTAAGAATCTATCTCTTTCTTAAAATATGATAGAAACAGAATATCAAAAGAAGGAATATGACCGACCAGGAAAATATCAGAAAAAACCAGCCCGAACTTGTCATTTTTCCTGCCTGATTAATATTTTTTTCCTCTTCTTCCACGCGTATGCTACGGAAATTGCCAGCACTATGAATATTACCAGTATCAACACCCTTATGAACAAAACGTACGGATATTGCTCCGGCGTAACGTTCCTCATCGTTATCGTGGGTAATCCTTCCTTAGCCAGCCAGAAACCAAGGATAGAAAGCAGAAATAACGGAGTAACATATTTAATGATAAACTTATAAAATTTGGGAATAACAATATCTGCTCCGTGATGGATCTCTTCCCAGGCGCGGTCTATGCCGAAAATCCAGGCAAAGACTATCGTCTCAATAGTGGCAAAAAGAACCAGACAGAATGTCCCTCCCCAAAAATCGAGTTCGTTTAATACTCCTTTCCCCAGTAAAAAGATGGCTGGCTGGCAGAGGATAAACGTAACTATTCCAAACGTAGTCGCCGATTTCTTCTTGGTTATGTTGAACTCGTCCTCCATGAAGCTTATCACCGGCTGGGCTAAAGAAACGCTGGAAGTCATACCCGCCAGGAAAAGAAGTGTAAACCATAAAAGAGCAAAAATTGCACCCAGGGGAATCCTCTGGAAAATCAGGGGCATAGTAACGAAGCCCAGATTAAACGCCCCGCTTTGAGCAATATTTACAATCTCACGGGGGCCGAAAAATACAAAAGCTGCCGGAATGATGATGCTCGCGCCGAGAACGACTTCGGCAAATTCGTTCGTTGCTGCCGCAGTTAGTCCGGAAAGAGCGACATCGTCGCGCTTGGTCAAATAACTGGCGTAGGTAAGAATTACGCCGATTCCCACACTGAGAGTGAAGAATATCTGTCCAGCAGCAGCAAGCCAAACCCTGGCACTTTTTAAAGCGGCAAAATTGGGATTCCATAGAAATCCCAGGCCATTACGTAAGTTCCAATCGGGTTTTAATAGACTGGGCGTTCCCAAACTTAACACGCGCACAGCGAGAATAACGCCACAGACCAGCAATATAGGCATTGCCCAGTTGCATAATTTTTCTATCCCTTTACGAATGCCATAGTAAATCACGAACACATTTAATGAAAATGTGATTGTGAAAAATAGGTATGCCCAACCAATTCCGTGAAAATACTGATTCGTCTGCAGCCCCTGGTATCCCTGGAGAAACGATTGCATCGCAGCCTGAGTGGTTGCCGAAGCGTACCGCCCGGTAATAGAAAAGAACGCATAACCCAATAACCATGACTCAACATAGGTATAATATATGAAAATCAGAACAGGACCAAAAATACCAATTACGCCAAAATATTTGATGAAACGGTTCTTCTCCCACATAGAATGGAAAATACCCGGGGCTGTGCCATGCCCGAATCCTCCCCCGAATCTGCCGGCAGTCCACTCTATCCACATCAAAGGAATCCCCAGGAAGAGAAAAGAGATAAAGTATGGTATCATAAACGCGCCGCCGCCGTTCTGCGCTGCCTGGACGGGAAAACGCAAAAAATTTCCCAGCCCGACTGCCGAACCGGCAACCGCAAGAATGATTCCCGCTCTCGTCTTCCAGGTTTCCCGTATCTTATTAATCTCTGCCATTTCTATCTCTTCCTTACGCGGGCTCCACGTGAATCAGCACTTTAAAATTAGGAAGTTCTCTCTTTATATCCCTTTCCAGATGGTCACATATCCGATGCGCCTGTTCAACGCTAATTTTCTTCGCCAGGACAAGATGGAGATAAGCCTGTTCCTCGCTCCCCTTTCTCACAATGCACAAATCATGAAAGTTTATGAATTGTTGATAATGGCTCTGTAAAATCCTGGTGATAACTCCCAGTTTTCTATCCTTTTCCTCTCTGCCTTCGATTCCGGGATTTATGTGAATCATAATATTGCCAATATTTTTCAACTTCTGGTGTAGCAGTCCCTCAATTTTATCGGAAATCCGGTGTCCTTCTTCTATAGAACGGCCGGCGTCAATTTTAACACTCAGGTCGATGGAATTTCTCCAGCCGATGCGGCGCGTCTTGACATCATCGATTTCCCTTATTCCTTCTATACTCAATGTCACTTTTTTAATTTCATCAATAAAATCTTCCGGAAGGGAAGTGTCCATCAGCTCGCCCAGGGAGGGGCGAAAAATGTCTATTCCCATCTTGAGAATGAACAAGGCAACAAGGAAACCGGCCAGAGGATCGAGGAAGGCATAACCGAGCCGGGCGCCTGCTATCCCTGCCAGAGCTGCTACAGACGAAATCGCGTCAGCACGATGGTCGTGAGCCATGGCCAGAATGGCTAAATTGTCGAATTTTTTGCCTATATAATGAGCGTGCCGGAACATCAATTCTTTAACCAAAATGGAAATTAAAGCTGCCCATAAAGGCAGAAGCCCGGGCACAATCGTAATCTTTAGAAAAATAGCGCTTAGCGCGCGGTAAGAGAGCACTACGGCCATTCCGAACAATATTAAACTGATACATAGTGCTGCTATTGATTCTGCTTTCCCGTGTCCGTAAGGGTGGCCTTTATCCACAGGCTTGTGGGAAATTTTTACGCTGGTTAAAGTCAACAGGCTGGCAAAAATATCGGAAAGAGAATGGAAGCCATCGGAAAGCATCGCCTGGCTTCTTCCCCAAATACCGGCAAATATCTTGAATATAGTCAATAATAGATTTGCCCAGATACCTGTCCAGCTTACTGTTTTGCTTTTTCTGAATCTTTCTTCTAATGAATAGGTCATTATGGCTCTTCTCCAAAAAGAGGTTTGTTTATTCCTCGCTTTCGGGAGAACTCCAACCCTAAACTACCGATTTATCATTTTTCAAACAGGCCATAGAGTGCGGGAATCACTATCAGCGTGAGAATAGATCCCACCACCAGCCCACCCATTATAGAAATAGCCACCACTGAACGCGCTGCCGAACCTTCCGCGCGGCTGACGGCCAGAGGGAACATTGCCAGAATAGTAGTAGAGGCAGTCATTATGATGGGACGTAACCTCGTCGCTGCTCCCTCGATGATTGCCTCCGTTTTCTCTATCCCCTTCTTGCGCAATTGGTTAATGTAATCAATCATAACTATGCCATTATTCACTATGACTCCGGCAAGGATAATTGTCCCCATACCCGAGGGAAGACTTAGATTCTTCCCGCTTAAAATAATACCCAGGATAACTCCGATTATTGCCAGGGGAACGGTGAACATAATAACTAACGGTTGGGTAAAAGACTCAAATTGTGCTGCCATAATCATAAAGACCAAAAGGACTGCCAGAACAAGTATCTGCCCCAGACTTATGAATGTTTCGCGCATCTTTTCCGCCTGTCCTGCATAGTCGACGAAGTACCCTTCGGGAAAAGCTATCTTCCCTACGTTATTTTTTATATCTCTCATCACACCCGACAGAGGTCTGCCGCTGAGATTGGCAGTCAAAGAGACCATTCTTTTCTGGTTCTCTCGATTCAACCTGATCGGCCCCTTGGCCTCCCGAATATCGGCAACATCTTTCAGGCGGATGAGTATTCCCAGGGGAGAAGGAAGAGCTATATTCTCAATCTCCCTCAGACTCTCTCTGCCTTTCTCGTCGAGAGAGACCCGGATATTGACTTCTTCGCCTCCCTGGCGGAACACCGTGGCCACCTTTCCCTGAACCGCCGTTTGTAACGTGGAGGCAACTTGGCTGAGAGCCAATCCCGCCTGGGATGCACGGCGACGGTCGATTACAAGTTGTAGTTCTGGCCTTCCTTTCTCCAATGAACTACCCAAATCATAGACTCCCCTAATTTTACTTATTGCTCCCATAACCGATGTGGAAATCCCTTCAAGAATTTCCAGATCTTTGCCAAATAGTTTAAGTTCAATAGCAGCCTGCCGGGTCCCCCCTCCCGTAATTACGGACTGGGACATATCTATAGATTCATATTCCGCTCCTTCTACCGGGGGAAGTTGACTTCGAATATCGTCAATAATTTCTGTGGAAACGCGTTTCCGTTCCAATTTATCTTCCAGGCGAATGAAAATTTCTGCCTCGTTCACTCCTGCCGAGCCCATCCCAAAAGCTGCATCCTGTTTTGTCGCCTCGGAGAGGCCGGTAAAAGCGCCTACACTCTGCACCCCTTCTTCTGCCAGAACAATATCCTCAATCTTTCTGACCACTCTGTCGGTCTCCTCCAAGTTGGTTCCCACGGGCATTTTCATCATAAAGAAAGCCATATTGATATCTATATTGGGAAAAAACTCCTTGCCCATAAAGGGAATCAGACACAGGCTCGACAGAAACAAGATAATCGCCCAGAAGACTACTCTTTTCCTGCGAGCCAATACTTTGCGCAAGAATCCTTTGTATCTTTCTCGAAAATAGCCAAAAGTTCTCCTGCCAAAACTAACCTCGTAACCTTTAGCTGAACCTGCCCTGAAAATCCTGGATGCCATCATTGGCACCAGAGTCAGGGCCACAAATAAGGAGCCAACCAGGGCAAAAGATATGGTTAAAGCCATCTGAGTGAAAAGTTTTCCGGTAATTCCTTTTATGAATAAAAGCGGGAGGAAAACCGCCACGGTAGTGAGGGTTGAGGTGGTAATGGCTTTACTTACTTCAGAGGCTCCCGATTTTGCCGAAATTATGGTGTCTTCACCAAGGCTCAAATGGCGAAAAGTGTTCTCAATTACCACGATCGCATTATCCACAATCATCCCCACTCCCAGGGCAATTCCAATCATAGTAACAAAGTTGAGTGTGTATCCCAGGAAGTGCAAAGGAATGAAAGTGGCTATCAAGGAAAGAGGAATTGCCAGGGCTATAGCAGCTGTGGGATAAAGGCTGCGTAAGAAAAGAAAAAGTATGCCGACCGCCAGAAGACCGCCCACGAGAGCATTGGAGCCTGTAACTTTAAGAATTCTCTTTATTATACGCGACTGGTTGAAAACGAGGTACAACTTTATGTCTTGAGGAAGTATCCTTTTTAACTCCTCAACTGCTCTATTTATGCCATTGGAAACTGCCACGGTGTTGGCTCCCGACTCCTTATTCAATATAACCAGTACACTATTCTGTTTGTTAGTACGAGCGTAACTTCGGACTTCCCGATGGGTGTCAGAAACCGTGGCAATATCCTTCAAATATATGGGAACGTTACCTCTGAGCGCAATCACAATGTTCTCCATCTCATCAACAGATTCAAATTCGCCCGCAGTACGCAGAAGATACTCCCGATAGCCTGACGTGAGGTGACCACCGGGCAGGTTAAGATTTTCCAGGGAAAGTTTCTGGCTGACCTCTTGCAATGATAGGCCCAGAGACTCCAGTTTCTTCCGGTCCACCTCCACTCTTATCTCTCTTTCTCTTCCTCCCCAGACCATAGCCGAAGCAACTCCGTCTACCTGTTCCAGACGTTCTTTGAACACATCTTTAACCACCTGGCGAAGACTCCTCAAATCCCTATCCCCCACAATTCCGTACATCATTATGGGCATCATAGAAGGGTCAAACTTGACCACTATAGGCTTATCCATATCCTCGGGAAGGAAATCGCTAATCATATCCAGTCTATCCCTGATGTCCTGAGCCAGAAGGTCGAGATTGGCTCCCCACTCAAACTCCACCATTACGGCGGATAAGCCCTCCTGGGAAAAGGACGTAACTTTTTTCACGTTCTTTACAGTAGCCACCACCTCCTCGATAGGCTTGGTCACTACGCTTTCCATCTCTTCCGAAGCCACGCCTTCATAGCTGGTAACGACTGACATCACCGGATAGGTTATATCGGGCATCAGGTCAAGTCCCAGATTGCTCAAAGATACAACGCCAACCACCACGATGATTAGAATAAGCATCGTTACAGTTACCGGGCGGTCGACAGAAAATTCGGGTAGCTTCATCAGATGCCTCCCACTTCCACCTTTGCTCCATCAGTTAAGCCGTAATTGCCTTCGATTACCACGCTTTCCCCTTCGGTTAATCCCTCAACAATCTCTATTTTTTCCTCATCGCCGATGCCGGTCTTGACCTCTATCAATTTTGCACGATTGTCTTCAACGGTGAACAGAATCGTCCTCCCTTCCCTTTCCAGGACCGAAATTCTGGGGACGACCAACACATCACTATGTTCGTTATAGATTATCTCTACATCAGCAAACATTCCCGGTTTCAACCTGTGGTCTTTATTCTCAATTTCCAGCTCAACCTTCAGTTTTCTACTCCGGGGATCCACCGCGGGAGCAACCTTCACCACTCTGCCCAGAAAACTCTCTCCCGGGTAGGCATCCACGGAGACGCGCACTTTCTCTCCCTTTCTCAATTTGGCGATATCCTTCTCTCCTACGTTCACTATTATCTTCACTATATCCATATAGGCAATATTGAGAACCGGCTCCTGAGGCATTGGTTCCTGAGGGATGACCGAGTCACCTATATCCACATAGTATCTGATAAGCGTGCCCTTAATAGGCGCTTTTACCTCTGCTTTCGTAAATCCCAGGGCAGGTTCGTCACGGTCTATTAGAGCGACAACTTCGCCCTTCCTGACACTCTCTCCTTCTTCCTTAATTTTCTTGATTAACTTTCCCGAAACCCTGGTGTAGACGTCTACCTCTCTCAATCCCCGAATATCGCCATTGAGAAATATTATCTCTTCTATGTCTCCTCTTCCTGCCGGGGCAGTCTTAACGAGAGTACTTTTTTCTTCGGGAGACCTTTCTATATTTCTTCGTTCCAAGTTATACTTTGCTATCCTGTAGCCGACCAGGCCAACAATCAGAACTAGCAAAATAAGCAACACTCTTTTACCTTTCAATATTCCCCTCCTTATGTGGAAAATGGGGACAGGCTACTTTTTTTCTCCCTTACTGCACCACATAACCATCTTCCGTAAGGTTACATCCCCACTCCTTCTTTCCATTCACTTAAGCAAAAAAGTTGCCTGTCCCCTTTTATCCTGTCATTACTGATATTTGCCGATGGCTTTATCCAGAAAAGCACCCGCAACATTATAATCGTAGAGCGCCTGAAAATAATCGGTATCAGCCTGTGTAAGAGAAAGCTGAGCATCGCGTAGTTCAATTTCAGACATCAGTCCTTGCCTGTACCTCTCCTCGGCAATTCCCAGATTTTTCCGCGCCAGCTTAACATTCTCTTCCTGCGCTTCAATCCGTTCTCCCGCCTCTTCCATATCAAAAATAGCCTTTCTCACTTCCAGCTTTATTCTCTGTTCAACCTGATTTCTCAAAATCTTAACCTGCTCCAATCCCGCTTTTGCCTGATTAATCCTTCCCAGATCGGAAAGACCGCTGAACAGGGGAAAGCTTAAAGCAAGAATTACATTCCAGGTTCCGCCCCATTCCTCACGATTATAGAACGGATTGGTATACTGATAGTTGGCCAGAAAATCCAAATTTGGCCGGTTCTCAGCCCTGGCTAACTTGATAGAAACCTTAGCCGTACTTTCTTTTACCCTTAACTGCCTTATTTCCGACCTCTCTCCCAGCGCTTTCCCCAGAGCTCCCTGCAAATTAACTTCCCTCTTTTCCCGCGGGAAGTCTCCTTTTACCTTCCAATCTTCTTCTAATTTTGTATTCAATAAAAAAGAGAGTTCTTCTCTTGCCAGCTTTAGATTATTCCTGGCCTTAATCAATCTTGTCCGATTATTAACCAACTGTACCTTGGCCCGGGAGACATCATAATCTGAAACCCTCCCCTCTTTATAAAGGGCGCGAGTAGTCTTGTAATGAGACTCCGTTACATTTACCGCTTCTTCAGCAATTACTACGAATTGTCGGGCCAGAAGGAGACTGTAAAAAGCTATTTTGACTTCGAATACGAGGCTATTTTTCACTTCTCTATATTCTTCATTGACCAACCTGTAATTGAGTCTCGCCTGCTCATCTGCATGATATATCTTCCACCAGGCAAACAGAGGCTGCCTGAGAGTCAGCTCCGTGCTATATTCGTAGTCAGGGCCCAATTCGAAAATCTGCTCCATGCCTCCAAACAAAACGCTCATTCTGGGCGATTCTTCCAATCTGGTATAACTTCCCGAGGCATTCAACGTTGGTAGAAAATTGCCAAATGTTTCCTGTTTTCTTCCTTTTGATTCCAGAATTCTCTTTTGTGCAATTTTCAAATCCTGGTTGTTGGCCATAGCCATACCTATACATCTTTCCAGAGTCAAAATCTCCTCAGCGAAAGCAACGCTAAAGAGAATCTGTAGAACAAAGAGAACTATTGCGAGCTTACAACATAATCTATTGACATTCATCTTTAAACTCTTCCTAAAAAAATGGGTCAGAGTGATTTTCCCTTTCTCTTTTGCAAAAATCAGGGTACTTTTCAATGGGAAAGGAATAAAAAAGTAGCCTGTCCCCTTTTACAGATATTCGTCTGGGATAAGCCCAAACTGTTCAGGGTCTACCGATTCCTTAATCGACCTCCTGAAATTACCTGTCTGGGGAACTTTCTCCTCGAGGTCTATTTCCCGGGGAGTCTCTATTTTAGAACCATTACTGTCAATGACTATTTTCGTCCGGGGACGATAAGGGTCGGCGGGATTTGTCTGGAAGACAAAACCGATCTCATTTGTGTCCAGTCTAACGAAAGTGCCCGGAGGATAAACGCCGATAAGTCTAATAAACTTTCTTAAAAGGACAGGCTCAAATTCTTTTCCTGAGGCTTCTTCCATCTCTTTTATAGTCTTTTCCGGTGGAACCTCTTTTGCGTAGGAGCGGTTGCTCCTCATAGCGTCATATGTATCAGATATGCGAACCAGCATGCTACCTAAATTCAACTCTCCTTTTTCTCGTGAAACCACAGGATACCCACTAAGATCATACTTTATATGGTGCTCGAAAGTAACTACGTATGCCAGTTTACTTATGCCCGAGGTCTTCATTAATATTTTTGCCCCGTTCGCAGGATGCAACTTTATCAATGCAAACTCCTCGGAAGTCAACTTGCCGGGTTTCTTAAGAATCTCCTCAGGGACTTTGAGCTTCCCCACATCGTGCAGGAGAGCGGCTATTCCCAGGTCGTTTAACGTCTGCCTGTCCAGACCCAATGCTTCACCCTGGATAATGGTGAGCACGGCAACATTTACTGCGTGGCTAAAAGTATATTCGTCGTGAGCCTTAAGAGAAGACAGGGTTACCAGGGGCGTTCTATTACTCTGAATACTAGCCACCATACTATTTATGGCAAAGCGAGCCTTTTCTATATTTACGCTCTTTTTGAATTTGATATCATCAACTATCTTTTTTATTGCGTCAACAGCGTCCCTGTAATATTGCTTGGCCTTTGCCTTAAACTCCTCCCCTCTTCCCAGTTTCAGTTGAACCTTTTTGGGAGCTCCAATCTTTCCCAAAGTTATATTTTTTACTCCCTTAGAAGCCAATACTTTGATTGCACCACCACTATTTTTGAGCTTCTCCTGGGCCATACTCAAAACGTCAATAAGCCCTGAGAATTCCTCGCTTTTTATTCCCTTGAGAAACGTAATCTTCTCTATTTCTCTTTGCTTTAACCCCCTGGTAAAACCATAAAGAGTTGCACTAATTTCGTGGAGCGCCATCCCCTCTAGTATTAATTCATCTCCCATAACCGCTATGTTTATCTCATTTTTTTCTTCCAGCAAGGTCTCTAAAATCCCGAAAGTCCTCATTGAAGAGCGCATTATTATCGGGTGCCCCGCAGGATAGATAGCCTTATTCCTGGTAGCATTAGTAAAATAAGTTATGAAATCTTCGGCCAATCGCTCTTCCATACGCCTTTCCTGTCAACTTTGCATCTTACTTTCCTGGTGCTTTCGCATCAGCCTCTCGCAAACTTGTCTGACAATCTTTCTCCTGTATCTGGTCCCCTGTGCCAGAGCTTCCATAGCCTGTTCATTTCCTATCTTTTCCAGGGCTGTGGCAGCCGCTATTCTGACCTCATCATTTCTCTTTTTTGCAAAAATAGTAGATTTCTTAAGTAGTCGAACCAGCCCGGCAACCGCTTCCTCAGCACCTATTTCTCCCAGAGCCTCAATTCCCGAGATAATCAGGGAATTCTTACGTCCCCAAGGATTTTTCTGAGTAATCAATTTCACCAGTAGAGGAACAGCTTCTTTATTCTTCATAACGCCTAAATACCTGATAGCGCCTTGTCTGACTTCTGCATCGGGGTCGTCCGCCATACGAGAAACCAGACTGAATGCTTCTTTACCTCCTATGCTACTCAGAGCGTAAACAACTTCTTTGCGAACGCGGGGGTCTGCGTGCCTGAGAGGTATGTGCAAATAACGCACCGCCTTTTCCGTTCCTATCTCTCTGAGAATCCTCACCATATTTCTCACCACGTACCAGTTCTCATCGGAAAACCTCCTGACGATTTCGGGAATTACCTTTTCCCCCAAACCCACCATCACCGAGATAATCTTCTTTCGGAGCGACCTATCGGTTTCTCTACCCAGCGCCTCCAGGAGAGGCACCGCCGCAATTTCACCCATCTGCAGCAGAATAAAATGTATCGTCTCGTATTTCTCCTTGCCCCAATCGCGAAGTGCTGCCACCAAATCGCGCACAATTCCGATGTCTCTCAGTTTTTCCAAAGCTTCTTCACAAGCACGACGCTGTTCATCAGTCCTTCCCTTCTCCCGTGTAGCTTCTTCGATCAAGAGCTCAATAATTTCCTCGGCTTTTTCATATCTCCCGGTAATTAAGAAATCCATACCCGCCTTACCCAAATTTCTGGCAATTTCCCCATAGTCATCAGATTCGGTCTCCAGCCTGATTAAGTCCATAAGCACAGTAGAGGCCTGTTCCTCTATCTTTCTCTCATTAAGAGAATCTTCGTACTCTTTTATTCCACTAATAGAGGAAATCTGCTCATTCAATTCTCTAAGCGCTTTTCTATATGCCTCCGAAATGAAATCCTCAGTAGGCTTGGAAAGAAAAAGATCCTCAACCAGCCGCCGCATATGCAAAGAGTCTTCCTTTCCCGACATATCGGCCAGGCTATCTCCGAAAAGGGGAATTATCTCTCTTTTCCTTTCCTCTTCGGGTACGATCTTGTGGAAAAGTTTCACCAAACGCTCCGTAACCCTCCCTTCAGTACCAACGGCCAGTGTCATCATTTCTACTATCACGGAATTTGATAGGTTGGGAATTATCTCCGTTACAACGTCTATTTGATCCGGTTGAATATCAATCTCTGCATCAATTAACTGTATTCTCAATTTCGGGTCGATACGGGATACAACCTCAGCCAGTCTCTTTTTATGAACTTCTTTTTTTTCAGGAAGATTCTTAAAAATATAGTTTCCTATACTATTAATAGTTCTTCCCACGGCAACCCCTCCCAGGTCACTCATACCCAGAGAACTCTTGGCAGCGGCCTTCTCCAGATAAGTAGCCATCCTGTCGGGGTCTTCTTCCAGGCGCAAGAGGAAATTATGTTCCGCTTCTCCCAGCTTCAATCCACCGGACAGGTCGAGGCCTCTTACCAGGTCAGTCCATATCTCCTCGTCACTTCTAATCCTGACAGTTTCTTTCGCTTCCCCTATCTCCTCCTCAACACCGAAAACCTTTTGGTAGTCGATTTCCACAATATCAATATGAAAAATTTCTCTTTCCTGACAGAGCTTCAAAAACCCTCCACTTTTCTGGAGCATCCTGGGTTCCGTGGAAGCAACCTCCAAAAAAGCCTTCAGCTCCTCCGCATTCAGCTCTTTTTTAAAGACAAGAGAAGCCACTCCCCGCCTGTGAAATTGGAGGGCAACATCTCTAAACATCTCATTAGTCCTGTCAAGAAACTGGCCATCTGCCAGAAGATTTTTCTGGGCTATTTCTAACTTAAGTTCAGGGGATGCTGCAAAAAGACTCTCCATAGTAGCGTGGAGGCGCTCCACTGAAGCCTTAATAGCGGGATGCTCAAAAGGGTAAATACCCATCGTCTTAAGAGCCAGACTTAGTTCTTTAATGCATTTTTCCACTATAGGTTGTATTTTAGATTCTTTTTCCTCATCCATTTTATTCCCCATATTATGGGGACACAATACTTAATTAGGATCGCGTCAGCGGGAATGCGGAATTGAATTAAGTATTGTGTCCCTATAATTACGTAATTCATTCCGATTTAATGACGTTATCCACCCGCACAGTAAACATAATTCCTGTCCCTGATTGAGTGAAATCAATTTTTACTTCTTTGAGTAATTTTTTGAGTTCAGAAACCAATTTCTCATCCTCAATCAAAGCAAGGATTGTCTTATTGTGTGCCCCTGCCTCTCCCAACATCTTCCTCAAGCCAGCAAATATGGGTACTTCATAAGCAAGATGATGCCCCATACCTTCGCTGTCCAAAACAGTAGCTCTGGTTATTCCTACTTCTACGAGAATAGAAAGAAGATCGTTCAAAAGGTCGACTTTATTAAGTACAATTACCAGAAGTTCCATGACGATATCTCCTTACCGACCCTGGCCAATTTCTCCTGCTTTGGCAACCGCATACTTGACCCCCACAGGGCCCAAAATTTCGTGAATGATTGTAGTCGCTGTAATAATAGTAATAGTCACAGTTGCCAATTTTCCATAAACCCCGAACTCTCTCTGGACAATCATAGCCAGACCAATGGCTACTCCTGCTTGCGAAAGTAGACCAAAGCCTAAGTATTTCTTCATATTCGTCTCAGCTTTTGAGATATGTGCTCCTAAAGAGGCACCCCCAATTTTGCCGAACGCTCTCGCCAAAATATAGACAAGACCCAAAAGCCCCATCTTGGGAAGTAGTCCCATTTGCAGATGAGCTCCAGCCAAAACAAAAAAAGCAATGTAGATAGGGTTAGTTATCGACTGGATAGCCTCAAAAGTTCTCCTGCCAGAAAGCGAAAATATATTTGCCACAGTCATTCCCAAAGCCATAGTAGTCAGAATTAGTGAAAAATTCAAGATATTAGCCAAACCAGCACAGATTAAGACAGCTCCCAGAGACCATGTCAAAATTTCATTCTTATCATGCCTTCTTCTTACAACATAGGACAAAGCCAGTCCCAATATGATTCCCAGAAATACAGCACCTAAAATTCGAAGCAAAGGCCATTCCAAAACATTCTGGAAATTGATTCCCTGGCTACCCCCGATTGAGACCATAGCTATAGCGCTGGCAAAACCATAAATTATGAGGGCCAAACCGTCGTCAAGCCCGACTATGGCCAAAAGCGAAGTAGTTAAAGGTCCTTTCGCTCTAAATTCCTGAAGTACAGCAACAGTACCTGCAGGAGCAGTAGCCACACCAAGAGAACCAAGAATTAGACTGAGAGCAAGATTATGGGTGAAAAGCCAGACTCCGAGAGTTATCAAGATAAACGTAGCCATAGCTTGTACGAATAAAATAGTTATAATTTTACTGCCAAATTTCTTCAATATGCCCCATCTCAATTCATTACCAATAATAAAAGCAATTATTCCCAGGGCAAAATCAGTAATTATACCCAATCGGTCCAATAAGTCAAGCTTAAACAGACCAAAGACAGAAGGACCCAGAAAAATACCAATGATAAGATATCCCACCACCGCGGGAAATTTTAACTTATTGAAAATCTTACCCCCAATAAGTCCCAGAACTAAAACTAAGCCAATCAAAAATAATAGGTCCATTGAAGGTAGTATCCTTTTTTCTATTCCTCAAATTTCTCAAAAATATCGATTATCTCAGCAGGGCTTTGGGCTTTTAGGAGCGATTCCCGGAAAGATTCTTCCTTCAATAATCTGGTCAAATGGGCAAGCAACACCAGGTATTCATCAAGTCCGGCCGTCTTGGGAGTCCCCATCAAAAACAAGAGTCTCGCTCTTTTCCCATCCAGAGAAGCGAACTCAACACCCTGTTCAGACTTGCCGAAGGCAATTACAAACCCGCTAACCGCATCGGTTCTGGCATGAGGAATAGCCACTCCATCACCTATCCCGGTGGTGGTGAGTTTCTCTCGCTCCAGGACATCCTTGTGGAACAGTTCATAATTACTTATCTCTTTAGCTTTCCAAATGAAACTACCCAATTCTCTGATTGCTTCTTCCTTTGCGGTTGCTTTCAAGTTGAGGCAAATCGTATCCTCTCTCAGGTAATCTGAAATTTTCATGCTAGCTTCTCCTTTAAATACCCCGGCCCCAAGGGAGACGGATTCTACTACAATTATTAAAATTCTTTATGCACTGCCCGGTTGATATATTCCGGGAGGTTATTTAACCCTTTATCTGCTATTTCCTTAAGTATAGGAGCCACTTGTATACTATACCTCCGGGAGATATTTACCGGGTCTAGCCCCGGCCAGGCCCAACAGGAAGAATGAATAATGCCATCAATTACGAAAGAGATGTTATCCAGAGTCGTAGGACGCATAGTCTCTATCGGGGACTGCCCCGGCGGATTAGAAATTAGATCCAGTAGCACAGCCCCTTTCTTAAAAAGTTTCAACATATCCCGGGTGATTATGAACTCTTTCCCTCTCTTTTCCATAGGCCAGTTGATACCATTTACCAGAATATCTGTTCCCGGGATGTGCTTCTGCATATTTTTGAAATCTTTTTTATTTAATACTTCTATCCGCGCAAATTTCCTGGCGGCAGACTGGATTGCTCCACAGGCGACATTACCATATCCCATAACTTTAACCGCACACTTTGCGGGATCTCCACCCCATAACTGGAAACCTTTTTCCATACCCAAATAGCCCGCCTGATGTACTGCCTCTATCATCCGACGGCCAAAGGGATCCTTAATCTCTTCCATGGCAATACCGATAATTCTGTATTTTTTCAACAACGACCGCAATTGGCGGTTTCCCGGAAGATGCATCATAGACATTATGGCAGAACCCGGCCTCATCATTGACAATTCATCTTCTTTAGGCTCCTTAAGTCGCACAACTAATGGATAGGAGTAGACCTCCTTCGTCTCCACAAGCTTAGCACCCACTTGTTCATAGTCGCTGTCTCTTATCTCTATTCCTTCGCCGGCGCCTTTTTCAACATAAATAGCGTGTTCCCGAGCAATACTTTCTAATTCTCTTGGTCTTAAGATTACTCTTTTTTCGCTAGGTCTATTTTCGCGTGCTATACCTATGTCCATTTCTAATAAGTTTACAACTTATGAAATCTTGAATTTTCACCTGATATCAGCATAATAGAATTTTCTATTTTCAAAATTCTTGAATATGTATCTTCTTCCTCTATGTTTAAAAATATAGTTAGGAAGCAGAGGAGTCTTCCCGCCGCCACGTTCGAGGTCCAGTATAAGACGGGGTACAGCCATTCCGGAAGTATATCCTATCAAACCTCTCATAATCTCCAGCGCTCTTTCTATACTGACCCGAAAATGGTACGTTCCCTTTACCGCGTCAGGGATGTAAAGGTAGTAAGGTTTAACTCGCATCATTAGTAATCCTTCAAAAAGCCTTCTTAAACTCTGGGGGTCATCGTTAACACCCGCCAACAAAACCGCCTGGTTCCCCAGGACAACTCCGTTATCAGCAAGCATATCACAAGCTCTCTTACTTTCTTTTGTTATTTCTTGAGAATGGTTAAAGTGCGTATTAAAATATACAGGAGCATACTTTTTTAGGATCTGACATAACTTAGGTGTAATCCGTTGCGGCAACAGGCAGGGGACACGGCTGTCTATTCTAATAATCTGGACATGTCTTATTCTTCTAAGATTTCTAAGATAGAATTCTATTCTTTTATCGTCCAGAAAGAGAGGGTCTCCCCCGGAAATAATAACGTCTCTGACAGCCTTATGTCTTTTTATGTACCGAAAGGCTTTCTGGGCACCTTTTCCTTCCAAAACTTTCTCTCTTATTCCCACCTTTCTTTTTCTTGTGCAGAAACGACAATAGCCCGTGCACAAATTGGTAGCCAGCAACAAAACCCGATCTCTGTATCTGTGGATTAAACTTTCCACAGGCGAATATTTCTCTTCCAAAAGGGGATCTTTTCTACCCGCCCACAATTCAACTTCCGACGCATCTGGAATACACTGTTTCCATATAGGGTCGTTTTTCTTCCGGATTAGACTCAAATAATAAGGATTTATTTTCATAGGGTATCTCTTAATCACTTTATTAATTTTCCTTTTGTCTATTTTAACACGTTTGCTAAGCGTGGCAGTATCCATAATACTTTTTGACAGAATCTTTTGCCATTTTTCCATAGTCCCTCCTTTCACAAAAAGGGGTCAGAGTCATTTTTCTTTCGACTTTTTTTCAGGCAAATCTTTAATAATACCCCGCAACTCTTTTAGATTTATGAAGCGGCCATACTTTTTCAATAAAGAGATTTTTTCTTCAATATTTCCAATTTCATCTGAAGATACGTATTCATATGTGTGCGTTAATACAGAGACTATGATATCCCGTGAGTCTTTCGTAGACTTTTCTTTCAAATCAAAAGCGACCTTCTCTATGATTTCCGGCGTGGACTTTTCAAAATAAAGATATTGCCCCTGGGACGTTCCCACAGGAATCTCGTAAACGCCAGAATCTCCCTCTTTTCGATGGTCTTCGTAACTCATGCGATAAAGCGATATCGGGGCGCCCCTCCAGTCAGATATTAAACTTTCGTTATCATTCAAATATCTTCCCGGCTCGCAGGAGAAATCAAAACGCAAACTGTTTTCTTCCAAAATAGGAATTAAATCGCTGGAGAAGGCAAGGTAACCTCCCCGATAAGCGCAGACATCTAATCCCTGTTTTCGCAAGGCGCCAACCTGACCGGAAATCGTCTTTTTCATTCTCGAAATATCTTGAAAATAGTACGCTTTGCGCGGATCATCCTCGTGAGGGTGAACACCGATATCGCCGCCATTTTCAATAATCTGTCTCCAGAATTTCATAAAAGGTTCACTAAGAAAAAATTCACGCGCTCTTGGCGAAGTATGGACAAAATGAATGAACCGCCCGTCGAGATTACCTGTTGTCACCGCCATCTCTCGCTTAATTAAACGTTGCATAATTCCCGCATCGGGAAGTCTTTTCTCCTCGGGTAAACTAATATCAAAATACTCTTTCCAATCCCCATCTATGGTAAAAATAAGATATAGCATAATCTAAATCTGTTTTGATAGACTAACCCCTCTCTGACAATGCCATATGAAATTCGGGAGTATAGTCGATTTCAATTCTTGCATCTTTCGTCCGGCACTCAAGTAGATGCCCTCCCATACTCTTATCTTTAGTGATAAAATGGAAGTGATACCCGGGAACATTGACTTCTTCCAGGTAAGCCGGGCACCAAAACCCTACCATAGTCCCTTCTACATCATGAAATTCAAATATTACCTGATTCTTAACCACTTCGCTAAACTCAGGATATGGTTTATTTTGCCCGGGAATATTTCTTGCCTTTACATACTCAAAAGTACCTTCCATCTTGATACCGTAGAAAATGTCTTTCTGGGGCAATAGATTGTCCAAATACTGCTGCAATTGCTTATAGTCAGAATCTTTATCTAACAATACTGATTTATCAGCCTGGAAGAAAGTCACCACGGCAAATGGCGTCTTCATCGAATCATCAACGGGATAAGCTTTTCCATCTGCTTTTATGCGATAGAATTTACCTTCCAGTGCAAACAGCTCCCCGTCAAGTGCATCAAAAGTACCTATCCCAAAGTCACCATGCTGCTTTAACTCTCCATAGGTTATCTCTCCATCATAGTCTGCTCGAAAGATAGCATTCATAGTGGACACTTGAAAAAGGACATCCTCGCTTTCCAGTAAAGGTGAACATCCACAAATAGCCATAAGCAAAAATGCTGTCACCAATAAATAGCGAATAATTTTCATTATTTCTTCTCCTCAATATTTGTTATTTTGCCTGATATTTCCAACATAAGAGAATTTTTACAAGGGAAATATTTGGGTCAATCCGTAGAAATAAAAATGACTCTGACCCCTTTTTTTAAAATTTGGGGTGGATGACGGGATTTGAACCCGCAACCACATGAGCCACAGTCATGTGCTCTGCCATTGAGCTACACCCACCATCATGGCACCCTCGGTCCGACTCGAACGGACAACCGACGGCTTAGAAGGCCGCTGCTCTATCCAATTGAGCTACGAGGGCGCTATTGCTTTGCGGTATAGACTTTCCTTACCGGCCAGGATATCTCTATATTTTCTTTATCGTATCGGGCCTTTAGCGCCTTGAAGAATTCGTGAGTAACCAAATACCTGGCGACAAACTCTTCCACTCTTAAAATTATGGAGAAATTGATGTTTGAATCGCCAAATGTGTGGTATCTGATGAACGGTTCAAATGTCTTTACTGCGCCAGGAACCGTTTGTTGTATTTTTCTCGCCACGTCTACCGTAACCTTTTCCACTTTTTCCAGATCAGAACCGTATGCAACGCCACATTGTAGCACGATAGACATTTCTTGCACTGGCATATAATTATTGGTGATAACACTTTCCGCGATTCTTGAATTGGGAACGATCACAATAGTGTTGGGCAACGTCCTGATGCGAGTCGACCTCCAGCCAATATCCTCGACATATCCCGCTATATTCCCCTCCATTTCAATATAGTCACCAACATTTATTGGTCTATCGGAAATAATATGTACTCCGGCAAAAAAGTTTGCCAGAGTATTTTGCAGCGCCAGACCGACGGCCAGGCCACCTAAACCGAGAGTGGCAACCAGAGGGGTTATTTCAATGTTAAGATAACGCAAAATCATCAGAAAAGCGATCAAATATATGACGATGGAGACTACCGTGCTAATCAGCCTGGGCGTCCTCTCAAACTCCTTTTGCACTTTTAGCCAGCGAGATACCAGAACAGACAAAATCCTGGCAATAATCAAGGATAATAATAGCGCGGAAATAATAAAAAATATCCTGTTTATCCACAAAGAATAAGGTGTAAGTACGGATAAAGATCTTAACCCAAAATATAGACCGATAATAACGACGTAAATACATAATGGTTTCTTAATAATTCTCAGTATCATATCGTCGATTTCGGTTTTTGTTTTCCTGGCAATTCTTTTAAAATATTGCCTTATTACGAAACGTAAAATCTTTGCCAAAATAATCGCACCGATTACAATTAGCAAAAACTGAAAATATTCGTTTTCAAAAAATGTATTCATTTGTCACTCCCTTTCAAGAATATTGTACCTGTCACTTTTTTGCAGAATATTGTACCTGTCACTTTTTTGGTGGTCGGGGCGGTCGGACTTGAACCGACGACCTCTTGCTCCCAAAGCAAGCGCGCTAAACCAAGCTGCGCCACGCCCCGCCCAAATAATTTATTTTATCACCCCTTACCCCTTCTGTCAATGAATAAAGCAAAGCTCCGCTTTGCTGCTACAACCCATTAATTATTTCTTTGATCTTAGCGAGAGCGCGGGCGCGGTGGCTTATCTTGTTCTTCATCTCTTCTCCCAGCTCAGCAAAGGTCTTTCCGTATTCCGGCAAGAGAAACAGGGGGTCGTAGCCAAAACCGCTTTCTCCCTTAACTTCAAAAGCAATTATCCCTTCACATACGCCCTCACAGGTTAACACTCCGCCGTCGGGTCTGGCTAAAGCAGCCACGCATCTGAATTTTGCTCTTCTCTCTCCCAGCGATAATTTTTCCATAAGTTTCAAAAGTTTTTTGTTATTATCTTCATAGGTGGAGTTTTCGCCGGCAAAGCGCGCGGAACATATTCCGGGAGCTCCGCTTAAAGCCTCTACTTCCAGACCCGTATCTTCAGCCAGAGAGTGCTTTTTCGTATACCGGGAAACTACCAGTGCCTTCTTCTTGGCGTTTTCTTCCAGGGTCTCTCCGTTCTCCACCACCCCGGGGCAGCCGGGAAAATCGTCCAGAGAGAGCAACCGGGCGTTGATACCGTCGAGTATCTTTTCCATCTCTCTGATCTTGTCCTTGTTTCGCGTGGCCAGTACAATTTCTAACATAAATATCTCTCCCTACTCCAAATCTCCCAGAATTCCCTTTTCTACAGCTATCAATTCCGCAATACCTTTCCCGGCAAGTTGCAGCATCTCCAGTAGCTTCTTTTCCGGAAAGGTAGCCTCTTCACCGGTAGCCTGAACTTCTACCAGGTCTCCTTTTCCGGTCATAACCACGTTCATATCTACTTCCGCAGAACTGTCTTCCTGAAAAGTCAAATCCAGAAGCATCTTTTCTTTAACAATCCCCACGCTGGTTGCAGCCAGGTAGTCTTTTACCGGGAAGGAAGCAATCTTCTTATCGTTTTTTAACTTTCGTACTGCATCTACCAGAGCGACGAATCCTCCGGTTATGGCAGCTGTCCGCGTGCCGCCGTCAGCCTGCAAGACATCGCAATCAATAATTATTGTCCGCTCCCCCAGCAATTTTAAATCGACAACAGCGCGCAGGGAACGCCCGATAAGTCTCTGAATCTCCTGGGTGCGTCCGGACAACCGGAACCTCTCCCTTTCCGAGCGCGTGTCTGTGGCTCTCGGCAACATCGCGTATTCACCGGTTATCCAGCCAGTACCGGTATCGTGCAGGTGCGGAGGAACTTTTTCCTGTACGGAAGCGCTACAGATTACCTTTGTCCCTCCTGCTTCTACCAGGCAAGACCCTTCGGCATACTTCAGATAGTTGCGCGTTATCTTTACCGGACGAATCTTATGGCTTTGCCTTCCGTCTTCCCGCATCTCTTTCACTCCTTGATTAATTTTAAATTTCTCAGTAACTTGTCTTTAGTAATTTCGTACTCTTCTTTCTGTCTTTTTACTTTCTCCACAACCGGGGAGGGAGCTTTCTTCAGAAATTCATTGTTTTTCAATTTCTTATTAGTTCTGTCGAGTTCAATTTCTATCTTTTCAATCTCTTTACTTAACCTTTTTACTTCGCGGGAGACGTCAATCATTCTCTTCAAGGGAACGTATATC
>CAYFRM010000054.1:0-12279 GCA_964345635.1 uncultured Clostridia bacterium
CGGGCTATGTCGGTTACGGAGAGGTTATAAGCAGCCGCTCTATCCTTGTCCACGTGGACTTTTGTCTCCGGGGAAGGCAGCGCCAGGCTGCTCCTCACTCCGTAGATTCCCGGGACAGATTCGATTTCTTGCACTACTTCTTCAGATATTTTCTTAAGCACATTCAGTCTCGGTCCCTTTATTTCAATTACTACCGGCGCAGCGGCTTCCAGGGTAGACTCGAAGGCGCTCTCCTCCAGAATGTATTCAATATCAGCATTGGCAACCATGTTCTCCTTTCTGAGCATCTCTTTCAAATCCTGGATTACTTCCGCGCTGGAGCGAGCCTTGCGGGTTCTCGATTTCGAGGATATCAGTTCCCGAATCATCTCCGCGCTGGAGCGAGCCTTCTTGGTTTCTGGATTATCTTTTGTAGTTTTCGGCAATTCTCCTCGCCAGAGTTTTACTACCACTTGCGCCTGATGGGAACCCAGGACTTCCAGGACATTTTCTGAAGAGGAGCCGACAGTGGCGGTGATATCTTTGACTTCCGGAATATTGCGCAGTAATTCTTCTATCCTTTTTGTTACGGAATCGGTGACCTCCAGGCGCGCGCCTGTAGGCATATTAACCTTTATAATGAATTCTCCCTGGTCTATCTTGGGCATAAATTCTCTTCTGGCGGTAAGAAGGAAGAGGAAACTAACGGCAAAGACAGCCAGGACAACCATTGTCATAAGAGATTTATGAGCCAGACACTGGGAAAGCAACCTCGAGTAAAAAAGGGGACAGGTACTTTTTTCCATACTTGCGGCAGCGGAGGGGTTGTGATGAAAAAAGTACCTGTCCCTTTTTTTGTTTTTGGTGGCGGCGAGGCGGGGGACTAAAGTTAAAGCCACTAATAGAGATGCTACCAGAGAGAACGTTACGGCAAAGAGCAAATCCTTGAATAGCTGCCCGGCCAGTCCCACGACAAACAACATAGGTAAGAAGACTGCGATGGTGGTTAGTGTTGAGGAGGTGATTGCTTCACTTACTTCTTCCGCTCCCTTGACCGCAGCTTCTTTTTGCGGGATTCCGGTCTGCTGGTGGCGGAATATGTTCTCGATTACGACAATGGCATTATCTACTAACATTCCTACTCCCAAAGCCAGCCCTCCCAGGGACATCATGTTAATGGAGATTCCCTTGAAATACATCAAACTGAAAACAGCCATAATGGATATAGGAATCGATGTGCAGATAATCGCGGAAACCTTAAGACTTCTTAAAAACATATAAAGGACAAAAAAAGCCAGTACCCCTCCCAGGATGGCAGCGTCCCTGACTCCCATAATAGATTTCCTGATGAAAATGGATTCATCGTATATGACGTCTAAATTGATTCCTTTGGGTAAAGAAAGCTCTAAGTTCTCTAAACCGGCGCGGATTTTTTTTACCGTCTGAATGGTATTGGCTTCGGCCTGTTTCTGGATAGCCAGAGAAATATTGTCCCTGCCGTTGTGGCGGGAGAAACTCTTATCCTCCTTGAGCGTATCTTTAACCGTAGCCAAATCGGACAGGAGAATGAGGCGTTTATCTTCATAAGACTCTGATTCTTCTTCTTCCTGTCTTAACTCTTGGGGTCGCTTTGAAGAATTGACGGTATCCACTTCCACTACGGTTTCCTTTATTTCGGATACTGTTTTGAATTCGCCCATAGTTCTGATGAGATATTCATAGAGTTTACCTTTGGTTGTTCCCGCGGGATAGTTCAGATTTGAGTTCTTCAAGGCCTCCACGACACAGAGAATGGATACCCGGGAGGCCTGTAGTCTTCCCTGGTCAACCTCAACCAGTATTTCCCTCTCCTTGCCTCCGCTTATCGTTGCCGAGGCGACTCCCGTAATTTTCTCTACCTTGTCCTTAATTCGCCGGGCGATTTTTAACAGTTCCCGCGGCGTCTCCTGGCCGGTTACGCTCAAAATCATTATCGGCCGGGAGAAAGGATTGACCGGCAGTACGGTGGGGTCTTCCGATTCCAGAGGCAACAGTTCCTTTACCGGGTCTATTTTCTCCCTCAGCTCCAGGTGGGCGAATCCCATGTTGGTTCCCCAGTCGAATTCTGCAGTGACCATTGACACGCCTTCCCGGGAAATCGATTTTATGCTTTTCAAGTCTTTGACCGTTCCAATGGCTTCCTCAATCGGTTTGGTTATCAGGTTTTCCATCTCTTCAGGAGCTGCATTTCCATAGAGAGTCACTACGGTCAATTGGGGATACGTTATGGGAGGGAACAATTCCTGGGGCAATCTTTTCCAGGAAATTAAACCGAGAAGTGCCACCCCCAGAAAAATCATTGTTATGGTTACGGGTCTATTAACGGAAAACCTGGATAGTTTCATTCTTACTTGCCACCTTCTTCGCCGAGCGCGGATATCTCTTCTTCGGCCGCGCCGTATTCTTTTACTTCAATTATTCTCACTCTTTTCCCGTCGGCCAAACTCTCGGGCTTCTGCACAACCACCAGTTCGTCCTCCTCCAGGCCTCCGGCAATCTGAGCGTAATCTGAAGAGAGATAAGCCACCTCCACCGGTTGAGCGTAAGCAACATTGTTCTCGCCTACGACAAACACCTTGAACTCCCCGGTCGACCTGTCCAGACTGTCGCTGGGGATAAGGAGGGCGTTCTCCTTTTCGAATATGGAGATTTTTATACGGGCGAACATCCCGGGAAGTAGTAACCCGCCGGGGTTATCCAGGTCAGCCTTAACGGTCAAAGTCTTACTCTTTCCCGCTATCAGAGGCGAGATGTTACTTACCCTGCCGGTGAAATCTATTCCGGGATAGGTATCCACATTGACCGTGACTTTCTGCCCTAAGAAGACCCGGTCTATCTCTTTCTCGATAATTCCCAGTTCCACGACAACATTTTCCAGGTTGACCAGCGTGGCTACCTTCACGTTGGGAGTGATGAACTCTCCCACCTCAACGTTCTTATCGCCGATTATTCCGTCTTTGGCAGCCCGGAGATAAGTCTTCTCAAAGTCCGAGGAGGCAAGCCTGGCAGCCAGCCTCGCCTGTTCCAGTTTGGACTTTACGATGGCTCCAATGGAGTAGAGCTTTTCGTACTCTTCCAGTTCAATCTGCGCCTGTTTCAATTTCAGGAGCGCGTCGTTCTGGTCCAGGCGGGCGATGACTTCTCCCTTGCTTACCCTGTCTCCTTCGCGAAAATCGAAGGATTTAATTAAACCTGCCACCTGGAATCTGAGCTCTATCTCGGAACCACCTTTTACGGTGCCCATCGCGGAAAGATTGTCCTGGAACGTTCCCCTGGCTACTCTAAACACGTTGACCGGAACTTCCTCCTCCCCCAATGGAGTCTCCTTCTCGCCTTTCTTCCGCAGTTCTTTTATCTTTTTACCACGTTTCATCGAGGAGAGAAGTCTCTCTTTGCTGGTAGTAAACAGAGGTTTGCCAAACCTGGACGTCGCAGTCAGTATGATTCCTGCTCCCGCCAGAACCAAAACTATGAAAACGAGCTTGTTTCTCTTAATCCATTTATACACCATTATTCACCTCTCTTATACTTTTCGATTCCTATTGCTCTATTCAGACTGGCCAGGGCTATATGGTAATAGGCGAGCGCTTCATTGCGTGAAGTATGAGCACTGGTCAGGTTTATCTTTGCTCCCAGGACTTCGGAATTGCTAGCGAGATTCAGTTTACCTTTCTCTCTGGCAATCCTCTCCTGTTCATTGCGGAATTCTATCTCCTTAGAAGTAGATTCGATCTGGATTAGAGACTTTTCGTAGTTAAAATAGGCTTCCCTTACTTCTGATTCCATCTTCTTTTCAGCCTCTCTGGCTTCGTTGACAGCCTTTTCGTACTCAATGTCGGCTTCTTTCTCCTGGGAAAGATTCTTTAAATTGTCAAAGAGGGAAAGGGTGACAGAACCGGTATTCGTCTCGGTTCTCGACGTCTGTCCCAATTTGGGATTGGTCTGGTCGGATGTATACCCGGAACTTATCGTGCTCCCTCCCAAAGTCTTGCTGACTTTAATCCCCGCATACCAGGAGCCAGAAATCTCAAGGTCTTCCGTTTTATAGGCGCCGCCGCCTCTGCCATAAAATCCGCTCAGGTCAATCTTGAACTTCTGGTCGCTTCTGGCAATCTTCCTGCCCTCCTCGGCGAACTTCATAGAGAGTTCACTTATGGCCAGGTCAAGGTTATGTTCCCTTGCCCTCTCCAGGCTCTGCTCCAGAGAGACGCCCAAGTCCTGAAAATCGAGATGCGTCTCAACTTCCACAGAAACAGACTCATCAACGTTGAGTAACTGAGTAAGAGTCAATAGAGCCAGGGAATAGTCTTTCTCTTCCGAAATCTTCTGGTAACGGACTTGATTGTGTTGAGATTGAACGTTTAGAAGTTCCTCTTTTGTTACCAATTTTAGGCTATGTTTTTTTCTCACTTCTTCCAGAATTGACGTTGCCTGGCGCAGGAGCTTTTCCTGTTCATTAATATTTGCCCGGAAATTCACCAGGTTGTAGTAAGCCTTCTTAACGTCGAAAATCAGATCCTGCTCCGTCTTCTCGTATTTCTTTTGCGCCATTTCCAATTTCGCTTTTGCCTGGCCAAGGGTAGACCTGAATTTTCCTCCCTGGTAGAGTGACTGCCCGATCTGTAAGCCAAACTCCATCTCTCTGAATCCCGCATCGACCCCTCCCGTCTCTAATGACTTTATGTTGCCGTCGGTTCTGTCCAGTTTGGCTGCCAGAGAAGGAAAGAGACCTCTCGTTGCCTCGCGAACCTTGAGCTCGGCAAGCCTGATCTCTTCCCGGGCAATTTTGAGAGTCTGGGAGTTGTCTATGGCTATTCTCAGGCAATCCTCAAGCTCTCTTACGGTTTCCATTTTTCCCCTTATTGAGTTCGTATATTTTGCTGCTACACTACGAACGGGAGTTTCCGAAAGGACGGGGCTTAAATCTATGATTATTGAGTTCTTTTCTCTCTCTTCCCGGAACGAGGAGGGCTGGTTAAGCTGTAAGACAAGGTAATCGAGGCGGGAAGTAACTTCTTCTCCTTCCTGTTTATATACGAAACGAATCTCTTCTACCACGCCCTTATTTACCGTTATTCTCTCCCTCTCCTTACTGAACACGTTGTCGTCAATGAAGTTTATTATTAGCCGGGGAGGTGAGTCCAGAACGAAGCAATTGTAGCTTACCCGGGCGTTGTTAATCAACGCTACCCTTGTCTTTCCCGCTACCTTTTCCACACTTATCTCCTCCAATTGGGCAATTTTTGCGCCCCAGGCGCAAAAGGCAAAGGCCATTAGAAATATGGTAATCAGGACAATAATTCTGGTAGATTTATGCATTTTATACCTCTTTTCCCATCTGAAATTGTGTCCCCAATATTTCATCTGCTCCAAAATAAAAGGGGAGAAGCGCCTGTTGAACAGAACTTCTCCCCTGTTCTATAATTAAAGCCCAACAGGCAAGGCTTCCCCATCTTTATTTTTTCTTTCGATATGATTATATGCTACCGATGTTACAAATTTGTAAGAAAATTGTAAAAAATTTGTAAACTTTTACTGGCTGCAAGATTTTACAAAAAATTAACAAAAACTTAACAGTTTCTTAACCTAAACATAACATTGTTATATTATACTTGAAACAGAAGTTGATAAGAAACGGAGGTCTCCGCATAAATGGATAATAAAATGAATAAGAAATTTTACGGAAGATTATTGTTGTCAGGGTGTTTGGTATTAGCTCTCATACCTTCCCTTTTATACGCTGACCAATATGCGATGCTGAAGGTCGAGACCTACCCCGTTGTGGGAAGTACCGACGTAACGAAGGGAGTTCCCTTTGAAATCAGGGTAATCGCCTGTAATGAATTTGGCAACCAGATTACTCCCGCTACGCTCGGTTGGGACTACGCTCAATTTGCAGACATCATTCTGCAGTCTAACGACCCTGATGCCCGGATTAAGAATAACCTGGGCGTGTGGGTTTCAATGACCAGCCCCCCTTATCAGATACGATTGGACGGAGAGGGCGATAGGATTTTTGAAGTAATTTTGAATACGGTGGGAGATGATAAGAGGATTACCGCTCAACAGAATCCCGCCTCCTGGGCTGGTATTATCGACGGATTTCTCGATTTCAAAGTGCACGATTTTGTCAACCATTTTGACATTGGTCTTCCTCCCGGCTCCCAAACGGCAGGGGTTACTTTTGACATTACGATATACGCTAAGGATGTTAATGAAAATGTGGCGAAAACTTTTGATGACACCATAGATATCTGGGCCGTAATACCGCCAGATTATACCTATGAACCGGACATGACTCCTTCTACGATTGCCGGAAGTTCCTTCACTGATGGCGTGGCCACTATTCCGGTTACGATTTATGGTTCCCACCCGGTCTCCCGCTTGGTCAAAATCAAATGCGAAAATAAAGTTATGCACGGTGGTTACTATGCCGCGGGAGAGAGCGCTGATTTTGCCGTGAATCCGAATTCTTATGCCAAGATTCTGTTACTCGTTCCCGGGGAGGAGCACCGACCGGGCCGGCTAATCGGTTCGGGAAAGGAGGGTATGCCGGATACCCGGACTGCGGGTGTGGCTTTTAACGTGCAGGTCTATACGACGGATGAATACTGGAATCCTATCTTTGCCGGCGTTCCCGTAAACTTCTCTTCCAGTGACCTGGCAGCAGACCTTCCCGCTGCACCAACAATGACTACCAATCCGGAAAGCTTCTCCGCGACTTTTCATACGGTTGGCCTGGGAACGCAGTGGATAAGGATAAACGAGGGCGCCAAAGAGAGTGTAAGCACGGATATCCCCGTTGAGCCCAACGATATATCCTATTTTGCATTCGACAGCAATATAGCAAGTCCCCAGAAAACCACAGACCCGTTTCAAATTGATGTCACGGCTTATGACGCAGATGGCAATGTAGCAAATTACAATCAAGAAGCACAACTGAGTTGTACCATGGGTGCTGAGTACGCTAACCCGGATACCATACAATTTACCGATGGAAGGGGCAGCGCCTGGGTTCAGGTAACAAAGATGGGATTGGTCAAAATTATTATTGACGACGGCACCCATTTTGTGGAGAGTAACGAGTTTCTCGTACTTGCCGGAGACTTTAACCAGTTGCTGGTGCTCCTGGAGGGAGAAACCCATACCCCGGGACTGGGGGATGGCAAGGCGGGCGCTCCCTTTGCAATCAATACAGGAGAGTCGACGACCGTTAATATCATCGCCTGTGACGATTATTGGAATAGGAAGGCAATTCCCGTGGAGATAAGTGATATAAGTTCCCTCACCGGACACATAGTGCCACCATTGCTTCCCTTTTCCCTGGCAGCTGACGGGACAGGGCTGTGCCAGGTGACTTTTAGAACTTCCTATGATGCAGCGACGCGCTCTGATGAACCGCAGACCATAAGAGTTAGTGGAGGCGGTAGAACTACTACCTCCAGTGCCATTATTGTCAATCCCGGACCTTACGAAAATATAGTACTTGTCGCTCCCGGTGAGCAACTCGACCCGGGCACGTTTGATGCCGATGGAAAGAGCGGTTCTCCCGCCACGCAAATTGCCGGCAATCCTTTCTCTTTAACCGTGGCTGCCACAGATTCTTACTGGAATCCCGTAGATAGCGGATTTCCTGCCACCGTGACCTTTGATTCGGGCGATTCTCACCCGGACGTTATTTTTGCCGGATTACCCCAGGGGACTGCCATTAGCATGGGGGCGAGGATAAAAGATTTTGATGCCACCCTGATTACGCTCGCCTCTCCGCAATGGGTAACCGTAGCCGGCGGCGGTGAGACGACCCAGGTTAACATCCCGGTTACCCACGGTCCACTGGACCACTTTGCTTTGAGTAACATTCCTGATTGCACTGCCGGCGATACTATTTTCAATGTTACCATTACCGCTCAGGACCAATACGATAACAGAGTTTTGAGCTTCAATCAGACCGCCGCTCTATCATCTACCACGGGAGGAGATACGTTCGTACCCACCACAGCAGCATTTATTAATGGGCAATCCATAATTAACGTAATAGTTTACAAAGCAACCTACCCGGGCACGGCAAAGCTTAACTGCACTTACGGGGGCAAATCAGGAGAAAGCAACACGTTCGTTGTGAGTCCCGGACCTTACGCAGAGCTCGTCCTTATTCTTCCCGGCCAGACTCACCAGCCCAGCAATATGGTAGAACAGGGAAAGAGCGGCGCTCCCTTTCCCTACACCGTGGGTAATCCTCCCGTGGGAACCATAGTTTATGCTGTTGACCAGTATTGGAACAAGGTTCATCCTCCCGACCCCGAACCCCTGGTAGAGATTACCATTCAGGACCCGACCCATTACCTGAGTGTAGACCCCGTTAACCCCTGGACACTGAGTAATGGCGAGGCGACTTTCTGGACAACTCTTATGACCGCAGCCGCGGGACAGGTTTTGATTGCAACAGATATCGGGACCGGCATAGATGACCGCAGTATGATTGACGTAAATCCGGGGGCTCCGGAGAAGTTGCAGATAATTGCTCCCGGTGAAACTCCCGACCCCGGAAGCGCCCTGGGAAAAACAGGCACAGTCCAGTCTCAGGTAGCAGGGGTAAGTTTCGACCTTACAGTCAGAGCGGTTGACCAGTACTGGAATCTGGTGCCTACTATAAACGGAGAAAGCATCGACTTAATTTCCGTGGCAGATGCCGGCCTGGACGCCAGATATTCACCCAGGCCTTTTGTGGCGGGAGTGGCCGACTTTACGATATGGCTTGATGGGAACAATGAGGATATAGACGTCACTGCCGTAACTCTTCAGCCTCCTCCTTTCGTCGTGCAGGATACGGTAATGATTCACGTGGATAGGGGCCATAAATATGTCGTGGAAGTGCCCCCTTCTTGCGTGGCGGGAACTCTATCGACAAATAAATTTTCCATGACAGTCAGACTGGTAGATACGAGTGGCGTTACGGTAACAGACGCCAATAACTGGTTCACGATGAGTCCCTGTTTGGCGATGGACCACTCTCCGGCGACAAACCCGCAAGGCCTGGGAGTAAAAGACTATAAATTAACCAACGGAGAAGCCACTTTTGACCAGAGTTACGACATAGTGGAAGTAATCTCTATAGCGGTGAGCGATACTTTCGGCAGAGGGCCTGTATTCAGCTCTGCCGTAGACGTTCGTGAGACGGGGCTGAGGTATAAAGTAGACGTGCCCGGTGAGGCGACTGCAGGTGCAGTATTTGATATGACCGTAAGCCTGATTGACGTCGGGACACAAAACGTAGTGCCTACCAGGGACAGGGAAGTAAATCTGGTTCCTGTCTCCGGCGCAGAGCCGGGAAGGGAAGGCCGTCTTTATGTCACTAATGTAGGGTTATCCAGAGGCACATGGGAGATTACTAACCAGTGGTATACAAAAGCAGAGACTATTTCCATAAAAGCTTCCGATGCTCAGATTTCCGTCCCGGCAGCAGAGGATAATTCCAGCCTTCCTTTCCTGGTTCTGCCGGGAGAGCCGAAGAAGCTACAGATTCTGGCCCCGGGTGAAGAGCCCAGGCCGGGCGAGATGGCCTACATTGAGACCGGTAAGGACGGTAGCAACATCCTGGTTCAGGGAACGGAAATCGATTTTCTGGTCACGGTTCAGGCCGTAGACCAGTACTGGAATCTGGTTGACGAATTCAGTGGAGGCTCTGTCTATCTCTCCTCCGATAACCCTTTCACTTCTAATCCTGCCGAGTCATCCTTTACCTATGGCCTGGCAACTTTTATCGTCACTCCCCATGAAGCGGGCTCATCTTTCACGCTCAAGGCAGAAGCCGAAGACCCGACCGGTTTAGAACCCCAGTCTGTTGCCATTCCCATGGAAGTGGCTGAGTACCGGATTACAAGTACGGTGCTTGGCGCCAGGACTATCGACCCGTTCAAATTGATCGTTGAACTTGTCGACCCTGAGACGGGTCTGCCCAAGAGCGGGGCGAACAATCCGTTCATATTGACCCCCTTTACAGTGAGTGGTGAAGATGCTCTGGGCACCTGGACGAAGGTGGGAGGGGCGTCAGCGCTGAATAACGGGTCGGCAGAAATCTGGGTTAGGTATGATACAGTGGGAAAGATTCTGTTCAGGGTCACGGATAGTTTTGGTCGTCCTGCGGCATATACCGATGTCATAGATATCAGTCCAGTAGGGTTGCGGTATGACTTAGAAGTTCCGGGCAAAGTGGCAGCGGGTAAAGAATTTTCTCTTACGATCAAATTAATTGATACGGGAGCGGAAAACCCGGTCACTCCCAGTGAATATGCCCGACAGGTAAAATTGGTTGCCTGCGCTTCTCCCGGCGGGCAGCCGGCGGAAGGAGAATTGAAGACAACAAGTCTCTATTTGCGGGACGGAACGATAACCGTCACTCAGAGTTACAATATTGCTCAGGATATCTATATTGAGGCATCCGACGCCAAGGTTTACAGTCCTCAATCTACGCCGGGGCGCACTGTTGACATTGAAGTTATCGGCGCACCGGAAACAGTAATGAAGCTGGAAGGAGTGCATAATGAAATGAACGGCGCGCTATATTTGAGAAATAGTACGCTCATAAGTATTATGTGTACATCTGTTATTGCGGCTGAGACTATACTTTATAGTGACAACGACTCTGACTGGAAGACCTACGTTGGGCCGTTTGCTCTGTCTCCCGGAGCCCACACCATAGAGTACTACGGAATAGATAAGTACGGTCATAAGGAAGAGATAAATGAGAGCAAAACAATTTATGTCTCCTTCTTTAGCGATGGCGCGGAGGGAGTCCTCAATCGACCCAATCCGTTCCGCGCGGGTAAACAGAATACTCTGATAGAATATAATTTAAGTCAACCTTCCAATGTAACCATCACGATTTACGACCTTTTCGGTCAGGAGGTCTGGCGGGAAAGTTACAGGGCAGGAGAAAACGGTGGCACCACGGCGAATAGCGTTCCCTGGGACGGAAGAAATCTCTCGGGAGAAGTGGTAGGAAATGGAGGCTATATCTGCCGCGTCTGGATTGAGAGAGAGAAGAGGCATATGGTAAGAAAGATTGCCGTCGCCAAATAGACGTAGCCGCAGAGCGATAGCTCTGCCAGGGCAAAGCTTACGCTTTGCCGCTACAGAACAGAAGACAAAGGGAGATAGAAAAATGAAAAGGAGAGTTTTTAGAGTATTTCTTGTTTTGACCTTAATTTTGGCGATGCACTGGCAACTCGCCTGGGCAGATAATTACTATGGCATGCCCAATGACTATTTGCAATACGGGGCAGGAGCGAGGTCCTTGGCCATGGGAGGGGCTTACGTAGCCCTGGCAGACGAGGCCAGCGGAGCTTACTGGAATCCGGCAGCGTTGACACAGGTCGATGAACACCAGTTCCTTTCTATGTACGCTCCCTTCTTTGAAAAGACCAATTATAATTTCCTTTCTTACGTTCATCCCCTGGTGCGGGTGGGAACTCTGGCTATTTCCGATGTGCTCGTCCATTCGGGAGGATATGACGAAGTCGATGACACGGGAAATGTGATTGGCAGGAATAAGTTGATACTCAAGAATGCGGTAATCATTTCTTACGCAAACAGGATTCATAACCGCATCTCTATGGGAGCAAATTTGAAGCTGGTTCATCAGCGGGTGATGAGATATTCGGGGAACGGCCAGGGAGTGGATTTGGGAATACTTTATCAGCCATTAGACGCGCTGAACGTGGGGTTAGCCCTGCAAAATGTATTGCAGCCGAAGGTGACTCTGAGATACGACGCGGATGTTTATGACATAAATATGAAAGCCGGTATGGCGCTGAAGGCCTTCTCCCATCGCCTCACGCTTACTGCGGATATCAATAAACTCTTTCGCGAGAAAGCATACTTCTGCGCGGGAGTGGAGTTTTCTCCCTGGGAGAATCCTGCTTCGCCTTCTTTGAAGCGGGTAGATTTGCGGTTAGGATGCAATCACCTGCAGAGTTTTACCTGCGGACTGGGACTGAAGATAAAATTTTTGACCGTGGATTATGCCTTCGGTTCTCATGACCTGGGGAATCTCCATAAATTTGCCCTTACCTTTAGCTGGGGAAATATCTACAAGGCGAGCGCGAAGCCTATTTTGAAGACGGAAAACACTTACGGGCTTGACGCATTAACCAATGAACTGGAATTTTCTGCTGATATTCCTTCCCTTACCGTAAAGAAATGGACCCTGGAGATAAAGGATGAAAAAGAGGAAGTGGTGAAGAGTTTCTCCGGGGAGACCCG
>CAYFRM010000055.1:0-12706 GCA_964345635.1 uncultured Clostridia bacterium
AGACGGAATCCCTGAAAGGATAGAGAAGAGAGTAATAGATCTGGAGACCTCTCACTATCCTCTGGCGCCACTGGTGCCGTTAATCGATATATCGCAGAATCGGTTGAATTTGGAAGTGCAACGAGGTTGCCCCCATAATTGCCGTTATTGTCAAAGCCGGGCAGTCTATGGCCCCTGCCGGGCGAGGTCCGGGAAAAGGTTGCTGGAAATTGCCAAAGCCTCTTTGGAATCTACCGGTTACGACGAGATAGCTCTAACCTCCCTTTCCTCCACCGATTATCCCGGAATCGAAGGACTTATTGACGAATTCTTAGCTTGCTTCGGAAAGAATCACACTTCCGTATCTTTGCCTTCTTTAAGGCCGGACAGGTTTTCTCTTTCTCTGGCAATGCGCGTTCAGAAGATTAGAAAGACAGGGCTAACCTTTGCTCCCGAAGCGGGAAGTGAAAGATTGCGCGGATTTATTGGTAAAAGAATCAGTAATGATGACTTCACTTCCACCATTTCCCAGGCCTATAGTGCTGGCTGGAGGCTGGTGAAATTATATTTTATGATTGGTCTACCAACGGAAGAGGAAGAAGATATTGAGGCGATAATAAGACTGGTAAAGGAGCCAAAGGCCAGACACAGGAACTTAAACTTTAACATAACCATTGCTCCCTTCGTTCCCAAACCGCATACTCCTTTTCAATTGCTCCCCATGGAGAAACTTACTGAATTAAGAAGGAAAAAGGATTATCTTTCTCGCCGGCTGCCCGCCCAGGTTAAGGGTCATACCGTGGAATCCTCCTTTCTGGAAGCTGTCTTCAGCAGGGGAGATAGGAGACTGGGGATGGCTCTGGAAAAGGCCTGGGAAAGGGGTTGTAGATTTGACCAGTGGAAAGAACATTTTCGTTTCGATATCTGGCAGGAAACTTTTTCTAAGTGTTCTATTGACCCGGATTTCTATGTCTATCGAAGGAGAGACCCTGAGGAAATATTACCCTGGAGCCACCTCGCATTCCAGAATTCGGGGGACACAATACTTAATTCCGGGATGGCATAATGGATAGTGTTCAAAGAGTCAGAATAGGGTATAGCAAGAAAGGGCCCATTCGCTATATAGGGCATCTGGACTCGATGCATACGTTCTTCCGTGCTTTCAAGAGAGCCAACCTGCCTGTGACTTACACTCAGGGATTCAATCCTCGCATTAAGTGCTCTTTTTCGCCTGCCCTTCCTCTGGGATTCGCCAGTGAAGTTGAATATATAGAACTGTATCTGGATAAGAAAATAGACATTTCCGGTTCCGTAGACAATCTGCAGAAAGAGTTACCCGAGGGACTGACTGTTCAAAAGATGGAAAAACTTCCCTTGCTCGGTAAGCCCGGGAATGTCAAGATAAAAGCAGTTGCCTATAGAGTTAATCTCGGGCAGTTTTGCAGGAAGTCCACGGTTTCTGCTCCGGTAACCAGGGAAGATATAGAAGGAAAGATAAAAGATTTTCTGGAAAAAGAAGAGATTTTACTTATGGATAAGAAGGGAAGGAGGATAAATATCCGGCCCCTAATTCTAGGTATGGAAATGGAAGGAGATTGTAGCGTCAGACTCTTGCTGAAAGCAGGAGGAGGATTCAATTTTAATCCCAGAATAATCATCAAGACAATACTGGGAATGGAGGAGGAAGAGTTAGCTTTTGTTGAGTTTACCAGAGAGAGATTCCTTTTCTGTTAAGAAATCTCGCAGGGAGAAAATTTTATGAGAAGAGAAATATTAGTAGATGTAGCTGAAGACGAAGTGAGAATTGCTCTGGTTGAAGACGGGCATCTCGTTGAGTTATTTATTGAGAGAATAGAGGAAAAGAGTTTAGTGGGAAATATTTACCTGGGGAAAGTGGTTAATGTTCTAAAAGGCATCAGGTCTGCTTTTCTGGACTTAGGGTTAGAAAAGAATGCTTTCCTGCCGTTACTTGACCTTCCAGCCGACAAGAGACAGATAAACAAGGGTGATCGTCTATTGGTGCAGATAGTGAAGGAGGCGATCGGAGAGAAGGGAGCTAAAGCGACGGTCAAGATAAGCCTTCCGGGAAGGTATCTTGTGTTTATGCCCAATGTGGAGCATATCGGGATATCCAAGAGAATCCAGGACGATAAGGAGCGGGCAAGATTAAGAGCAATAGTTAAGGAGATGGCTCCTCAGGGAGCGGGATTTGTTGTGCGCACGGAAGCCAGCGGTCATCGGAGAAAAGATTTGATTCGCGAATGCAAGTATCTTTTGAATTTGTGGCAGATAATAAACAAGAAGAGAGAGACAGTCGGAGAAGGACATCTTGTACACAAAGCATTTGGTCTGATATTTTATGTGGTGCGGGAACTATTTACTGAGGGAGTGGATAATCTAATCATCAATTCCCAGGGGGAGTATAAGCAGGTCAGAAGTTACGTAAAGATGACAGATCCTCAACTTCTGAGGAAGCTAAATCTTCATAAAAAGAAATCGCCACTTTTTGAGATGCACAATCTGGAAAAGCAACTCTCCAAAATGAAGGACCAGAAAATTTTCCTGCCCTGCGGAGGGTCAATTATCATTGAGCAAGCAGAAGCTTTGACTGCAATTGATGTCAACACCGGCAGGTTCGCCGGAGGAAAGAGCCTGGAAGAGACAGCCTTCCTTACCAATTGCCAGGCAGCTGAAGAGATTATGCGGCAGGTTCGCCTGCGGAACATCGGGGGACTAATCATTATAGATTTTATTGAGATGAAACAGAAAAAAAATAGAGACAAAGTTATGGATATTCTACGCCAGCAGTCTCTGAGGGATAAAGCAAAGATAGATTTATTACCGATTACCAAACTGGGGCTGGTAGAGATGAGCCGTCAGAGGAGAAGGGAAAGTATCCTGGATACACTTTGTCAGCCCTGCCCTTACTGTGCAGGCAGCGGATTGGTATTTTCGGAAAAGACTATGTTCATAAAGATCAAGAAAGAAATTTTAAGAACTGCCGCGCAAACAGAGAATAAATATTTTAATGTATTTATGAATCCCCGAATTGCTCCCCTGTTTGACGAGAAGAAAGTAGAGCAGATTTCCAAAATGACCGGTAAGAGAATAAAAATCAGGCCTGACTATAAACTACACGTAGAGGAGTTTGAGATCAGCCCTTAAGAAAAAAGGGACAGGTACTTTTTTCTACAGCCCTCACCCCAGACCTCGTCCCTTGCTGCTTTTCTGTTTCTTCTTTTTTTCCAGAGGGGATCGTAGATATTGTGGATTTCCCGACTGTAGGAATTGAGCCCTTCAGCAATCTCGCCTCTCAGTAAGTCATCTCCTTCATCCGTAGCCCTGGCGCCGTAGCTATTAACCAGTTCTCTTAATACCCAGGGCTGGTCGGTAATCATACAGGGCGTGAGGAGATTATCGCTGTATGCCTGGGGAGCGTCTTGAGCTTGTTGCATTCTCCTTATGGCTTTAAAGAAAGGGGAATTTATTGCTTCCCAGAGAGTTTTGTTATTAATATTATCCACGGAGAAATGGACGAAAGTGCAGGGTTCTACATCTCCTTTATTGTTAATGTGCAGAAATGACCTTCCGGCCATGCAACCCTGCACGTGTGGCCCGTCGTTCCAGAAATCCCCCACAAAGATCTCCTTAGTATCTCTCCACTTAGTCACCTGTTGTCGCAATCTATTTCTCTGTTGGGGCGTGGGCATCATCTCCAGGTCGGGTTTATTTCCTATGGGAATGTACTGAAAATACCAGCCAAGATAGCAACCTTTATCTACCATAAGGTCAATAAACTCATCGCTGGTAAGGGCATCCGCATTCTGCCGGGTCATTGTGGCGGAGAAACCGAAAATAGATCCTTCCTCTCTCAAATTATCCATTGCTTCCATAATTTTCGTCCACACGCCTTTGCCCCGACGGCTATCGGTCTCCTCCCGGAATCCCTCTACGCTTAGGTTTACCTCGACATTTCCTAAGTCTGCGACCTTTCTGGCTGTTTTTCTATTTATGAGTATCCCATTAGAATAGACCTGGAAATAGACATCGTCGTGCTTTTCGTATATATCGTACATATCTTTTCGCAAAAACATCTCCCCTCCCTGGGTGGTGATAAAGTATATTCCCAGATCTTTGGCTTCAGAAATTATTCTATCTATAGTTTCCAGGGGAAGGTCGTTTTCTGTCGAGTATTCTCGCGTCGAGCATCCTCTACAATTTAAATTACAGCGCATAGTGGGACTCAAAACTAAAAAGAAAGGAGGCCTGACTCCTTCCCTGAATTTTATCTCCTGTCTTTTACCGCTTCCCAAAAGAATATTATTAATGAAGAAATTTCCGACGAGCTTGTCCACACATTTCTTGTTTGGTCGGGAAAGTAACTTCTTACCCAATTCTACGCTGGGATGGCCTGACCGGAAGATTTCTATTAAATTTCCTATTTTCCTTTTATATTCTAAGTCTGCCGTCAACTTCCTTGCCAATTTAAGCATAATGGCCAGATTACTGGTGGAAACTGTGGGGAGGAGTTTGAGAATCCTTCTTATGGCCTCTTTCTGGCTGTAGCTTCTTAAATTTCTTTCTATTTCCTTCAGGATATGCATAATTACCCTTATAGAGCCATATTTGTTTTCATTGGCAGATACTTCGTCAGGCGAACTATTCAAAAATAGATTATAATTTGACGAAAGAAGTTGTCAAGTAAAAAATGGCTCCCGGCCTCTTTTCAGAAGCCGCTCCTTTCAACTTGACAAATGGGGAATAAATATATAAAATTAATAGAAATTTTACCCGGAGGAGCACAGTTATGTATGCAGTAATCGAGGCTAATGGAAAACAGTATATGGTGGAAGAAGGGTCGGTTGTAAATATTGAGAAGACCCGTAAGAAACCCGGGGATATCATCGAATTGAGTAATATCCTGCTCTTGGTAGATGGCGAAAAAGTAGAGATAGGAAAGCCCTACCTGGACAAAGGAAAAGTATTGGCAGAGGTCAGAAGACATTTTAAGGGAAAGAAAACTTTGGTTTTTAAAAAACGGCGGCGGAAGGACTATAAGAAAAGACTGGGGCACAGACAGCAGTATACGGAAGTAAGAATAAAAGAGATAAGAAAATCTTGATTTTGAAAGGCGGTGGCTTTTATGGCCCACAAGAAAGGACAAGGTTCTACAGGAAATAACCGGGATAGTGCAGGGCGAAGATTGGGATTGAAGGCTGCTGCCGGTCAATTTGTACCGGCGGGTAGCATTCTGGTTCGCCAGAGAGGCACGAAATTCTATCCGGGACTGAATGTGGGCAAGGGGAGTGACGATACCCTGTTTGCGTTAATTTCAGGCCGGGTTAGCTTTGAGCGTTCTGGTAAAAAAAGGAGACGAGTCAGCGTCTACCAGTAGAGAAGGCCTGGATGTTCATTGATCAGGCGAAAATATTTGTGCAAGCCGGAAATGGGGGCAATGGCTGTGTCTCCTTTCGCCGTGAGAAGTATATTCCTCGTGGCGGTCCCGACGGAGGAGACGGCGGAAAAGGTGGTAACGTCCTTCTTGTAGCCTCCTCCAGCGTTAAGACTCTCCTCGATTTCTCTCGCCAGCCTCATTATAAAGCTCAAAAAGGGGCAAACGGATCGGGAAATAATCGCTTCGGGAAGGCGGGGGCAGATTTAATTTTAAAGGTACCATTGGGCACCCTTGTCTACAAGGGAGAGAAACTAATCTCTGACCTGGTGAATGAGGGAGAGAGTGTCGTCGTGGCAAGTGGTGGCCGGGGCGGAAAGGGCAATGCGAAGTTCAGGTCGCGCCGGGAGCCGGTTCCCCGCTTTGCCGAAGAAGGAGAGGCGGGAGAGAAGGCTGCTTTAAAATTGGAATTGAAGTTGATTGCCCAGGTCGGTATTCTCGGGTATCCCAACGCGGGAAAGTCTACTCTTCTTTCGGTTATTTCCAGTGCCCGCCCCAGGATTGCCGATTATCCTTTCACTACTTTAGTGCCCAACCTGGGGGTAGTGCGATTTGGCGACGGCGAAAGTTTCGTGGTAGCAGACATTCCCGGACTGATTGCTGATGCCCATAAAGGCAAGGGTTTGGGCGACCAATTCCTGCGCCATATCGAAAGGACTGAAGTTCTGGTTCACCTCGTCGATATTCAGGGCTACGAAGGAGCCAGTCCTTTTGACAATTATGTAGCAACCAATAAAGAGTTAAAAGCGTTCAATCCTAAACTATTGAAGAAGCCCCAGATAATCGTTGCCAATAAGATGGACATTTCCTCCGCATCAACAGAATTAAAAAGATTCCGTTCCCGGATTAAGAAGAGAGTCTATCCTATCTCGGCCCTCACCAGGGAAGGTGTAAGAGAATTGCTTAACGCAATCAGGAGAAAATTAAGAAAATGAAAAAAAGAATAGTAGTAAAGATTGGCACCGCTGTCTTAACCAGACCTTCGGGAGTTATCAATGAGGTAACCATAGAGAGGATTGTGGACGATGTGGCGGAACTACTCAACACGGGCGCAGAGGTAATCATTGTAACTTCCGGCGCAATCGGTGCGGGCCTGGGAAGGTTGAAATTGCAGGGTGGCTCCATCCGCGAAAAGCAGGCGCTGGCCAGTATCGGCCAGGGCCATCTTATGAGCATATACGAAAAATTTTTCCGGAAGCATAAACGCCTGGTGGCCCAGGTTCTCCTGACCTCTGACGACCTCGCCCAGCGCCAGAGGTATCTCAACGCCAGAAATACCCTGTTGACGCTTCTGGGGCTGGGTGTGGTTCCTGTGGTCAATGAGAACGATACGGTTGCCGTAGAAGAGATTAAATTTGGAGATAATGACCGGCTTTCCGCGCTGGTAGCCAGTAAGGTAGAGGCTGACCAGCTGGTGATTTTGACCGATGTCGACGGTTTCTTTTCTCAAGACCCCCGTGTAGAAAAGAAGGTGAAATTAATAAAGGAGATAGAAGCAGTTACGCCTGAACTGGAAGAGAAAGCCAGTGGCAGGGGAACCCGGAGAGGAACCGGGGGAATGGTAACCAAGCTTGAGGCAGCCAGAATCGCTACTGCCAGCGGGATTACAATGTATATTGCCAATGGTAACAAAGAAAAAGTTCTCAAGAAAATCTGGGAGGGAGAGAACCCGGGAACGAAATTTCTCCCGGGAAAAGCGAAGATAGTATCCCGCAAACGGTGGATAGCTTTTGATACCAGAATGGAAGGGAAGATTGCCGTTGATGCGGGAGCAAGGGAAGCGCTCCTGAAAAGAGGGAAGAGTCTTCTCCCTTCGGGAATTAATCGAGTAGAAGGCAGATTCAATACAGGTGCTTGCGTGGCAGTAGTAGATACGGAAGGAAAGGAATTTGCCCGGGGACTGACTTCATATTCGTCTGATGAGATAGAAAAAATTAAAGGTAAAAAGTCTTCCCAGATAGAAAAGACCCTGGGATATAAAGATTACGATGAGGTAATCCACAGAGACAACCTGGTTATATTGAAAGAGTAGTGTGGGCTAAAAGCCAGTTTGTTCTTCACTGGCAATTTTTTGACGCTGCGAGAGCCATCTCTCCGCAGGCGCAAAAGCAAACTCCTCCGATAAATCGGAGTCAGACAAGCTTTTGCTTGTTAAGAAAGATAGCCGAGATGTCTTTCTCGCTGAAAATTGCAATGTTTATCACAAACTGGCTCTTAGCTTAAAGTTGTTGGTGCTGAGGGGCTTCCAATTCCTTGTTGACAAACACCCCAAAAATAAAGTAAAATATTGAGGATTTTTTCATTTTCAGGTGAATTTATGAAGCGGAAAGAGTTCAGAAAATACGTTTCCAGGATGGATGATGTATTGCCCGCGCTGGTTAAGAATTTTCAGGTTCCCCAGCTTCCCAGGTTGTACGGCACCGAAATTACTTTGCCCCAGTATTTCGCTTTGGCTACCATAACCAGAAAAGGCAAATGTATGGTTGGAGAGTTGAGTAAATTATTGGGACTTAGCGTAAATACCGTGAGTGAGCTTGTCGGCCGTCTGGTGAAGAAACACTTCGTCGAGAAAGAAAGGGATGAGAAAGACAGGCGCAGAGTCCATGTTTATCTTACCGAACTGGGGAAAAGAATCATTCGTAAAGTTGACCATTGCAAGAAAAAGCACATCAGAGGGATTTTAAGAAACCTTACCGAAGACGACTGCCGTATTCTGATTCAGATTATGGAGAAGATGACCGGCACTCCTGGGGAGCTGGGAGAAGCCAGAAGGTTATAATTTTTTCCGCAAATACTTCGTACACCGAAATATCAAAATCATTAAGGAGGCGAAAAAATGAAATTGAAAGCTGCGGATTTAGTTAATAGGGTATTGTTAGCAGGATTAGGTTTGGCTGCCCTGACTCAGGAGAAGGCAAAGAGATTGGCAGGACAGTTCTTGGCGCTGGAAGGGGTAGGCAAGGGAGAGACTGCCGCTTTAGTAAACGAACTGGTGAAGAAAGGAAAAGATACGCAGAAGAAGTTGACAGGCCTGGTAAAGAAAGAGGTAGGCGGAATCCTGTCAAAAATTGACTTTGCCTCCCAGAAAGATATAGCCCAACTGGAGAAGAGAATCAGGAAACTGGAGGCAAAGACGACAAAGGGAACAAAGAGGACAAAGAGGACGAAGAGGACGAAGAGGACGAAGAGGACGAAGAGGAGATAAGGTACAAATCGTGTTGGAATCCTCCCGAAAGGGAGGAAGCAGAGAAAAAAGTACCTGTCCCTTTTTTTGTAGGGGAGGGCAGGAAGATGAACAAGATAATGGGAAAGATTAAGAATTTGGCGATTGAACGAATGGCCAGTCAGGCCATCAGGTTGATGGGTAGTTGTTCTGATGAAAACTTAGTCAGGTTCGCTTCTCTTTTAGAGAAAACTGCCGGTAAGATAGACTTTGCTCCGCGTAAAAGGCAGGTAGAATATGCCAAGAAACTATTTGAGACCAGGCATCCTTTTACCCGGTGGATGAAGAGAATAGGTAATGAATTGAATCCGAGGTGCAGAGACCAATTCACCGGGATTGTCCTGGTGAAAGAGCACTTCACGAATCAGGAAAGGAAAGATAGTTTCAAAGAAAAACATGGTTTTTTCCCGCCTACCCATCTGGCTATTAGCCCGATAACCAGGTGCAACCTCCGTTGCGATGGTTGCTGGGCAGGGAAGTATGCACAGGTTCCGGACATGGAAATGGACCTGTTGGAGAAGATTATGTTTGAGGCGAGAGACGAGATGGGCATCCATTTCTACACTATTACCGGCGGTGAACCGTTTCTTAGAAAAGATTTACTCGACTTCTGCGAGAAATTCTCTGACTGTTATTTCAATATTTACACAAACGGCACTTTAATCACGGATAACGTTGTAGAGAGGATAGGAAAATTGGGGAACGTAGCCCCCATGTTCAGTTTAGAAGGAGGCAGGGAGACCACAGATGCCCGGCGAGGCAAAGGAATCTACGACAAAGTAACCACCACAATGAAGAAGTTGCGGGATAAGGGGGCATTCTTTGGCTTCTCCGTTACCGAGACCAGGTACAATGCTGAGGAGGTAAGTAGCGAAGCGTTCATCGACGAGATGTTGGAGCTGGGATGTTTCAATGGCTGGTATTTCCAGTATATACCCATCGGTTTAAACCCGAATCCTTCTCTTATGTTGACTCCCGGGCAAAGAGATATGATTCGCAGGAGAATATATAAAATAAGAAATACCAGGCCCATCTTTGTTGTCGACTTCTGGAACGACGGCCCTGCCGCTGATGGCTGTATGGCAGCAGGTAAGAAATATCTCCACATTAACTGTAAAGGAGACGTAGAGCCCTGCGTGTTTGTCCATTTCGCCTGCGACAATATAAGAGAAAAGACCCTGACCGAAGCGCTAAAATCTCCGTTTTTTAGAGCTATCAGGGCGGGTATCCCTTACGAGGGAAATACTTTGCGCCCTTGTATGATTGTTGACCGACCAGGCGTGCTGCGCGAATATTGTAGAAGATTCAATGCCTATCCTACCCACGAAGGTGGGGAGACCCTCATTGGCGAGTTAAGCGGCGCCGTGGACAATTATGCTCGCGGAATTGCCAAGATTTTCAATCGTGCCTGGGAGGAAGGCGATTGGATGAAGCTCTTCCGCCTGCGAGAGCCAAAAGAAGAAAGGGAAAAAAGGGGACAGGCTACTTTTTTACTTGGGAGAATTGGCTAATGCGTAGCAGAATACTTTTCTTCTATTCTTCCCGTGATTCTGGACACCATAGGGCAGCCCAGGCACTACAGAGTGCCTTTAACTTACATTCTAACGTAGAAACTCTGGCGCTGGATTCTATTGAATGCGCCTACCCGAGAATGGGAAGAATGATAATTGACGGGTACACCCAAGTCATCAAAAAGATTCCGCAAATCTGGAGAGTTCTCTACGATAATCATGATTTTGCCAAAGCCACAAGAGACATCAGGAAGTTCTTTAATTGGCTATATTTTTCGAAGATGGAAGAGATACTGAAAGAGCATAAGCCCGATGCTATCATCTGCACTCAGGCTGCCCCCTGTCACGTGGCAGCTGCTTACAAAAATGAGAAAGGAAACGGTCTTCCTCTGGTGGCGGTGATTACCGACTATTTAGTTCACCCCTATTGGCTTCATGACAAGGTAGACCTGTACATAGTGCCTACGGAAGAGACAAAAGAGACTCTTGTGGAGAGAGGCGTTCCGGGAAGAAAGATTAAGGAGATAGGCATTCCCATCGACCCCAAATTTATGAGTTCTTATGACAAACTGAAAAAGAGAAAAGAATTAGGTCTGTCTCGCGAGGTGACTACGCTGTTAATTGCAGGAGGAAGCCGGGGCCTGATTCCGGTGAAGAGAATTCTGAAGTTACTCTCTCAGGTGAATGCTCCTTTTCAGGCAATCATAGTTGCCGGCAGAAACAAGAGACTCCGGCTGAGAGCAAAAAAGATGGGAAGAAAACTGGCATTTACCACCAAAGTGCTAAGTTACACCAACAGTATGGATAAATTGATGGACGCCAGCGACCTGATAATTACCAAGCCCGGCGGGCTGACCAGCGCCGAAGCGTTAGCCAAGGGTCTACCGCTAATTATCGTTAAACCGATCCCCGGCCAGGAAGAGAGAAATGGCCGTTACCTGATAGACCAGGGAGCAGCTGTAGCCGTGGAACATCTTAAAGACCTGCCGGAAGTTATAGAAGAATTATTATTATTTCCGGAAAAGATAGAAAAGATGAGCCAAAAAGCTCAAGTTTTAGCAAGGCCGAAGGCGGCTGCGGAAGCAGCAAAGGCAATTATGGAACTGGTCCACTAAAAGAAAAAAGGGGTCAGAGTCATTTTTCTGATGGAGTGAATGTAATGAGAGCATTGGTAAGTGGCAGTAGCGGATTTATCGGTAGCCATCTGGTGGAAGCGTTGAAAAAGAGAGGCTACGCGGTTACCTGCCTCGTGCGCAAGACGAGCAATCTCCGCTGGCTCAACGGGTTGGATGTAGAAGTTGTTTGTGGAGATTGCACGGAAAAAGAGACTCTGTATAAAGCAGTAGAAAGTGCAGATTATGTCTATCACCTGGCAGGAGTAGTGAGGGCGGTCGATAGAGAAACCTATTACCGGGTGAATTTTCTGGGAACGAGAAATTTACTCGAAGTATGCACTGAGAAAAATCCCAATATGAAAAAGTTCATATACCTTTCTACCCAGGCAGCAGTCGGCCCTGTAATAAAAAAAGGGACAGGTACTTTTTTCTCACCACAGAACCCTCAGCCAATCACCGATTACGGCAAGAGTAAACTTGAGGCAGAAAGGGTAGTTAACAGTTTTAAAAATAAGTTGCCAGTCCTGACTATTAGAACGACGGCAATTTATGGACCGCGGGATAAAGATATCTACACGTATTTCAGGTTTCTTAAGAAAGGACTGAGACCCGTCCCGGGAAACGTAGATGGTGATATCAACCTATTATACGTGGGAGACCTGATAGACGGAATGATTCTGGCAGCGGAGAATGAAAGTTCCAGCGGCAAGACGTACTTTCTTGCCGATGAGAGGTCGTATTCCTGGGAAGACGCTTCAGATAAAGCAGCCCGGGCGCTCGGAGTAAAAGCAATCAACATACGCATACCGAAATGGGTTATTTTGACATCGGCTTTTTTGTCAGAACTCTCCTCGGGGATAACTAAAAAGCCGCCTTTATTAGATAGGCAGAAGGCAAAAGAGATACTCCACGATGGATGGTTCTGTGACATAACCAAAGCGAGAGAATGTCTGGGTTTCAAGCCCAGAGTCAGTTTAGATGAAGGACTGAAGATAACAGCCAGCTGGTACAAAGAAAAGGGCTGGCTCTAAGCAAAAAAGTGACAGGTACTTTTTCAAGGCTAAGGAGGAAGAGATGGATATTTTTGAAAAATGCGGCAAATTTACGGCTGCTCGAGAAGTGATGGCAGAAGGCTTCTATCCCTATTTCACTACAATTGAGTCTGCTCAGGACCCGGAAGTTATTGTCAATGGTAAGCCGATGATTATGATTGGCTCGAATGACTATCTGGGACTTACCACCCATCCCAGACTCAAGAGAGCAGCAGCCAGGGCTTTAAGAAAATATGGCACGGGTTGCACCGGTTCCCGGTTCTTGAACGGGACTTTCGACATTCACGAGGAACTGGAACGCAAGCTGGCCGAATTTGAAGGAGGGGAGGCAGCGCTCTTTTTTACCACGGGATTTCTAACCAACCTGGGCACTA
>CAYFRM010000056.1:0-3759 GCA_964345635.1 uncultured Clostridia bacterium
TTTCGCATAGCCCAGAATTACATGACTATTGAGGAAGAAGAAAAGGGGATAGGTGAATACCAGAAACTTGTCTCCGCAAACAGTCCTGCCCTGAGTGGGTGGACGCTTAATGCAATGATTAAAATGGGAGAATACTACGAGAAAAACGGAGAGATGGAAAAAGCGCTTTCCTTGTATGAGAAAATATATAAGAAATCGGAAGACATGGCGAAAAAGCCCACATGGCTGGGAGCGATTAAATCTCGGATGGATGCAATTCGTGCCGAAATTGAATCCCAATAGAAATAGGAGGGATTTAGGAATGAAGATTAGATTTAACAAATTATTACTTTGCTGGTTCATAATTATTTGTTCTTTTACTGCTTCTGCAATGGGGAAGCAATTTTTTTCTCCCAATATGGATGGAATTAAGGATACTGCAGTTTTTAAATTGCGGATTACGACTCCCAAAGAGAATATAAGCCGGTGGATGTTCGAAATAAAAGATTTGAACGGAAAACTGGTTCGCATATTTAAAGGAGATGGCCCTCCGCCTGATAAGCTAGTGTGGGATGGTAAGAGCGAGAATCAGCTTTTGGTTTCTGATGGGGTTTATACTTATACTTTCACTATTATCACAAAAGCGGGCAATGAAGTAACCCTTTCTCCTCAGGAGATAGTGGTCGACCGAACCAATCCCAGTGCATCTGTTTCTGTAGATCTTGATAGTTTTTCTCCCAATGATGATGGAGTAAGAGACAACATAATTTTTTTCGTGGAAAGATTCGACATAAATGGAATTAATAGCCAGCTGTTAGTTATCCAGGATAAGAATAATAATGTGGTAAGAAGTCTTTTGGGAATTAAGGATACCATAACCTGGGACGGTAAAGGAGATTTTGAAGAGGATGTTCCGGATGGTACCTACAGTTATTGTCTAATTGTCCAGGATAATGCAGGCAACCGTTTCCGGACGCCAGCGCGAAAGATACAGGTAGATCGAGAGGCCGTAGTTTCTTCCATTGCAGTAGATAAGGTAATTTTTTCTCCTAATGAAGACGGGGTTAAAGATATTCTCGAGGTCAACATTAACGTTCCTGAGAATGCATCGATTGACAACTGGAAACTGAGCATTTTAAATTCAGCTAGGAAGGAGGTTCAAAGTATTCGCGGGGAGGGCGAGCCATATCATAAGATTACCTGGGATGGGAAAGACAAAAAGAAAAAGACGGTCAAAGATGGAACATATCACCTGGTCTTATCAGAGACAGATAAGGCGGGAAATACCATAGCCACAGTACCGGTGTCTGTGGAAATAGATAATAGCCCACCGACTTGCCGGATGGGACTGGATAATAAGCTCTTTTCTCCCAACGGCGATAACGTCTTGGATGAGGCCACAATCTCCCTGAAGATTACAGATACTCATTATCTGGAATGGAAACTATCCATATCAAACGACGTTGGCAAATTGGTGAAAATGTTTTCTGGCAAGGGGGAAAATCCGGAGAAGAGTCTGGTGTGGGATGGTAAGGATGATCGTGAAAAGGATGCTATTGATGGTAATTTTACATATTTACTTGAGGCAACCGATATAGCGGGCAACAAGTATAGTAGTTCCCCGGGATCTATTCAAATAGACAGGACACCTCCGGTTATAAGCGCAGAAGCATCTCCTATGCTTTTCTCTCCCAATGAGGATGGAATAATGGATGAGACGAGCTTCATTTTTAGGATTCATGATGCCAGTCCTTTAGATTACTGGAAGTTAAAAATAGAAGATTCCTCAGGAGAGACTGTTAAGGTATTTAAGGATAAGATAAATATAGAGGGAAGCATTCCCTGGGACGGAAAAGGTGACGATAAGAAAACCTTACCTGATGGTACATATAGCTGGGCAGTAGAGGCTGTTGATATGGTTGGGAATAGTTCCGAAATATCTCCGCAGAAGATTGTTATCGGGGCTACCAAACCCACTATCTCGGTTGAATCAGATTTGGATATATTTTCACCCAATGCAGATGGTTTTAAAGATTCTGTGAAATTTAGTCTTGAAGTTAGTGCCTTTAACAGGATAAAAGAATGGAAACTGAAGATTATGAAAGTTGAAGATGAGGTAGAACGGACATATACGGGGCTGGGGAATCCGCCGCCAGCGGTTTCCTGGTTTGGAGAGAAAGATAATAAGAAACCCCTTCCCGATGGTAAATATAGCTATACTTTTGAAGTCACTGATGAAGTAGGTAATTATGTTGCTACGCCTTTAGAATCTATTGTTATCGATAACACCAAGCCCCAGGTAAGCGTAAGCGTCCAGCCAGCTATATTTTCTCCCAATGGTGATGAATTCAAAGACGAGGTTAGTTTTGTTTTAGAGTATAAAGATGAAAGTTCTGCCGAGCAGTGGGACTTGGAAATAGAAAATTATGAGAATAAAATTTGTAGTAAATTTTCCGGCAGAGGCAATCCTCCTTTTACAATTGTCTGGGAGGGTAAAGATAAAGACGGTAACGTTTTGAAAGATGGCATTTATAACTATTTGTTAAAGGTTCAGGATATAGTGGGTAATTCAGTAAACACCGTCAGGAAAATTATTAAAATCGATAATACCCCGCCGCAGGTGCAACTTTCTGTAGAACCGGCTCTCTTTTCACCGAATGATGATGGGGTAAAAGATACCACAACTTTCTATCTTGATTATAGAGATGCCAGTGATATAGATGAATGGATTGTCGACATTGCAGGACCTGAGCCGGCGTTGAAAACATTTAGAGGGATGGGAAGGCCATCGCAAATTATATCCTGGGACGGGAAAAACAATAGAGGCAATATTCTTCCCGACGGGGTTTACAACGGAGTGTTAAGCATTAGAGATGAGGTGGGAAATGAAGGCAAAAGTCCCTCGGTGGAGATAAAGATTGATACTTTCAAACCCGTGGTGTCAGTGGTAACCGAGGAAGAGCCGGTTAGTGCTTTTATTCCTATGGTTTCTATTAGCAAGGAAACCGATCGCGGTATGGTAATATCCCTGGCTGCAGAGCTCCTTTTTGATTTAGCAGAAGACAAGTTAAAGCCCGAAGCCAGGGTAACGCTAAATAAGGTTGCCCATGTTATTAAGAAATATCCTGACCGCAAGGTGAGCGTGGAAGGTCATACCTGTAATTTACCCATTCATACTGCCCGGTTCCCTAACAACCAGGTGCTTTCCGAAGAAAGGGCAAAATCAGTACTGGGATATTTTGTAGAAGAATTAAAATTTTCTTCTGGCCGATTCACTACCAAAGGTTTTGGCGATACGAAGCCCATTGCCCCCAATGATACTGAGGAAGGAAGAAGAAAGAATCGGAGAGTGGAGATAATATTGGCAAAATAGGAGGATAAGTTACATGGTTATTGTCGATTTAATGGAGGTTATTCGTAGAAGTTTTACCATGGTTATTCTTGTTTTTTGTTCCGTTTTAGCCCTGTCTTTTACTATAGAACGATGGTGGTTTTTCCGTAGAATCAAACTGGATGTAGAAAACTTTATGACTATCGTGAAAAAGTATATCGAAGAAAGAAAATTCAATGAGGCATTGGAGCGCTGTAAGTCAACTCAAAATCCATTGGCAAGGCTGGTGGAAGTTGGCATAATGAATCATCAAAAAACGAAATTACAATTAATAGAATTAATGAATGCAACACGTTTGGAAGAACGGTTGAAAATGGAACGATTTACAATAATATTAGGGACACTGGGAACGATTTGTCCATTCATTGGTTTGTTTGGTACGGTGATAG
>CAYFRM010000057.1:0-36802 GCA_964345635.1 uncultured Clostridia bacterium
TATTGGTATGAAAACTGCGGCAATATTAAGAAAACGCGTCCAAAATAGACCGGTAATTCTATCTTTAGACAGTAGGTTCATCCACCAACCGTAACTCCATAATGCTATACTTAGGCTCATCAGGCCAAAAACTTTATTTACAAGCTTCCTTGTATTTTTAAAATAGACAAAGAGTCCTAAAGCTATACTCGTAATAGCATTTATAAGAGTAGTAATCTTAAAGTAGTCCATCAATAATTTATTTCCGTTATCCTTTTCTAGAAAATATCTTCATATAATGTCTAAGATTTTAGGTCCTAGCTAATTAATTGGCTACCCAACTTTCTAACGCAATCTCTCCAAAAGCAAAAAGCGGGGTGATCCCAATGATTGGATAATCCCGCTTTACTTGAGCCGTATTCAGTTGTTCTGTTGATCCCATTGCCTGTCCTTATTTAAGAAGCGCTATAAAAGTTCTTTTGAAATAAAAACGAAGAGCGGGCGATGGGTCTCGAACCCACGACCTTTTGCTTGGCAAGCAAATGTTCTACCAGCTGAACTACGCCCGCAGATTAAAGTTAATGTCCCCCTCACCTTTATCCTCTCCCCAAGGGGAGAGGAGATATAATCCCCCTCACCTTTGTCCTCTCCCCCAGGGGAGAGGAATAATAGGCCAATTAGTGGGCAGGGCGGGACTTCCCTCGCCGCTCTTCCTTTTCTCCCTCGCGGCTCGGGCCCGGGCGCTCACTTCCGGACTTCCAGTCCTCTTCCTCCCATGAGGTCGGCGTTCGCGCCCTTCAAGTCCCTTTTCAGACCAATTAGTGGGCAGGGCGGGACTTGAACCCGCACGTGTTACCCCATACGCCCCTCAAACGTACGCGTATACCAATTCCGCCACCTGCCCAATATGAAAATTATATAAAAATATAAGGAAAAAATGTTATTTAGGCTGGGCTGGTTCTGGTAGTTGAGGTGTCTCAGGCTTGACGGGGGGCACTTCCGTAGCAGCTTTCTCCTTTTCTGCTTCCTCGGGGGCTGCTGCGGGGACGGCTGGCTCTTTATAAATAATCGTACTTAATGGTCTACGGACAGAAATTATGGTTAAAGTCAGAGAGGTGAATAAAAACAGGATGGCGAAGACCACGGTCAACCTTTTCATAAAAACGTCTCCTCCTCCGCCACCAAAAATCGCCTCGCCGCCGCTTCCGCCTCCGAATAAGCCCGATAAACTGGCACCCTTTCCTACCTGCAAGAGCACAATCAGAATCAAACATATGGAAACAATAATATGAACTACCAATATTAGAGTTATCATTTCATCTCCTCACTTATCTTTCAAAGCTGAAATTCCCGGCAACTCCTTACCTTCCAGAAACTCTAACGCTGCCCCGCCTCCGGTGGAGATATGCGATATATTCTCCTGAAGTCCGGCTTTGGTCACGGCAGCGACAGAATCTCCTCCGCCGACAATGGAAATACTGCCTTTCCTGGTAGCTTCAGCGATTGCCTCAGCGATTGCTTTTGTTCCATTGCTGAACTTATCTATTTCAAAGATACCCATCGGCCCGTTCCAGAGTACGGTTTTGGAAGAACTGATTGCCGAAGAGAAGCGTTTAATAGAGAAGGACCCTATGTCCACTCCTATCCAGCCTTCGGGAATAGTGACCTCTGAGATTTCTTTACTCTGGGCATCCTCGGAAACTTTATTGGCAATAACGTGGTCAAGGGGTAACAGAACGGTTACTTTCTTTTTGGAAGCCTGTTTCAGTATTTCGCCCGCGGTATCAATTTTGTCTTCCTCTACCATTGAATTGCCCGTTTCTATCTTCTCTGCTCTCAAGAAAGTGTAGGCCATAGCACCGCCTAAAATCAAGGAATCTACTTTGGGCAGTAAGTTCTTTATGACTCCAATCTTGGTTGATATCTTGGCTCCTCCCAGGATAGCCAAAAAAGGCCTTTCCGGTTCTTCCAGAGCCTGCTTCAGATACTTTAACTCTTTTTGTAACAGAAAACCGGCGCCCGAGGGTAAATGCCTGGGCACTCCCGACGTGGAAGCGTGCGCTCTGTGGACAGTTCCAAAGGCGTCCTGGATGAATACATCGGCGAGCGAAGCGAGTTGCCTGGCGAAAGTTTCATTATTTGTTTCTTCTCCCGCGTGGAAGCGCAGATTTTCCAGAAGCAGGACTCCGCCGCCTTTTAACTCCCCGACCATCTTCTCCACTTCGGGACCGATGCAGTCAGGCGCCATAAGAACCTCAAGACTCAAAAGCTCTCCCAATCTTTGGGCAACCGGTTTCAAGCTCAATTTCGGGTCTACTTTCCCTTTGGGTCGCCCCATATGGGACATCAAGATAACCCGGCATTCCCTTCCCAGAGCGTATCTGATTGTCGGTAGAGCAGCTTGAATTCGGGTATCATCCACAATTCTTCCTTTGTCATCCAGAGGAACATTGAAATCGCAGCGAATTAGGACTTTTTTACCTTCTATTTCCAAATCCGAAATGGTTAATTTTTCCATGGCTTTTACCTTCTTTTAATGCAGAGCTAAGGCCCTGACCCCGAGAGTCCGAGCGCAGTATTGCCTCTATTGACTCGCCACTCTCTCCTTGGCTCCGCTTTTCTCTCCTGACTTCACCATATAGTTAACCAGGTCATTGACTCTACAGGAGTAAGCCCATTCGTTATCGTACCAGGCGAGAACTTTTATCATCTTGCCTTCTATCACTCTCGTGGAAAGCCCGTCTACTATGGCAGACTTGTTGTTTCCATAAAAATCGCGGGATACCAATGGCTCCTCGGTATATGCGAGATACTTACTCAACTTCCCCTGGGAAGCTTCCTGGAATATCTTATTTACCTCCTCCGCGGTCGTCTCTTTCTTCGCCTCTACGACTAAATCTACCAGAGAGACATTGGGAGTAGGCACGCGTATCGCCATACCATCCATCTTGCCTTTCAACTCGGGCAGGACCAATCCTATGGCTTTTGCTGCGCCGGTAGTGGTAGCAATCATAGAAAGAGTAGCTGCCCGGGCGCGGCGCAAATCTTTATGAGGAAAGTCGAGAGTAACCTGGTCATTAGTGATAGAATGGATGGTAGTCATCAATCCTCTTTCAATCCCGAACTTATCCAGAAGAACCTTGGCTACTGGCGCCAGGCAGTTTGTGGTGCAGGAAGCGTTGGAAACAATATCGTGTTTGGAGCTATCGTACTTATCTTCGTTTACTCCCATAACTAAGGTGAGAGCTTCCCCTTTTGCCGGGGCAGTAATGACTACTTTTTTCGCTCCCGCTTTCATATGGGCTCTGGCTTTTTCCGCGTCGGTAAACCTGCCCGTAGACTCTATAACAATATCCACACCCAGTTCTTTCCATGGCAGCTCGGCCGGATCTTTCTGTGACAATACTTTTATCTCTTTCCCGTCTATCGTAATGGAATCATCTTTTGCTTCTACTTTACCTTTAAAAGTGCCAAAAGTTGAGTCATACTTAAACAGGTGCGCCAGAGTTTTGGCATTGGTCAAATCATTAACTGCCACAAAATCGAGCTCCTTTACCCCTTCAGCCAGGGCTGCTCTGAGCACCAGCCTTCCAATCCTTCCAAATCCGTTGATACCTACCTTTGTTGCCATTTATCACTTACCTCCTTCTATTAATTTGCTTATCCAGTACAAGTTATTATATAAATTCACCCAATAAAGTCAAGACTTTTTTGAGATAGCTATAGCAGAGCTATCGCTCTGCGGCTACATTCTGAATCTGTAGCAGCAAAGCGTAAGCTTTGCTTCTTCTTAGCAGAGCTATCGATCTGCGGCTACCATTTTAATTCTATATTCCATGGGCTAAGACCAACGCATAAACCTCGTTGACTCCTGCCCCTTTCAATACTCTGGCGCATTCATCCACTGTTGCTCCCGTAGTTGCCAGGTCGTCTAACAGGAGAACCGTCTTTCCTGCAATCGTGGCGACGTCTTCTTTCCCTGACTTCGATACTTCAAAAGCCCCCGAAAGATTCTCAAACCTCTCTTCTCTATTCAGTCCGAACTGCGGCTTGGTCTTCTTTCTTCTTTCCACTAAATCGGTCAATATCGGCTTATCCACCGCTTCTCCCAGAACCCGGGCCAAAAGTTCTGCCTGGTTATAACCTCTCTTCTTATGCCTGGCCTTTTCCAGCGGTATGGGAATAATATAGTCGAATCTTTCTTCTTCCAGGTACTCCTCCACAAAATCGACCAGGAGCTTCCCCAAAGGATTGGCTAAATATTTCTTCTCCTTATATTTGAATTGATGAATCAGTTCCTTCAGAACCCCGTCATATACTGCCACCGACCATATTCTTTCTAAAGATAGTCTTATGTCAATTGGCCGGTTGAGGTAGATAATCCTGGACCAGCAATCTCCGCAGACGCGCTCTTTATTATCGGCTGCGAGCAGCCTTCCGCAGTTGACACACTGAAGGGGAAAGAAAAAATTCAAAAGAAGTTCCCAGAAAGTAGCCAAAAATCTCTCCTATTTTTCTCAAAGGTCATTGCGAGCGAGTGAAGGGAGCGTGGCAATCTCGAGATTGCTTCACTTCGTTCTTTCTTGAGGATGAACAAATTATCTTTGAAATACTACCTTTTTATCCTATCTTTTTCAAGGATTTTCTCTTCACCTGTATAGAAAAAAACCGCTAATGCGATAAATAATTAGCGGTCTTTTCGTAGATTGACTATTTCCCGAAATGCTGACTCTCAAGAGCTATTCTTCACAAGTTCTGCCCTGGCTATCTTGCCTGTCCTTGTTTTGGGAAGGCTTTCTCTGAATTCTACCTCTCTGGGAACTTTGTAGTTTGCCATTCTCTGCCGGCAGTAACCGATTATATCATCTTCAGTGGCTTCCATTCTATCCTTCAACACTACCACGGCTCTCACCTTCTCGCCCCTTTTTACATCGGGAGCACTCATCACGGCTGCCTCTTTTATCTTGGGATGCTCGCGCAGGACGTCTTCCACCTCGGAGACGTAGACCATCAGTCCTCCCACGTTTATCCTGTCCTGCTTCCTTCCCACGATGTAGAAATAACCTTCCTCGTCTCTCCTCGCCAGGTCTCCCGTGTGCAGCCAGCCATCCTTTATTTTCTCGCCAGTAGCTTCCGGGTCATTGTGATACCCTTTCATTATATGAGGGCCGCAGGTAACTATCTCGCCAACCTTTCCTACAGGGACTTCGTCTCCGTCTTCATCCACTATCTTCACTTCTCTCCCGGGAAGCGGCTTGCCAATGTTTCCAAAGGGAGCAGCACTATCCAGCGGCTCAAAGGTAATCATCGGAGAAGTCTCGGTTAGTCCATAGCCCTGGCAACACCTTCTCAATCCCAGTCTTTCTCCCATCTCCTTAACCAGCCCGGGCGCAGAATACGCGCCCATAAGAGCCACACCCCTGAGGCTTGACAGGTCGTACTTGTGGAACTCGCCTAATTGAATCAATGACTGAGCCATAGGAGGGACTAACTGAGTGGCTGTCACACGATTCTTCTCTATGGTCTCCAGCCATTTCCTGGGACTGAAAGCACCCAAAATTACAGAAGGAATGCCCATTTCGACTGTCTGATTAAAAACAATTGGCCCGCTTATATGGGACGCGGGCAAAGCAATCATATAGACATCGTTCTCCGTAGTATTCCAGAAAGCGTGCATATCTTTAGGGAACCAGTCGAGATTGCCAAAAGTTACCATTACTCCCTTCGGTTTTGCGGTAGTCCCTGAAGTGTACATATAAAGGGCTACATCATCATCCTCGATTTCCGGGGGAATAACGCGAGAAGAACCCTGGTTTTTCATCCCGTTAAACGATTTATAACCTTCCTTTACTTCCTCTCCCGCCACGATGATGTTCTTTATACCGGGAATTTCTGCTCTCATAGAAAAAAACATATCTTGATACTGGCTGGTGGTTATCATTGCTACCGGTTTAGCGTCGTCGAGGATTGACTTCACTTCCTCCTCTTTAAGGCGAACATCGAGAGGAGCGTGGATAGCGCCAATCTTCAGGATAGCAAAATAACTCAAGGCAAACTCCATCGAATCGGGAAGGAAAGTGGCCACGCGGTCACCTTTCTTCACGCCCTCCCTGAATAGTCCCGCAGAAAGATTATTCACCAGGCGGTCGAGTTCCCGGAAAGAGACTTTCTCGTCCTCAAAAATTATCGCCACCTTGTCCTTGAACCTGGCAACGCTCTCCTCCAAAACCTTTCCTACGTTCATTCTATACTCCTCAGCAGTTCTTTTTGGCCAGTTCTCCCCTGGCTATCTTGCCCGTTCTGGTCTTGGGCAGACTCTCCCTGAACTCCACCTCCCGGGGAACTTTGTAGTCGGCCATTCTCTCCCGACAATAATCTATTATCTCTTTCTCCGTAGATTCCATTGCTTCCTTCAGAACAATAACAGTCCTTACTTTCTCTCCTCTCTTCCGGTCGGGAGCGCTGACTACAGCCACCTCTTTTATTTTGGGATGGTGATGAAGAACGTCCTCAACCTCGGAGACATAAACCATCAAGCCCCCGACGTTGATTCTATCCTGCGTCCTTCCCACAATGTAGATATATCCTTCTTCATCTCTCCGGGCCAAATCACCGGTGTGCAACCACCCATCCTTGATTCTTTCGCGCGTGGCTTCGGGGTCATTGTGATAACCTTTCATTACGTGTGAACCGCGAGTAACTATTTCCCCAACATGCCCTACGGGAACTTCATCGCCGTCTTCATCAACTATCTTCACTTCTTTGCCCGGCAATGGCTTGCCGATGTTTCCAAAAGGAGCATTGCTCTCAATGCCCTCAAGGGTAAGTAGAGGCGAAGTTTCAGTCAACCCATAACCCTGACAACCTCTTCTTAGTCCCAGTTTTTCTCCAATTTCTTTGACCAAGCCGGGAGTAGAATATGCGCCCATAAGAGCTAGGGTTCTTAAGCTTGATAAGTCATGCTTATCAAACTCATTAAGCTGTATCAATGCATTGGCCATCGGCGGCACGAAATGGATAATAGTCACGCCATTATTCTCTATATTCTCCAGCCATTTCCTGGGATTGAATGCTCCCAGAATTGAAGTGGCCACTCCCATCACAATCGTCTGATTGAATAGAATTGGTCCACTTATGTGGGAAGCGGGTAATGAGAGCATATGGATATCATCCTCAGTAGTTTTCCAGACATTGTGCATATCTTTAGGGAACCAATCCAGGCTGCCAAAAGTTACCATTACTCCCTTTGGTCTGGCGGTAGTCCCTGAAGTGTAGAGATAAAGAGCTATATCTTCATCAGCGACTTCCGCGGGAATAACGCGAGAGGAATCTTTGTTTTTCATTTCGTTAAAGGATTTGCAACCTTCCTTTACTTCTTCTCCCACCACGATGATACTTTTTGTACCGGGAATTTCTGCTGTCATAGAGAGAAACATATCCTGAAACTGGCTGGTGGTTATAATTGCTACTGGTTTAGCGTCGCCAAAAATTAACTTCACTTCCTCTTCTTTAAGTCTTATATCGAGTGGAGCGTGAATAGCGCCAATTTTCAGGATAGCATAATAACCTAAAGCTATCTCCATTGAATCCGGCAGGAAAGTGACCACGCAATCACCTTTTTTCACGCCCTCTCCAATCAGACCTGCCGAGAGATTGTTCACCAGACGGTCAAGCTCCCGGAAAGAGAGTTTCTCATCCTCAAAAATTATCGCCACTTTGTCTTCGAACCTGGCAACACTCTCTTCTAAAACTTTTCCTACATTCATTCTACCCTCCTCCTTGGAACTTGTAGTGTAGGGGCTTGTCCCCGTCCCGAACCTCAGCAGTTCTTTTTAGCCAGTTCTCCCCTGGCTATCTTGCCCGTTCTGGTCTTGGGCAGACTCTCCCTGAACTCAACCTCCCGGGGAACTTTGTAGTCGGCCATTCTATCCCGGCAATAATCTGTTATCTCTTTCTCCGTAGCTTCCATTCCTTGTTTCAGGGCAATAACTGCTTTCACCCTCTCACCTCTTTTGGGGTCGGGAGCACTGACCACAGCCACCTCTTTTATTTTCGGATGGTGATGAAGAACGTCCTCAACCTCGGAGACGTAAACCATCAACCCCCCGACGTTGATTCTATCCTGCGTCCTTCCCACGATGTAGATATATCCTTCCTCATCCCTTCTGGCTAAATCGCCGGTGTGCAACCACCCATCCTTGATTCTTTCGCGCGTGGCTTCGGGGTCATTGTGATAACCTTTCATTACGTGTGAACCGCGGGTAACTATCTCGCCAACTTCGTCTACGGAAACCTCATCGCCGTCCTCATCTACTATCTTCACTTCCTTACCCGGTAACGGTTTGCCAATCGTTCCAAAATCGCCGTTGCTGTCCAGTGGCTCAAGAGTAAGTAGAGGAGAAGTCTCGGTTAACCCATAACCCTGGTATCCTCTTCTTATTCCCAGTCTTTCTCCAATCTCTTTGACCAGCCCGGGAGTCGAATACGCGCCCATAAGGGCGATGGCTTTCAAGTGTGACAGGTCGTGTTTTTCGAACTCGTTAAGCTGTATCAATGCATTGGCCATAGGAGGTACGAAATGGAGTTTGGTTACGCGGTTCTTCTCTGCAGTCTCCAGCCATTTCCGGGGATTGAATGCTCCCAGAATCACAGTGGTCGTCCCTAGCACAATCGTCTGATTAAAAACGATGGGTCCGCTTATGTGGGATGCGGGTAATGAGAGCATATAGACATCGTCCGCGGTAGTTTCCCACACAGCGTGCATATCTTTAGGGAACCAGTCAAGGCTGCCAAAAGTCGCCATTACTCCTTTTGGCCTGGCGGTAGTCCCTGAAGTATAGAGATAAAGAGCTATATCTTCGTCGTCAACTTCCGCGGGAATAACGCGAGAAGAATCTTTGTTTTTCATCTCGCTAAAGGATTTGCAACCTTCTTTAACTTCCTCTCCCACCACGATGATGCTCTTCATACCGGGAATTTCTCCCCTCATAGAAAGAAACATATCCTGAAACTGGCTGGTGGTGATAACCGCTACTGGCTTGGCGTCGCCAAAGATTAACTTCACTTCTTCCTCTTTAAGACGAACATCGAGCGGAGCATGAATCGCGCCGACTTTTACGGTAGCATAATAACTTAAAGCTATCTCCATCGCATCCGGCAGGAAAGTGACCACGCAGTCACCTTTCTTTACCCCTTCCGCAATAAGACCTGCGGAGAGATTATTCACCAGGCGGTCAAGTTCCCGGAAGGAGAGTTTCTCATCCTCAAAAATTATGGCCACCTTGTCTTTGAACCTGGCTGAGCTCTCTTCCAAAACTTTTCCTACGTTCATTTTATCCTCCTCCTCCTTTCTCTTAGAATCCAAACTTTAATTCAACAAACATCTCATCTCTCTCATCAAACTGCCCGTAAAGATTCTGGGGCTTACCTTCAAAAATATGGAGACCGGCAACTGCCGTAAGGCTGTCCAGAATTTCAAACTGGACCTTGGGGCTTATCTTCCAGTCATTATCCAATCCATATATCACCAGAACCTCCGGCTTGAGCCTCTCATGCATAAAATCTGTGGATAGTTTCAAACTTAACATAGTGGTTACCTGGTCCATTGGACCCAGCGTTGGCCCGAAAAGGAGCTGATTGCCCTGATAACTGTCCTTGGATGTAATAAACTGGATGAATTGCAGGCTGGCAGACCAGTTTGTCACCAGATACTTGTCGAACCCCAGGACGTAATTGAAGTTGTCCATTTTTACGGGAGGTCCTGCGACCTGACCGTCCGTTCCGTAATAAGTGGGAACATCCTGGATATAGGCGAATTCACCCCTTATGGTCAAACCGGAAAGCGGGCCTCTGGTCAGGGCTTTGGTGAACGAAGCTCCGTACAGGTATATCCGCTCATATCTCTTCTGTAGATTCAAGGTGTTGACGAACGGGTTAGGTGGCCCCATTAAAGCTGGTTCCCACCAGGAATAATTGGCTCCTGAAAGGTAGTAACCATAAAGGAAATTGAGAGTATATTCAAATCCTCCCAGTACGTCAAGCCAGCGGAAACCTATGGTGGTATCCGATAAATCCTCCCAGGGGTCTGGCTTAACGTCTTCGTTGAAAGAGACGCTTCCGCCTGCCATAAGCCAATCAACGGCGCTCGCCTGACCCAATTCGGATGCACGGTAAGTAAACGGCGCGCCTACAGGCGGAATGTAATTTGCCTGGAAATCCGGGATGAACAGAAACTGAAAAGCTCCGTTAAGCGTTGGCGCATACTCTAACTTAACCATCCACAGAGGTATGCGGCTGTCAGCGTAGTCATCAAGAGTGAATTCTCTCATATCAGTGGCATTTACTGCATCCAATATTTTCACACCGTCGGCAGTTCCCCAGACGACCTGCTGCCTCCCCAACCTGACATCCAGCCTGTCGGTAAGTAAATCCACATATAACTCCCTGAGCCAGTCGTTGGTGACATCCGTGCGGTAAAGTTCATTTTTCACGGGGTTATATTGTTCCTCGGCATCAAAGACACCGTCATAGAAAAATCTGAAAAGCCCGAATAGATGCAGATAGTCAGTTGGTCTATACTCCATTTCCAACTGGGCTGTGTTCTCAATTTTCATAAACTCGTTCATTTTCAGATGGCTCGCCGTCTCATTCTTCAATATTCCGGAAATAGTAAAATTTTCGGAGACTTCTATGCCATAAACCGAAGATGCCGTCAGAACCGCGACACAAAACGTAAAAAACTTACTGAACCTTCGCTTCATCTTTAACCTCCTTGGAGTAGTTACCTCATTTACCATTTACTTCTCATTAGACTCTTTTCGGTAAAGAACCCTTCTTTCAGTCCCGAATCAAATTTTATTTCCTCAAACGTAACTACCGTACTATGACCGGTCCTTAAGTTTTTACACTCAAGTAGCGTCTGGGTCCAATATCCGTTCCCGTAATCCTTGTATTCTCTGAAGATTGTCCTCGCCTTTCTTCCCACTGGGTCGTAGATTTCATCAAAAATATTGCCCCCCGTATTCTTGTCAATCCAGACAACCCTTTTCGAATAATACCAATCTTTCCTCTTTGGTTTTGCTTCAACTATGTAGCAGTCGAGACCTTCGTAGTAAGTCTTTCCGTCAAACTCGCATTGGTAGCCTTTAAATTTTTCCTCTCCCGTAATTTCGTAAGTCTCGTCCTGCCACCGGCGTATGGTAATCTCTTCCGTGGTAAAATCACTCCCCAAAAAGGCATCGTCCGCCTGCGACTGGGATATTCTCCTTATCTTTTTTAAACTGGGAAGCCACAGCCAGACATCCTGTTCCTTTTCCGGGTCAATGTAGGTCCAGGTAAGAATTCCCAGACCTTTTACATTCCTGGGCTCGGTGAATGCTACGTAGTCCTTGTAGTCCATTCCGTCACTCTCTCTATTCAAAATGATGCGCGCCCTCAAGAACTTCCTGTGTCTCTTGAAACCTCCCTTGCCGATTAGCCACACGTCACCCGTGCTCTGGTAATCCCGGGCAAATTTGGTGTATTTAATGTCATATTTTATCTTCATTAAATCACCAGCTGAAATTCCTTCGTACGGTTTGTCAACGGCGCTGGCAAGCTGAGCCAAAACCAGAGCCAGGCCGCAAACCAGAAAAACCCACTTTGCACACTTCATCTTTCATCTCCTTTCTTATGGTTTGATTCAGAAAATATTCCTTATTTCACCTCCTTTCCTACCTCGTTTCTCCTGCCCTGGGAAAGAGAATTCTCCTTATAACTACCTCTTTCTTCGGGGGAGAGAATTCACCTTGTTACTCCCTCTCCCCCTGGGGGAAGAGAATTCACCTTCTTGCTCCCTCTCCCCCTGGGGGAGAGGGCCGGGGTGAGGGGGAATTACAAATTTTGGCTTGAAAATAGAAATTAGAGCCGGAAGCAGAATCAATGCGCCCAGCATATTCAAAATGAGAAGCGACCCCACGATGACTCCCAGCCTCGCTTGCAGGCGAATATTGGAGAACACCCAGGAGAAGACTCCCAGCGCCACCGTCGCTCCGGTAAAAAATACCGCTTTCCCGGAAGTCTCCAGGGAAGTATAAATTGCTCTTTTGAGAGGCAATCCCTGTCTCAATTCCTGCCGCAGACGACTGGTTACATATATCCCGTAATCTACTCCCAGTCCTATTCCCAGAGCGGCTACGGGTAATGTTTCCACCGTCAGGCTTACTCCCAGAAGACCCAGAGTCCCGAAAGTCAAAAGCACTCCCAGAATGAGCGGCGTCAAGAGCAGAATTCCGGCAATATATGAACCGTAAGCAACCCAGATACAAACAAATACTATTGAAGATAACTGCATTATATTCCGGGGCAAGACCTTTCTAATAATCTCGTTTATGGCTGCCAGAATTCCGATATCTCCGCCGGGATAGCGGAATCTGAAACTTTGAACCTTATGATCATTATCCACCCATTCTTTAGTTGCCATCAATACTTTGTCTATTGTTCTTGCCTTATGGTCTTTCAAATCAAATTTGATGTTGGCGTACCTGTAATCAGGACTGACCACAGGGTCAAAATCGCCGGGAAAGGCAGTGATGGAATACAGGAAGAGATACTCGCCAATGGTTTGACTCTTCTCGGGAATTTTTAAATATCCGGGATTGCCGCCAAACATCGCAAAGTTAAGACCCTTAATATAATCTACCAGGGACAGGGAACGTCCCACCTCGGGCACTCTTTTCTTTAAGTGACTCGCCAGTGACTCCATTTCCAGAAGTGTATCGGAATCTACCAGGCCTTCCTCCTCATCACTTTCTACCAATACGTAATAAGGGCTGGAGCCGGCAAATTTATCGCTTATCATCCTCTCGGCAACATTATAGGGAGAGTTGCGGTAGAGTGACGCCGAACCGGGTTCATTATCCCCTACCACGATTCTGGAAGCGCCCAGCGCTCCCACCGCACCCAGCACGAGGAAAATACCGACCACTGCCCAACGGGAGACGCGATGGATACTCAGGGAGGATATTTTTCCCAGAATCCTGTTAAGCAAATTGAATCTTTCTTCTCGCTCAATCTCTTTTCTTTCGGGAGAAGGAAGAAAAGAAAGGACTGAAGGTATAAAGGTCACAGTGGTGAAAAAGATACTCAATACCCCGACCCCGGTGGTCAGCGCCATGCTCCTGATCATTGCCAGAGGGACCACGAGAAGAGACAGAAAACCCAATCCGTCGGTAAAAAGGGAAGTACAGGCAGGAACAAAGAGAGACTGGAGAGTCTCCTGGGAGGCTTCTTTGCTGGAAAGATGTCTCAATTCGTCTTCGTAATATCTCTTTATGAATTGAACAGAGTGGCTTATTCCCAGGGCCATTACCAGAAATGGCGTAAGTATGGTGGTGGGGCCAAGCTTATATCCCGAGAGAGTGAGGATTCCCAGCCCCCAAACAGTGGCCATAAGACTGGAAGCGAGGGGAAGAAGAACTCCTCTCTTGGAACGAAAAGCGACGTATAAAATTAGAATCATTACCATCAGCGTTCCCAGAAAAATTTTCCCCATCTTGGGAATGTAAAAATCGAGCCATCCTTCCAATACGGGCCTGCCACCAACATATATGCGGTTATGGGAGTCTTTCTCTTCCTCAACAATCTGTTGCACCTGGCGAAAGATTCTGCGGGAAGAGACATCCGATTCGAAATCGGCCTGAATTAGCGTGCTTTTGAAATCTTTGGATACAATGGGCCCGTAAACCATGGGATTGCGCACAACAGTCATCTTCAGTCTTTCCATTTCTTCCGCCGACTGCGGCGGATACCTCATAAGTCTTCTTGCTCCGAATCCGTCGGCGGTCGCTTTCACGCTTTTCATTTTCCTTGCCGAAAGGGAAACAACTCTGCCAGCGTTAATTCCGTCAAGAAGATATAATTTCTTTGTGATTCTATGGACTTTGCTGAGAGTGGGATAATTGAATATATCTCCCTCTTTTACCTCAATGGCAATAGAGATTTGATTCAATCCACCGAAAATGCGGGTCAATTGTCTTTGCACTGCCAGGAAGGGATGTTTCTGAGGAGCAAAATCGCCCAGATTGGTCTGCAAAGTTAAATGTCTCAATTGATAAGCAAAAAAAGCAGTCAAAACCACGGAAATAATAATAAACAGTAATCTGTGGCGAATGATAAATCTGGCAAAAGATTGGGACAAATTGTTCAACCGTCCTCCTAACTTCTTGCCTGCTCAGGCAAATTGCTTTATCAATTTCTCCGTGAATCTCATCTCGAACTTTACAATCTCCAGAGAATGCTCCGTAATGGCAATCATATGATAAAGGGCTTTCTCTTTCTGGAGAGTCTTTTCTCTATTCTCCGCCCATTTTTTTATTCCCTTTAGTCCACTCAACCTGTTTTCCAGTCTCCTCCTAACTATTTTAGGGTCCACGTAATGAAGAAAGTAGAGAGAGAGGTCTATATTCAAATATGGTCTCTGAATAATGAGAAAATTCTTATTTAGCAGTTTAGTAAACTCTTCTTTCCCTTTCCTGGTAACTTTGTAAATATACTTTTCCGGACGCCTCCCCGCCCTTCCCACGCTCCGGGAAACCATACCCTTTTCTTCCAACTTCTTCAACGGATAGTAGACCGATTTCATAGTTATGCCCGTAAATTGGCTCACCACGTTATTAATCTCTTTTTTTATTTCATAACCGTGTTTGGGACCTTCCTGCAATAGACCCAGAAACATCAAATCTTCCATTTTTGCCTCCGAATAGTAAAATTTGAATAGTCAAATTTTACTATATCTTAACAATGGCAAACCGCTTTGTCAAGCTTTTTTTGCTTTTTTTTACAGGGGGGGAATCGCCGGGTGGGAATTATGCGGGGGAGTCTCCGATGAAATCGGAGGAGTTAGAATTTTATGGTGAGGGTGGTGTTGACGTCAACGGCAAAATAGTTATTCTGTTCCAAATTGTGATTGATAAAACGGGTTATTCCGGTTCCTACAGTTAACATTAAGTTTGTGCCCACGTTAAAATCACTGGATAACAGGGCAGAATATGTATCAGTATTGTCCCTCTCCACATTTAGCTCGCTTCTCTTAATTTCAGCACTTAAACGACCCTTTACTTTCATCTCGCCTGCCGTTCTAACTTGTTTTCCGATTATGGGGAGTTTCCACAATTCGGGCAACTTTAAACGCGCTTCCACATCTATACTGGATGAATGAATCCGACTCTCTGTAGTCTTTTCCCCGCCGGTCTCTCCGTCCTCTTTCTTATAACCGTACTTGACATTAAATCTCCAATCATCCCACCAGGTAAAAGTAACTTGAGCGTTGTATGCCCTGCTGAATCCCTCCTGGCTAATCTGCCAGGAAGGCGCACTTTTTACCTTGTTCCGGGAACTACTGTAGGTTAACCACAAATAATAATTTTTGAATAGTTTAAATCTTAAATCTTCGCTGAAGTCGACTTTCTTACCCAACGAGACATTTTTGGAATCTTCCGTGGTCAGGACGTACTTTGTGATCATTTCTGCCTCTTCCATTGCCAGTCCAAGTAGAGGAAAATTCTCCAGACTTTTCATTCTTATATCCAGATAGGGCCAGATGCGTTTCTCGCTATCAAGAACTGTCGGCCCCTGGCGGCTCTGTGTGCGCGTATAGTCTATATCAGTGGTCATAGTGCCGAAGGGATAAAGATACCCTTTTAAATCCAAAAATTCCAGGGGTTTCCAGTTACTTTCTATCCGGAAAGTATCGCGCAGAGAAAAAGATTTCAATTTATCTTCAATTCCCTCAAGTCTTTTATACCCCATTCCATCGCCTCTTAGCCACAACTTCCCATAAACGGGATAGTCTTCACCTATTTTATCGTAGCTATCACCATCGTCTAACGCATAAGAGGAAGTGACGTTCAACGAACTAACAGGCTTAAGTTTAGGAAAAAGTGATTTGGCAACAAAAGGCAGGCTCAGTTTTGCTGCACTGGTCCGGGTGAAATTCTTTTCTGTGGGAGTTGAGGTGCTGCTAACGATTACAAAATTTTCTGTATTGGTTATGCTGTAATTCAAAGAAGGCTTGAGCCATTCAAAGAATTGGAATGTTGAATCAAATCCTACTGTCTGCGTTCCCGACCGCGGACGGTCGGTTTTACCGTCGACGTATACTCTTTCCTTCACTTTTCGCAGGGAATAGGAAGGAACAATCGATAAATCGGATAATGGCCTGAAAGTTGCTTTACCCGACCAATCATTCGTGAATTCCCGGAAATCTTTCTGCGTAGGGGCACTGCTTGTGAACTTGTTAAATTTATCGATTCTCTTATAGGAACCGCCCAAATCCTGCGGAAGAAGAAAGAAGCGAAAGGGTAGTTCATACTGGTAGAGAGTAGCCGAATATGTATCCGCATCTTCCCTCTTGCCTTCAGGCTGACTGCGGTCAACAATGGACTTGGTATAACTTGTTCCTACCCTCGGCAGTTTTGGCAGTCTGAGTTCCGCAGTGGCACTGCCCTCATTGCTTACCACGCGTCCCTCGTCCTGAAAGCTCAAATCTTCCACCCTGACCGCCGAAGGGGTAACTGTGGTGGTCCTGCTCCAATTTAACGACAGCGGCAGGTAATCGAGTCTATTTAAATTGGTATAGGCTGAGATTACCTCTTTGTCCTGATTCTTGCTGGGGACGGTAATCGTCTCGAAATTCCTATCCATATACCAGTACTTCCCCCCAAAAGTCATCCAGCCGGGGAGTTCACAATCCAAACCGATTCTCCCTGCCCAGCCTTCTTTTTTCCTCGCGCCCGTCAAGTGAATCTCATTAACCCATATCTCTCCGTCAGAAATAGCACTTGCCGTACCATTCACAATCATCAGTCTAATTTCGGCAACGTTTGTAAGATCGGGACTTCCTACCCTGGTTACGGTTCCGTCCGAACTTTCCATCGTGTCTGCTCCGTATTTTCCGTCAATATCTCTTAAGTCGATGCTCAACAATTTCCAGCCGTTCCAGTTTACCGTTTTTTCAAATTGATAGTAGTCGCTGGGAGTGCCCAATCTCATTATGAACTTCGGGTTCTTCGTGGGATAATCGGGATTCCTTACGAAAAACTTTAGTTCTTCATATTTTGAATAGTCTTCGGCTCTGGTGAATGTCCATTTCGTATAGCCTGTAGCACCGGCAATCAACGTGTACTTTAGCGAAAGTGTCTGTTCTATTTCTTTTTCTTCAACAACTACTTCACCGTAAAGGTCTTCATAATCGTTATTATCAAGCAAACCCCGACCGTAAACATCATAATCATCCTCGGTATTCACGGCGCCCACGGAGAACTCATCATCTGCATCTGTGGACTGGACAATTCCTCTTTCCCACTTGTTCCCTATCACGCCCATTGAGGCAATCTTTAAGCCCCCCGAAACATTTGTTCCCTTCAATGCTATCCTCACGTGCTTTATAGCTGTCCAGTCGGAGGCGGTGTTTGTAGTAATGCCGAGGTCCCATTCCACTTTCTTCCATCCGGACCAGTTTACGACAGTAGAAAACGGGAAAAGACTACCTTCCGCTTCCGGACCCACGCGGTCCCCATCCAAATCCTCGCTATCAATCTTCCCGTTCTTATAGCCGATTTTTCCATCCCTGAGATAAATTTCATCATCGTCGCCAGTCCAATCAGAAAACTGCCAGCCAACATCTTCGCCCACATTCAGAGTCCCGTCGCCATTAACATCCTCCGTGTCCAGCTCTCCATCACCATCGGCATCTTCGGCAATGCTTCCCAGCGTAATCTCTAAAATCTCTCCCTTATTATCTCCGTAAACATATAGTTCCAAACTCTCCTTCTGCGAGTAATCGACTCCCCGGGTGGAAATAGGATAGACAATGGATGCCGTGGCATTCCCGGTCAAATCGTAACTAATTTTCAGGACTTCCTGTTCTTCATCTGCACCCACGTCGGCATTCGGTTTAATATCTTTAATTTTTGCATCCTCGTTATCCCAGCTGATAGCTCCCTCCTGGGTGGGAACTCCCCCCGGGTTACTGGCTATCTGCCACGCATCCTTATCCGTGGGCATTCCGTCAACTAACTTTACCCCTTCCATGCTATCGATTATTGCTTTTCCCCAGGTATTAGGATTATTTAGACTCCTGGCCAATTCTCCCGAAATCTTTGTCTGGAAAGGAAAAAACGGCTGGGGGTCAAAAGAGAATTCTGAATTTGCATCAAGAATGAATTTACTTCCGGGAGCAGCCCTCACGTTAGGGATGGTTGCCGATTTCGCTGCCCCGCTATACAGGAACGTAGAACCTAAAAAGAACCTGTCCGAGGGCGCCCATTCTCCCCTGGCGCCCAGAAGTGTCTCCTGATATAGACCGGCGAAGGGCATATATTCATAATTAATCACAATTTCTGTCTCTTCATCAATCTCTTCTTCACGAAAGAACGTAATAAAGCCGGATTCGTAGTCAATGAAATAGTCTTCATCTCTCTTCAGTAGCCGGCCGTTTATTGTAATTTTTTCGCTTCCTTCCACGATGTTCGGACGCAGGAAATAAGTCTTCTGCCGATATTTATATTCCACATATATGATGTAGTGGTGCTGTGGATTCGTCTTATCGTATATATCCGAAAATGGCGGGTCAAAAGGCGTGCGGTATTTGAATTTTATTATCCCCTCATCGTAATCCATTTCAATCAGGTCGTAGACATTGCCAAAGGTTGTCACTTCCTTGCGGTTCAGATCCAGAATCTTCACCACAAAGTCCCTGCCCTCAACTCCCTGGATAATCTTTTTTCTCCCCAGGTCGTAATAATTCATCATTTCCTGATCCAGCTCTTCCTCTTCATCTTTAAGTATCCTGGGCAGGTTGTTATTGGTCGCTGAAATCAGCTGCCCGTCGGATTTTCTATAATCTACGGCAATGACATAATTTTCATATACTATGTCGCGGAAAGTGATAATTCCTTTGACATAATCTATCGTATAGTCCTGTCCCGGAACCTGGAGATTGAAGTATCCGTAGTACGTGGCGCTACCGGTCAGGGGTAAAAGGTCAACATTTCTTACTGTCATAAAGGCGCCATTCTGGTTATTTGCTCCATCCCGGTCGTCAATATAAACCTGTTCACTTCCACTCTGAATATTTGTATCCCCCCACAATTCATAATATTTACGCCGCCGATACGAAGTATCATTAACATCTCTTTTCTCAAATGTGGACTTACCTTTGAATTTCTTCTCCTCCGGCACGCCCTTGGTCTGTGAGCCGATAGCCATCAATCTAAAATCCTCATACTGAGCATCCAATTTCCCGCCGAATACGCTCTTCTTATAGGCGACAAACTCGGTTGCGGGAAGCTCCAGAGTGATATCTCCGAATGCCGCCTCCTGAACAATCTCATCAGGGTCTCCTTTATACACCACGGAAATATCTCTCTTATCCTCCACGGTATCGTCGTAGTCTACGTTAACCGTAATTTTCCTCCCTACGTTCCCTTTAATCTTCACCTGGAGCTCCTGGTCCATATCAAAACCCTCGGTCACTCCGGCGGGAGTGCCGGTAGTTGTTCTCTCGTCTTCATCCTTATAGAATACCTCGCCATACCTCATAGAGATCATTTTTCTTCCCGTTATGCTGAGTCTCGACTCAAAGGGAAGAATTATGCCAATTCCTGCGGGAGCAGGCGGAACAGCCTCTTCCTCTTCCGGTTTCACTTCTTCTTTTTCTCCCTTTTCCACTTTCGCAGGAGCCAGAAGCTCTTCTTCGACTATGAATATTCCCTGCTCCTTCTCATCCCTCATCTTATTCCATTCTTCCTGGCTATATGATATAAATTCCTCTTCCCTTTCCTTCACAAAGGCATCAAAATCTTCCAGTGGACCGCCCCTTACGTCGATAGAACCAATCAGAACGAGTCCGATGGATCCAATCAAAGTTATCAGAATGGTTTTTCTGGAAAGCAACATCTCTTCCCTTTTGCTCGAATAATTTATGTTATTCTAACTAATTTAATCCCAATTTACAATAAAAAAACCGCCCCCAGTCTTCTCCGATAATTAAAGCCAGCATCCCGTTCACTGGTTCGCGGCTAAGTAGTACTCTGCGTGTCTTCTTTCGGTAGCCCAGCCTCCCGCTTACGCGGGACTGTGGCTTTGCGCCCTCCGATTTCTCGGAGTTTGCCTTTTCGGAGAAGACAAGTTAACTTTATTAATTATATAGCTTCCAAAATGATTATATCACAGACTTATTCTGTTGTCAACCGCTTTCAGCATGTCCCTATGGTCATCATCTTTTTGTAGCGGCAAAGCGTAAGCTTTGCTGTTTCTGTAGGGGACGGACTCCGTGCCGTCCCTTCTTTTGGGCGACCACAGAGTGTCGCCCCTACAATACAATATACAATTTTGCAATTGCCATAATTGTTGGAATTATGTATAATCTTATTGCGTGCAGAAAACACGAATTTTTAGTTTATTCCCAGGTTTACTCTCAAAATGAAAATTTTACATCGCTATATTATTACTGAATTCATACCTCCCACCATTATTGCTCTTTTCGTATTTACCTTTATCCTGATTATGGAAAGACTATTCGATTCCATAAACCTCCTGATTAGTAAGGGCGTGAGCATGTTATCGGTTCTGCAACTCCTCGGATACGTATTGCCTTCCATTCTCGTTTATACCATTCCCATGGCAATCCTGGCAGGGACCCTTATCTGTTTCGGCAGGCTCTCTTCCGATAACGAGATAACGGCAATCCAGGCCTCGGGCGTAAGTCTGTACAGTGTTTTCTTACCGGTCATTATTTTGAGTTTCATTGTGAGTGTATTTTTGGTCACTTTTAACGAGAAGATAGCGCCGCGGGCTTATGACCGATTCCGCCAGATATACTACCGGATCGCCCAGAGGAATCCCATACTTAAACTGGAAGAGCGCACCTTCCTGGAAATAGAGGATTACAGACTCTACGTAGAGAAGATTAAACAAAAAAAGGGGAAACTCTCGGGCGTGATTATGTATCAAATGGAAGAGGACGGTTTTCCCACGCTAATCACAGCCCAACGGGGAAATATGGTGTCCAATGAGCAACAAGTGGTTTTCCGGCTATTTGACGGAAGCATCCAGCAGAAAAATAGAGTTGACCCCAACAAGTACAGCATAACCTATTTCAAGAATTACGATATCGCGCTCGACCTCACCCAGACTCCGCCGCCCACGGCGAAACGAATCAGGCAGATGCCAAAATCCGAACTTCTGCAGGAAATAAGAAAATTGAAGCGAGATAATATCCCTGCTTATTCATTAGAAGTAGAATACCATCAGCGCAGGTCCCTCGCTTTTGCTTCCTTTGTTTTCTGTTTGATCGGAATTCCCCTGGGAATAAAAGCGCGCAGGAAGGGAAAATCGGTTGGCTTTAGCCTGAGCCTGGGCCTGTTTCTGTTATACTGGTTTCTCCTGGTGGAAGGGATTACCCTGGGAGAGAAAGGAATCACTCCTCCCCTGTTCAGCGTGTGGGTGCCAAATTTGATAATAGGAATAGCCGGCGCCTGGATGATTTACAAAACCGCAAAGTAGCCGCAGAGCGATAGCTCTGCACTGTAGGGGCGGCACTCCGTGGCCGCCCAAAAGAAGGGACGGCACGGAGTCCGTCCCCTACAGAATAAGCAAAGCTTACGCTTTGCTGCTACATTTTAAGATTAGAAACACAGATGCGTATTTTGACTCGTTACATATTAAATGAATTCCTGAAACCATTCCTCCTGGGAGTGGCTGCTTTTGCTTCTCTGTTGATAATTTCTGAACTATTTTACCAGCTGCACAAATGGATTGACCTGGGAACTCCCTTCCTGGTTTGCGTGGAATATCTCTTCTGGCGAACGCCCGAATGGCTGGTTCAGACATTTCCCGTAGCAGTCCTTCTGGCCACTCTTTTTTCCCTGGGGGGACTTGCCCGCTATAACGAACTTACGGCGATGAAAGCTTCCGGAATAAGCCTCTCCAGAATTCTATCTCCCCTGTTGGTTCTCTGCCTGTTTCTGGTTGTGGGGTCGCTCCTTTTGAGCGAAGTCGTCGTGCCTTACGCCAATCAAAAAGTAGACTACGTATACAACGTAAAAGTGAAACACCGAAAAATAAGAAACTACCAACAGCAGGACAACCTGGTGATAGCGGGCGATGAAGGAAGGATGTACACCATAAAGTTTCTCGACGGAGAGAAGAAGTTAATGAAAGAAGTATCGGTTGACCAATTCAACAAGAAATCTATCCTGGTGAATCAAATCTATGCCAGGGAAGCGGTATGGAAAGGCAATTACTGGATATTTTATGACGGAGTTTTCCGCCAGTTTAACCATGAAGAGGCAGGAACGATAAGAGAAGAGAAATTTAAGGAAAGAATTTTCCGGTTGCCGGAGCGCCTGGACCATTTCTTGCGCAAGCAGAAAAAACCTGGCGAAATGAACTATTTCGAGTTGCGCAACTATATTGCAAAGCTGACCAAGAACGGTATTCCCGCAATTAACGAAAAAGTAGCTCTACACTCGAAAATATCCTTTCCCTTTTCCTGTCTCATAATTATGCTCGTGGGTATTCCTTTTGCTCTCAAGACTTCAAAGAGTGGAAAAGTGAAGGGATTTGCTCTCAGTCTATTTATCTGTTTTTTCTACTGGCAAATGTTCTCGGTAGGTAAGGCAATTGGAGAGAATCGTGTCCTGCCACCGGCGTTGGCTGCCTGGTTTGCTAATATTATCTTTGGAATCCTGGGGCTCGTCTTAATTTCCAAAGTCCACAAATAATACTATTTTATGATTGCGAGCTTTCCTGCTTTCTTACTGCCGTCGGCGTTAACCACGAATATATAGACTCCGGAAGCCACTCTTTCTCCGTAACTATTGCTTCCATCCCATTCGTACTTATAAACGTATCCGTCGTCGTACCACTTATCCATATATATGCTGCTCCCTTCCACGTCCAGAACCAGTTCCCCTGCCGAATTATAAATTCCGATACTCTTCTCCGCCACAGCGCGCGTGGTAGTAAAATAGATAGTGGTATAATTTGCCTCTGCCGGCCGGAAGGGATTGGGATAGTTCATCGCCAGATGCACAATCTCTCCCGCTACATAATAGGCAGTCAGGGCGCTATAAGCATTTATCCTTCCCCATCCCGTCTCCTGGTCCCAGCCGGAACTACCTATATCGTCCGCAGTCTTCTCGATTATTCGCCTCACGTCCGAAGGCGCCAACCCTCCCAGATGGGAGATAATCAGAGCTCCCAGTCCGGAAACAAATGGCGTGGACATAGAAGTGCCATTCATATAATCATAATTATTGTCGCCGAAACCAATGCCTGTACCCATTATTACAGTACTCAAAATATTGTTACCAGGAGCCATCACGTCCAGTTCTTCTCCGTAATTACTGCCGTAGCCGGCCCCCCAATCCACAGAGTCGCAGCGCTCATCACCTTCGTCGCTTGCTCCAACCGCAACCACATTCTCGTACGCTGCCGGGTAGGCAACGTAGGGCTGATTGTCATTTCCCGAAGCAGCTACTATAAGGCAACCTTTGTTGTAGGCAACGTTTATCGCATTCTGTTCCTGTTCGCTGGAAGGAGGAGGATAGGTAACAGTGCCAAAACTCATACTGATAATATCTGCGCCGTTGTCAACAGCGTAATCTATGCCATCCAATTCCCAGGCCAGAGTTCCGCTTCCGTTTTCGTCAAGAACCTTCACTGCCATAATTTCTGATTTCCAGGAGACGCCGGCAATACCCGTAGCGTTATGTGTCACGGCTGCGGCAATGCCGGCGCAATGGGTGCCGTGGCTTTCGCTGTGGTCGTCATCAGGGTCAAAATCATTGTTTACAGCGTCGTAGCCACAACGGCCGCCTCCGTCGTCCCACATATTTCCCGCTAAATCTTCATGGTCATAATCTACGCCGGTATCCAGAATAGCAATGACAACGCTCTCCTCCCCTGTCTCGGTGTCCCACGCCTGAGGCGCCTGTATCTTATGAATTCCCCATTGTGGTGGGTCAGTACTATATGGGTCGTTTGGGTTCACAAAAGCTTTTCTTATGTAGTTTGGTTCAGCGAACTCAACGTTGGGGTCCTCTTTGTATTTTCTTAGCATCTCATTGATAGTCTTGGCAGGAGGGACTTTCAGGCGATAGGTATTCTTAATTCTAAGTTTCTTCTTTATCTCCACCCCAAACTTCTTATTAATCTTATCTATGGTCTCCTCTTCCACCTCCGGTTTAAATTTTACCAGAATCTCTCCAGCCACTACGGACACTTTACGATTGGTTTTGAGGTCGATAATGGATGCTTCTTTTATTGGCTCTGCCGGCAGGTTTTGCGAGAGTAGGAGAATATTGCATATCAGGAAGGTAAAAAATATTTTTTTCTTCATCACCATTTTGTTGCTCGGTATCCAAAACCCTGGAGTCCCTGCGAAAGTAAGGTTTAATCAAGAATGTAGCAGCAAAGCGTAAGCTTTGCCTCTCTGTAGGGGACGGACTCTGTGCCGTCCCTTCCTCTGGGCGGCCACGGAGTGCCGCCCCTACAGTGCAGAGCTGAGGACTCCAGCGATTATGTTAGAAATTGACGGAAATGCCAAATGACCCAACCAGAGAAGTGGGGAACTTCTGGCTGTCGGCTATAGTTGTACTTTCCGTGCTCATAGCCGCGGCTAAGTCCAACTGGAAATGTAAAATGTTTATCCCTAATCCGGCAGTGAACATACTCCCGGAACTCTCGGACAGATTATCCATAAATCCGCCGCGCAGAGCAAGATTTAGCCAGGACCTGTTGAGAATATTTATTTCTGCCCCCAGGCCCAACATTCTCGACTCGTATCCATAAAGAACTGTCTTATTGTTGGTTAAATCTAAATCTGCAGAAAGAGTTATGAAGTTCAAAGGCCAGTAGGCTGCTCCCACCCTCACCTGCGGCTCCACGACGTAGTCGCCCAGGCCGGCTGCTTTCGCCTGTTTCGGCTGCTTAAACGTTGGATAGTTCAGGTTTCTTATAACCATTCCGAATCTCAATCCCAGACTCTCCTTCAAATCGTAAAGCGCGCCTACGTCTATCCCGATTGTGGTTGACGTCTCAGAGTAATCCTTATAATCCTTATACAGACCTCCCATCAGGTCCTCGTCTGAAAACACTTCAAATTTGGAGAATCCCACTACTCCGTACATAAACTTGAAATTGCCTCCCACATAAAGGTTATTCAGTAATGGTAGTGACCGCGCGTAAGTAATCGGCGCTTCAAAAAGCATTATCCCGTTCAACCTGATATTTGTTTCGTTTCCAGCGAAGCCACTATCCTCAATCGTGCCCAATACGGCGAGGCCAGCGGCGATGGCAATATTCTCCGCCACTACCGCAATCTCATCGTTATTAAGACCCGCAAGAACACCGGCCTGAACCAATTCTTCCGCAAGTTGTTGTTCGGTCCAATCGAAAGCAGGTAACCCTAGGTCGTTCAAGGATTGTGCTATGTCATCCGCTATTGCCTGCTGTGCGGAAGTTAAGTCTACCAGCCCTCCTGCTGCTTCTCCCGGGCCGTCGCCTGCAACTTCTACGCATATAGCATTCAGTGCATCCGCGTCCACCCCTCCCAGTCCGATATGGTCGAGGTCAAGGTAAGGGTCTGCTCCTAACTCGGTCATATTAATCAGTCCGATTCCCAGGTTACCATATCTGATGTTGAATCCGCCGTTTATGTCCAGAATAAGTCCCAGGCCTGATTTGTTCAGGTCATCCAGTTGGTTGATTGACGCAGTGAAATCTCGCATCTCCTCAGCGGTAAAAGAGCCGCCTTCCTCTTGCTTCGCCTGAATCTCACTTACTGTATCGGCTATGTCTCTCAGGTCGTCCACTTCGTCAACTAATCCTTCCGTGGTCTCTACGCCCACTCCTATGGGAATCTGGATATCAAACCCTTTTTGCAGGGCAAAGCCCGCCGGATTCCAGTACTGGGCAACAGCGTCCTCCGCCACAGCCACAAATGCTCCTCCCATTCCCAGTGGCCTCGTTCCCAGGATTTTAAAGGAACTTGCCAGGCCAATCTGCCCCAGAACCACCACCATCAACACTGCCACTGCCAGACTAACAATCTTTCTCATCTCCATTCCTCCTCGTTTCTGTAGGGGTTCCGACTTATCGGAACCCGTCAAGAAATGTAGCTAGAGAGCAATGACTCTGCTAACCCGAGCAAAGCTTACGCTTTGCTGCTACAAATTTATATTACCACAGGTTTGGAAATTTGTCAGTGACTTTTTTCACAATCTCTCAGGTTCCCATTTCCCAGGAAGAGAGATATTTCTTCTGCTCGCCTGTCAGACCATCAATTTTTACTCCCATTGTCTTCAGTTTCAGGCGGGCAACTTTTCTGTCTATGCTTTGGGGAACGGGATAGACTTTCTTTGCCAGATTTTTTCCTTGCCGGGCCAGATATTCCGCGCACAGAGCCTGGTTGGCAAAACTCATATCCATTACGCTGGCGGGATGCCACTCGGCAGCGGCAAGATTGACCAACCTCCCTTCTGCCAGAAGATTTATTCTCCTGCCGTCAGGCAGGGTATGCTCTTCCACGAACTGGCGAATTCTCCTTCTCTTTCGCGAGATTCTTCTTAAACCTTTAATATCTATCTCTACGTTAAAATGACCGGAATTGCAGACTATTGCTCCGTCCTTCATACGCCGGAAATGTCTGGGCCCAATCACGTTTATATCGCCGGTCAACGTAACGAAAATATCCCCGCTTCTCGCAGCTTCCATGACGGGAACCACCCGGAATCCGTCCATCACTGCTTCCATTGCCTTCAAGGGGTCTACCTCGGTGACTATCACGTTCGCGCCCATTCCCCTTGCCCTCGTCGCCACTCCCCTTCCGCACCAGCCGTAGCCTGAGACGACAAAATTCTTTCCCGCCAACAGGACGTTGGTTGCCCGCACTATTCCGTCAATCGTAGATTGTCCCGTGCCGTAACGATTGTCAAAGAAATGCTTGGTGCGGGCATCATTTACGGCAATGATGGGATATCTTAACACGCCGGAACTCTCCATACTTCTCAGGCGCGTCACTCCTGTGGTAGTCTCTTCGCTCCCGCCGATTACGTTTTTTATGAGCGCTCCTCCGCGCTCAGATTTGGAATGTAGAGTGGATACCAGGTCGGCGCCGTCGTCCATTGTCAGGTGAGGTCTATGATTTAAGGCTGCTTTAATATGCTGATAATAAGTTTTCTTGTCCTCGCCACAAATGGCAAAGACGGGAATAGCGTAGTCTCTGACCAGTGACGCTGCCACCTGATCCTGAGTGGAAAGAGGATTTGAGGCGCAGAGAACTACGTCTGCTCCGCCGGTCTTTAGAGTATTAACCAGGTTGGCGGTTTCGCTGGTAACGTGCAGGCAACAGGAGATGCGTATCCCCCTCAATGGCTTCTCTTTCTTAAACCTCTGCCTGATTAATCTCAAAACAGGCATATCCTTTTCCGCCCATTCAATGCGCAACTTCCCTTCGGGCGCAAGCTTTATGTTCTTAATATGATATTTCATAAATCCCCCTTAAGCTTCTTTTTTCAGGCCTTTTGCTTTATCCTTTCTCTCCCAGGTGAATTCTTTTTCTTCTCTGCCAAAATGTCCGTAGGCCGCTGTTTTCTGATATATCGGCCGCAGAAGATTTAGGGACTTAATCATTCCCTGTGGCGTAAGCGCGAAGTGTTTCCTGACCAGTTCCACCAGTCTCTCTTCCGGCACTTTTCCCGTTCCAAATGTATTAACATCCACGCAGACGGGCTCGGCCACGCCGATGACGTACGCTAATTGCACCACGCATTTATCAGCCAACTCACTGGCTACAATATTCTTGGCAACGTACCTGGCCATATAAGAGCCAGAACGGTCTACCTTGGTGGGGTCTTTACCGGAAAAAGCGCCGCCGCCATGGGCAGCCATACCACCGTATGTATCTACAATAATCTTCCTTCCCGTCATCCCCGTGTCTGATTGCGGACCACCAATAACGAATTTGCCCGTCTCGTTAATAAAAAGTTTGGTCTTCCCGGGGTCATAAAATTCTCCGAGCGTGGGAATGATAACTTTTTCTGCAATCTCTTTTCTTGCTTCTTCGGTCATTTTTTTACCCGTTTTGTCCACCACCTCTTCCGTATGCTGGGCAGCGATAACTGCCCTGTCAACCACAACCGGCTTTCCATTCTGGTATTCTACCGTCACCTGCGATTTTCCGTCAGGGCCTAAATAATCGATTATACCCTTCTTTCTGACCTCAGCCAGCTTGCGCGTCAACTTATGGGCTAACATAATGGGCAAGGGCATAAGTTCAGGAGTTTCATTGCAGGCGTAACCGATCATAGAACCCTGATCGCCTGCGCCGCCGGTGTTTACTCCCTGGGCAATATCTTCCGACTGCCTGCCAATAGCATTCAGGATAGCGCAGGTGCGGGCATCGAATCCATATTTTGTATTGGTATATCCGATATTGGTTAATACATTGCGCACTAATTTCTGCAAATCTACCCACCCCTTGGTAGTGATTTCTCCTCCCACAACTACCAGCCCTACGGTTATAAATGTCTCACAAGCAACCCTCCCTGCGGGGTCTTGCCTGATGACATCATCTAGGACAGCGTCGGAAATCTGGTCACAAACTTTATCCGGGTGCCCTTCGGTAACCGATTCCGAAGTGAAAGAAAAATTTCTTTTGCTCACTATTCGCCTCCTTCTAAATTTCATCTATTCCCGTACGTTAATTACCGACCCCTCATAAACGGAAATATTCGTGGATATATCCGCATTGTTGCCGATAATGCAATTTACCAATTTAACATTTTTTCGCACGTGTACGCCGTTCCAGAGAATGCAGTTTTTCAATCTCGCTCCCTCTTCGATTACGCTGTTGTTCCCTATCGTGCTAAAGCCTGCGACGGAAACGTTCTCCCTGAGACGGCAATTTTTCCCGATTACGCAGGGGCCTTTTATTTTCACGCCCGGGGCAATCTGGGTCCCTTTACCTATCCACACATTCTTGCTTTTTCTTTCTCCCGGGACTTCCAATCTTATCTTACCTTCCAGAGCATCGTTCTGGCCCCGGCGATATTCCAGCAAATTGCCAATATCACACCAGTAGTCCTTTGTCTCGTAACCAAATATCCGCTCTCCCCGCTTCAGAAGCCCGGGCCACACGTCTTGGGCAAAATCACAGAATTTTGCCCGGGGAATATAGCGAAAAACTTCTGGGTGGAAAACATAAACTCCCGTATTCACCGTATTACTGAATACGCTACTCCAGTTAGGCTTCTCCACAAACTGCTTAATCTCTCCTCCCTTTTTCGTCAAAGCGATGCCGTATTCAAAGCGACTGTCCACGCGTTTGAGAACCATGGTGCCAAAAGCTTTCCTCTTTTTGTGAAAGTTTATAACATCAGTCAAGTTAATATTAGTCAAGCCATCGCCACTCATCACCAGAAAAGTATCGTCAAAGAAACGTTCTACCTTCTTGACCCCGCCCGCTGTGCCCATCAACTTTTTCTCTTCCGAATAGTTTATCTTCATGCCTAATCCGGAACCGTCTCCGAAATAATTACGTATCATCGCTTGATGAGCATGGAGATTTAAAACTACTTCTTTGATATTATGCTTCCTCAAGAGTTCCAGCACATGTTCCAGAACAGGTTTATTCACAATAGGAAACATCGGCTTGGGGATACTATAACTCAACGGACGTAACCTCGTCCCTATTCCCGCAGACATAACCATTGCTTTCATAGTCTCACTCTCAGTTCCTCAAAAATGTAGCAGCAAAGCGTTAGCTTTGCTTTCTTTAGCAGAGCTATCGCTCTGCTGCTACAATGTCCCTCTATCGCTCTGCAGCTACAATTTTTTGTTTTCCTCCCTTTCGGGAGGACTTCACATCCAGGCCCTTTCGATATACTTTCAAGCATTATAAAGTATTTCTTTCCCGATTGCAAGCAACTTTTCCGTCTTTCCCGGCTCGGCCGTTTCCGCATAGACTCTCAGAACAGGCTCTGTGCCGGAAGGTCTGAGGAGCAACCAGCTATCATCTTCCAATATGAACTCAATTCCATCGTAAGTTTTTATCTCTTTCACGGGAATATCCAGAAGTCTCTTCGGGGCCTTTTTATGCAGTTTCTGGACAAATTCTTTTTTCTCCAAACCTTCCCACCTGGTATTCCCTAAATCAAAATCGACCCTCTTGTAGAACGATTTTCCAAACTCCTGTTGCATCTCTTTCAATAAATGTGATAGTTTCTTCTTTGTCTTTGCCAGCATCTCCACAAAAAATAGCGACGACAATAACCCATCCCTCTCCGGGATATACCCCTGGTATCCGTAGCCACCGCTTTCTTCTCCGCCAATAAAGATATTTTCTTTTAACATCAAATCGGCTACATTCTTGAAACCGACGGGAACTTCCTGAAATTCCAGACCGTACTTTCTGGCAATCCTCTCGCCTAAATAACCCAGAGAGATAGTCTGAACAACCTTGCCTTTCTCTCCTTTTTCCCTCACCATATAGAGAAGTAGCAGGGGAAAGACCTGGTGGGGGGTAAGATAGTTTCCTTGATCGTCAACCACTCCAATCCTGTCCGCATCGCCGTCGGTCGCCAGGCCAATGTCCGCGTTCGTCTTTTTTACCTTATCTTTCAATTCTTCCAAATATTCGCTTATCGGCTCCGGGTTCAATCCTCCAAAGAGTGGATCGCGGCGAGTATGGAGAGTGACCACGTTACAATTTGTATCTTTAAGCATCTCCTTCATATAGTCACTTCCCACGCCGTACATAGAATCAGCTATAATTTTCAAGCCGGCATCTTTAATAAGAGCAAGGTCGATAAAAGATTTCAGTCCGGCAAGATAAGAAGGAACCAAATCTTCTTCAGTTATCAATTCACGATTAATGGAACCAGAAACCTTGCTGCGATAAAGATTCTTCTCAATCTTTCTCGTAATCTCTTCAGTAGCCGACCCTCCGTAGGGAGCCTTAAATTTAATACCGCAAAACTGCGGAGGATTGTGCGAGGCAGTAACCATTACACCGCCATCCCATTTTCTCTGTACAATGGCAAAGGAGAGGCAAGGAGAAGGAACAGACTTATCGCTGAGAATCACTTTGATTCCATTTGCGGATAGTACCTCGGCAATCAGCGAAGCGTATTTCTCGGCAAGAAAGCGATTATCGTACCCCACAACCACCTTTTGTTGCTTGTCGCCCGTTGTTTTTTCTTTATTGTAATGTAGCCCTTTATGGGCGTAATTTTCACGGGGACAAGCCCCTACACTACCAGTTATGTAATCTGCTATCGCCTGGGCGACGATTCTCACGTTGTCAAAGGTGAAATCGTCGGCAATAATTCCTCTCCATCCATCTGTGCCAAATCTAATTCTCACCATATGCCCACTTTGCGGGTTCCGATAAATCGTACCCCTACATATACTTCCTTAATTTTGGGTCTTTTCTTAACTTCTCCACTAATTTCTTAACCTGCTGACCCTTTCCTTTGGGAAAGACCAGAGTGACATCACCTGTAGAGACAATAATAAGGTCCGATACGCCAATTGTGGATAATAGACCTTTTTTGTTTACCACTGTGCAGTTTTGAGTGTCCATCAACAAAACTCTGCCCGTAATAGCGTTTTTCTTTGTGTCGCGAAAAAGAAACTCCTCCAGCGACTCCCAGGAACCCAGGTCTTCCCAGCAAAAATCGGCAGGGATAACGAGACTATTTCTTGCTTTTTCCATTATCCCGTAATCAATAGAGATACTGGGTAATTTGGGATACAATCTGTTTATGTTCTTTGAAGAAATCCTTTGCAATCCCCTGTACAAGGAGGGCATGTACTTACTCATTGCCTCCAGTACTACCGATTTCTTCCATACAAACATTCCGCTATTCCAGGAAAATCTGCCGCTCTTGAGAAACCTTTCGGCTTTCTTCTTATCCGGCTTCTCCACAAATCTTTTGACCTTGAACACCTGTCGCTTCTCTCTTTTCCCTGCCTCTATGTATCCATAGCCGGTTGCCGGGTATGTCGGTTTAATGCCAATAGTAATTAGATTTTCCGTTTCCCGGGCAAGAGAAACTGCTCTTTTCAAAGTATCCAGGAATTTCCCGCGAGGTTTAATTATATGGTCTGCTGGCAAAACGACCATAACCGCATCTTCCTTAATCATTTTCGTTGCCAGGCCAATACAGGGAGCAGTATTCCTGCCCACTGGTTCAGAGATTATGTTCCTCCCGGGAACCTGTGGAAGCTGGCGCACAATGGCCCTCGCCAGGGAACGCCGGGTTACCACAAGAATGTCTCGGGGAGGAATAAGAGGCTGGATTCTCTCCACAGTCTCTCGCAGGAGACTTTTCTTTCCGGTTAGCGAAAGGAGCTGTTTGGGAAATTTCTCTCTACTTAAAGGCCAGAACCTCTCCCCCTTGCCTCCCGCCATAACCACAGCTTTAACTACCATTTTCATGCCATTCGCCCCTAAATCTACTGTTTCCTGAAAAAGTCTATTGTTTTTTTCAATCCTTCTCTAAGATTTACCTCTGCCTTCCAGCCGAGCTTTTTTTCCGCCTTCCCCACGTCAAGAGAACTCCCCATCAACTCTCCCGGCCGGCCAGGCTTATACGCCGCCTCTTTAGAATACTGGGTCAGTTCCCTCATTTCTGAAAATAACCGATTCACCGACGTCGATTTACCTGTCCCGATATTAAATATCTCGTTATCGCCATTTTCCAGACACAAAATATTTGCCTTCATTACATCTCCTACGTAGACGTAATCGCGCACTTGCTCTCCGTCGCCAAAAATATCGACCTCTTTGTTATTGAGCATCTTCCCGGAAAAGATTGCTACAACCCCGGCCTCGCCATAGGGGTCCTGCCGGGGACCGTAAACGTTTCCATAGCGAAGTGTAGTATATTTCAAACCATAGATTTTTTCGTAACTAGACAGGTAACACTCCACGGCATACTTGTTTACGCCATAAGGAGAAATAGGAGAGGTAGGAGAGTCTTCATCGGGAAGGATGTTGCCACATTCGCCGTAAATTACGCCACCACTGGAAGCAAAGATTATCTTCTGAATTTTGTACTTCCGACAATTCTCTAATATATTGAGTGAACCTTCTATATTAACCCGGGCATCAAAGGCAGGGTCGGCTATCGATTTTCTCACATCAACCTGGGCCGCATGATGATTAACAATATCGATTCCTTTTTCAAAAACCTCTTCCAGTGCCTCATCGCAAATGTCCAATTTATAAAACTTTGCTTTTTTATTTAGATTCTCTTTCTTCCCGGACGATAAATCATCTACAACAATGACTTCATGCCCTTTTTCGATATAAGCATCAACAACATTAGACCCAATGAACCCTGCCCCTCCCGTCACCAATATTTTCATAAATTCAATCCCTTATCGTATGGCGTTTTTCGCTTCTACTATCCTGGGAATAACCATTACCATACCAAGAAGGAAATAGAAAAGCATAACTACTTCCGAATCTCCGAAGTTATACTGACTCAATCCGGCAATTAGAAAAGCTGTCAACGACCCCAGAAATCCCCAGGCGATACCCTTAAAATATCCATCCCCCAATTCTTTGAAAATGTGAAACCCGACCTTATAAATAGTTACTAAAAGCCAGATAAATATACCTAACCCCAAAAGTCCACTATCTATAGCCACATCTACGAAATTGTTGTGGGCATGAGAGACCAACTGACGTCCCTCAGCTGGCTTGTATCTTGGATAGACTAATCTAAAACCTTCCCAACCCAGCCCTGTAATCGGATAATCTCTTATTATTTTCAGACTACCTTCCCAAAAATATATCCTGTCTCCAACAGGGCGCTTAGACTTGAAAGTCTCCAATACTCTTCGAGTAAACCTGGAGGAGGGGAGGAAAACAAGGAACATAGAACCAACTATAATTCCAGCTATAACAACAAGGAGCAATTTTCTACTTCTCAAAATAGCCATGAAAATCGTTCCCACGATCAGACCAAGCCAGACACCCCTCGCATAGGAAAAGATTATTGCAATCAGGATAATCAAACTTGACAACTGTAACCAACGCTTTTCCCCTCTAGTATTACCATAAAAAGACAGGCCAAATACGATTGGTAAGACTAATAATATATAGTTTCCGAAAGTCTGCGGAGAATTAAAGAAACCCGGACTTCTGGCAAAAGATTTTCGGAGATATGTAACATTACCAAAAAAATCGATTCTGGTAAAATGCTGGAAAATCCCGTAGGCTCCGGCAATTGTAGCAATCAAAATAAGGATTCGGGCTAATCTCTTAAACTGAGTGTCATCCTTGACATTATTCACAAATAGAAAGAAGATGGACATCCAACCAAGAGTGGCATAACCCTTTAGGTTATGTTTAAAATCGACTCCCGTAATTACTCCTATGGCTGCAGCAATCAGAAAGGCAACAATCGGTATATTAACAGGATTTCTCGCGAGGTGAAATTTTTTCATCAAGAACATCCTGATTAGCCAGAACAGAAGAGCAAAAGATACGGCAGCCTGGGCTCCGGTAATCGAAATCGGTGACCAGAAGACAAACAGGATAAGAAACGCCCCAATTAACCAGTCACAATATTTCACCAGCTTATCCTTTGGGAATTTGAAATTCGTCATTTTTTTATCTTGCGCCTTTTCTTCGAAGAATCACCCCAATCGTTCTCATAATAATCTCCACGTCCAGAAATAGGGAATGATTTCTAACATAAAGCAAATCGTATCTCAGTTTACTTCTGGCAGAAATATCATAAGTAGAATGGACCTGTGCCAACCCTGTTACCCCGGGTCTGACCTGTAACCTCTGCACGTAACCGGGAATTTGTTTCTTGAAACGCTCAACAAAGAACGGTCTTTCCGGACGAGGCCCCACAAGGCTCATATCTCCTTTAAGTACATTTATTAATTGTGGAATTTCATCCAGCCGGGTCTTCCTTAATATCCTTCCCAGTTTAGTTATTCGCTTATCATCACTCCTCGCCATTACAGGCCCCGTATCTTTCTCAGCGTCTTTTGCCATAGAACGAAATTTGTACAGGGAAAATATTCTCCCATCCTTACCCACCCTTTCTTGCTCAAACAGCACAGGGCCCCTTGATTCCATCTTTATCAAAATTATTGTCAGTAGAATCAAAGGTAAGAACAACAGGAGAGCCACCGCGGATACCAGAATGTCGATAAGCCTTTTAATTACCGCATTAGCCCCGTATATGGGAGGAGCCATCACTTCCACTAAAGGAAGCCCATTAACATCCTCTCCGTCTGTTTCGCTCAAAAACATCTCATAAAGCTCGGGTACAATCTTGAATCTTACTCCCATTCCTTGACATTGTGAAATAACATCAATCATCTCCCTGCGCGATTCGGGAGGGAATGATACAATTACTTCGTCTATCTTGTTTGCCGTCACAATCCGTCTAATGCTCCTGACAGACTTGAAATGTTTGACTCCCGGCTCTGGATTTCTTTCTTCTTCACTAATTACACCGATAAGCTTATAACCCAGTCTTGGCTGTTTTATTATATCCTGTAAGATTGACTCAGCCCCTTCTCCCCTCCCCACAACCAGGACTCTTCTGGGAGCAACTTTTCTAAATCGGATAATAATTATTCTCCATCCACTAATCAATAAAAGGTTAACCACCCAGGAAATCATAAGAACTGTGGTAGGGAGCTTGCCTACTTCTCTCCTTGCTGCGTAAACAGCCACGAAAAGTAACAAAGTGCCTAAAGTTACTCCATTAATTGTATTATCCAGAATATTCACCATCGTATAACTTTTCCGCCGATCATACAGCCCGGAGATATAAAAAGCTCCAAGCATAATAATAGTAACAAAAACCCATAAGCTCTGATAGGCAGCAAAATTACTTGCCGGAGTCCTTCCCCCAAATCTAATCAAAAAAGCCAGGATTATCCCACCATTAATCAGAGCTGCGTCCAGCAAAGTTCCAATCAGTAACCTTATCCTCTCCCAACCCATCTTCCTTGACTCCTGTCTTCATATCGCTTTCTTGCTTATACTTATTACTAACTAATTCATCTTTTCTCTAAAATAAAAAAACGATGATAAGAACTTAATACTGGCGTTACCTCTTTCAGTATCTTAAATTTTTTCCTGAGCAATCCCCTAATTTTTCCAATTGGATACTTCCACCTTCCAATCTCCCAATAGTGTTGCCCTCTAGACTGAATCTTTACAAAAAGCAGTGGTACTCTAAAAAATAAATTTATAAAAGGTCTTTTGAGAATTTTGGCAATTCTCGGAAATCTAAATACCAGTTCAAACGCAGCACGAGAGCAAGCCACAGAAACAATTATATATTTTTTCGTAACTCTATGCAATTCTCTTAAAGCGCTATCAACTTCCCCCCAGGGTAAATGTTCCAAAATTTCACAAGCCATCACTGCATCATAAGAACTATCTTTAAATGGAAGTTTTGCTATATCTGCTACATAATCCGGTTTCAATTCTTTGTCCAGGTCACAAGTGGTTACATTAAATCCATGTTGTCTTAGGTAATTTGATACAGTTTTATTGCCAACGCCAACCTCTAAAATTCTCTCAGGATTTAAATTCTTCGTCAAGTCTATTTGATAAAAGTAGGAAATAAATCTGGGAAGGTTATCGTATTTCCGATAGTAGTGTTCTTTTTCGACTTGAATGTCAATTTTTCTTGTCATAATTTTTGCCCCTAAGCAAATACCATTAATTTAGCCGGATGATGGGGGACGATGAATCTCATTTAACCTATCATAAATGGTTCTGATTCTCTCT
>CAYFRM010000058.1:0-5554 GCA_964345635.1 uncultured Clostridia bacterium
CATCTATCAAGAATTCAATTATGAAACCGGTTTCAGAAGATTTACTTGCTTCGACTGCAAGGCTTAAGGAAATATTTATTATTGGCTCGATCGCATTGGCAACACTTATTCTCGCTAAAAAAAGTGATCACATTGCATCTTGGGTTAAGAAGCGGTGGGCTGGTAGAGGAAGAAAGACGGGTTCTGATACGACCATGTCGAAAAGATCCGGTCCCGGTAAGCATAGAATCACTAAATTCAAGTCATTCTTATTGGGTGGATTGGTAATTTTATTGGCTATGAACTCGGATGTGTTTGGGGCAGTTGGGGAGATTGTAAAGAGTGGGCAGCAGGCTGTGCTTGGAGGAACTATTAGTAGTGGTTCTGCTCAATTTCTAACTTTATTGGGGAACAATTTAACTTTTATATTAATTTTTCTTACGCTGTTCATAGTAATTAATTTTGGAGTGGTAGTTGGAACGGTGAGCCTACTTAGGCTTATGCGCCATTGGTATGAAAAACAAAGTCTGATGTTTGATATGGGCATGCGGCTTGCATCGGCGGTCCTTTTGGGAAGCTTTCTTGGGTGGCAAGGTGCCCTGAGCGGAGCATTTGTCGGAGGGCTTGTTTTACCTTATAGTATGCTTTATAATTTATTCGTTAGCTACGTGGTCCCTCAACTAATAAGGGGTCTGGCTGTCTTGAAGAAGTGGATGTTGCCTGTTTTTATGATGCCATTGATTGCCTTATTGCTTTCCGGCTGTAGCGGCGCTGGGCAAGGACAAGTGGATACTTATCATGCCGACATATTGGGAAGCATTTTATCCACTGCTTTGCAGTATCCACATTATGTGATTCCGGCAGTTAGCATAGCAGTTGTGGTAGTTGGTTTAAGAAATAAACGGGGACAGAATAGATCGGGACAGGCCCGTATTTTGAGGGAAGTGGAGCGAGTTAGATTACCTCAGGTTTTGGGGCTGGAAGCTGTTTGGCGGGCGCTGGTCTCTTTGTTTGAGCGAGGAAGAGGGTTTGTTGCAGCCATTTTCTCCAGGCGTTCAAAGAGCGCAGAACTGAGGATGAGCTGGTTTGGCCCACGGGGAGAAATATCTCAAAAAGGAATATCTCGGGAAGAAATTACGAGGATATTGGAACTTGCCCAGCGGTTACTGGTGAGGGAAGGTTTTGAACCGGAAAGTCCGGAGATTATTGGTCAATTGTTGGGCTGGACATCTCTTCTGGAGCAGATGGCAGGAGAGGTAGGAGAAATTGAGAGGTTTGCCAGAACGTTGAGGAGACGTTATGAGAGAGTGGTGGTGATGGGAGAAAAAGCCAGTAAATTTGTGGAAGTGGCAGCCGCCATAGCAGGAAAGAAAGGATATACTGGACCCGAGGTTCTTGTTCTGGAGGAGTTTGGGCGTCCGGAGAAAGTATGGGAGATTGAAAGAAAGATAGACCTGAAGAAGACACTATTTGTAACTTCGTCTCTAGGACCGGCATATCGATACTTCTATCAGAAGTTAATCAGGAATTTAGCAGAAAAGAAGGAAATTCCAGCTCAGCAGATTGCATCTCAAGCGGGCGGGCAATTCGTAGCAATAGCGGAAACTAATACACCGCTTGCTAAAGAAGCCGGTGAGAAGGAATTCCTGATGACATTTAATGTTCCTGAAGGGATAAGCGGTTCTTCGACAATGTTTAGTGAAGGCGCTCTGTTCGCATTAGCCTTGGCAGGTGTGGATATAAACAGATTCGTGGAGAGCGGCATAAAAGGAATGGAGATATGTAGAGAAGAGAATGCCGAGAAGAACCTGGCTGTAAAACTGGCAGCCTTCCGGGAAGCGATGAGACAGGCAGGCCGAGAGATAGTTCTGGTATTGCCTGAGGAACTAAAAGGATTTGGTGAGGTATTGCGAGGAGTTGTTTCGCCAATGGGTGAAGAACGTAACCGAATAGTTTTGATGACAGAAAAAGAATTGGCAACGAGAAGATTTGGAGAGGGGACAGCGTTCATAAGATTTAATGTTGGAAGAGCAAGAAAGAGCCTGGCGATTGAGCAACTTAGAGAGGCGGGGTATCCTGTATTGGATATTAGTCTACGTAGCAAGGAAGCGATAGGCGAACTATTATATGTAGGAGAATTTGCCCGCGCCTTAAGTTATCTTATGGGAATGGAAGGAATCGGCAGGCCGGTTGGTCAGGAGACTTCATTGCCGGCAAAAGCTGTTTTGGCTCCCGGATTGGAAATGATGTCACCGCCTGAAGCCATGGGTACTAAGATAACAGAGACCCTGTCATTGTTTGAACATCTGGTAAGAAAAAAAGCCCTCAACCATAAGAGCACGAAGGTATACGTAATCCACCTTGAGAGTGCTTTGGATATAGAGACAGAGAGTAATGCTACTCCTTCAGGTATGGATACACAGTACAGGGTTACGCCGAAGGGTAACGAACTGCCCAAGGTTATGGGCGGAATAGTTGAGGCGGCAGAGCAAGCGGGCAATCCTGATGGAGTCAAGTTTGCATTCGTTTCCAATACGAAGAATCTGAGAAAAGAAGTCATTAAGGCGATGCTAAGGGACTACCTAGTGGACGGTCTAACGCCGGAAGCCGTGGGTAGGGTGCTGAATTATGATTTGATAATTGACCGGGCAACAGAAGGCATAGTGGACGCGTCGGGTAAGATAAGAGCCGAAGGAGTATGCTCGCACATCACTGAGAAGTTGCTTGGGCCAACATGTGTTAATGGAATTGACTTCAATATCATCACTTCTGACAGTGCCGCGTGGAATAGAAGAATGGATAAGAGGATGATGGAGAAGGTTCTCTGGCTGGTCTTGGAACCGGCGAGACAGGGAGAAGTATTGTCTACGGCAGAGAGCGTGGTTATAGCAATACAAGGTCGTAAGCTAACCAGTTGGCTGGACAACTTCATCAGGTCCAGATATCCCGCAGCTGAGGCGGAGAGGTTACTTTCTGAGATAATGAATGGCACAGGGCAGATTACACTGCCAGCGAGAGCGGTGGATGAGAATTATCTTGAAGGAATTAAGAAGCAAGAGAAGGTCTATAAGTACCAGGCATAATGTGTAGCGGTCCCGATTCATCGGGACGACAGCGGGAGATTGTAGCCGCAGAGCGGTAGCTCTGCTGAAAGAAAGCAAAGCTTGCGCTTTGCTGCTACAGAGAATAAAGCAAAGTTTGCGCTTTGCTGCTACAGAGAATAAAGCAAAGCTTGCGCTTTGCAGGTACAAAAGATTTTTGATAACCTTTTTAATATCCCGAAAGGGCAAACCCCGAGCAATCGGGGGGCGCAAAGCCTCGGGGTTACTTAGATAGACAATCTTACAGTTGAACTGGCCGGGCTGCCGATAACGAGTGAGGGGAACCCGTTATGGAGCCCGGCCTTTTTTGTACATAACTTTTCCTTTCCTTGGGGAGTAGGGGATGGCACTGCGTCTGTCCCCTACAGGAAGGAAATTTACCGTGAAACTGCGCAGGATTTTAATTATCGATGATGATTTCCCGGTAGGATATCTGATTAAGATTAATCTGGAGGCGGAAGGATATGAGGCAGCGCTTGCTTTAAGTGGCGAAGAAGGTTTGGAAAAGGCTAAAGCAAGCCCTCCGGACCTCATTACCTTAGACGTGCTTATGCCTGATATGGATGGTTTTGAAGTGCTGGAAGCTCTCAAGAAAGACGAAGCGCTAAATTCAATTCCCGTGATGATGATATCAGTAGTTAACGGAATCCGCAAAAAGAGAGGAGTGGAGATGGGAGCGGCGGATTACTTATTTAAACCGATAGATTTCGATAATCTTTTGGACAGGATGAGATGGCTGGAAAGCGACAAGAGCTCACCATAATAGAAAGTTATTTGTTGATAGCCACAAAACGACCGCCTCGTTTTGTCGGGGGAACTGCGGGGCGACCCGGAACGTATCTCGACACGATGGGACGGTCGACTGCTATTAGAAGGATGTAGCTGTCCCGATGAATCGGGACGATAGCGGGAGATTGTAAGTGATACCGTCGGGAAACGGCACCTTCGAGTGTTCGGTCGCAGAGGTTTGCCTGGAGCGACTCGAGGGAGGGGGTAAATTTACATTCGTGAGACGGAGAGAAAATGGTAGCCTGGTGGTGTAGCAAGGCAAATAAAATATGGCTTAGAGTCCTGGCGCTTGTCGTTAGCAGCGTATTTTTCTTCACCCAGGTAGTGGGAGCCTCCCTGCCGGATAGAAGTTTCTGGAGAGAGAGGCGTAAAGCCAGGCAGAAACTACTTGCTACCCGGGAAAAGCCTCACCCATCAGATAAACGCAGATACTTAGGAAAGAAACTTGAAGAGAAAGACGTAGCAGGAGAAGTATCCTCTCTTATCTCTCCTCAAAATCTATTCACCGTTCCTTCCCAATACGGCACAGTAAAAGAAGTCCACACGCAGGGGTCAAGTGATAAGGCCCGTGGGATGGAGAATAGACTGATTATCCACATACAGGACGCCCATTCCAGTCCTGAAGCCCAATTGAACAGCGCCAATATCCTGAAGTATATACGTGATGGAGTGTCAAGCGAGAGCTTGACTAGAGGAGTGTCAAGCGAAAGCTTGACTAAACAGGGCGAAACTGTCGTTTCACACTCCAAACCTCTATTGATATGTGTTGAAGGTTCCACCGGTCTTGTGGACACTACGCTTCTCTCCAGTTTTCCCGAGAAGAAGATAAAGGATGAGGTAGCCGGCGAATTTCTTAAGGAAGGGAAGATAACCGGAGAGGAATACTTTGCCATAATTCAAGACGACGAGGAGCGTAAAGCGAAAGCTTTACCAGGGTCAAACTCTCGTTTGACACTCCAGGAGTGTAAAGCGAAAGCTCTACCAGGTGTGACTATTTACGGAGTGGAGGACAAACGGGCATATGAGAAGAACTTAAAAGCTTTTGACGAAGGCATCTCTTCAGGGGAAAGTTTAAGGAATTATCTGGGGAAAGTTCAGGAAGAGATTAGCCCGCTGAAAGCCCGCCTGTATAACAAGAGATTAAAAGATTTAGAAGCGAAGATAGAATCCTACCAGAAAAAGAGAATCTCCCTCACTCAATACTCCCAACACCTCCATCACCTACTGGTTGATTCCCCTCTCCCCGCGGGGGAGAGGGTCAGGGTGAGGGGGAAATACCCTAATTTCCAACTTTTTGTAGAAGCCTCCAGAATTGAGAAAGACATAGACTTCTCTAAGGTAGATTCCGAAAGGTCAAAATACATAAAAGAACTGAGCAGTAAGTTAACTAACGATGAATTATCCAACCTTCTGATTATGAGCCTTGACTATAGATTGGGGAAAGTGACATCGGGAGACTACTATACTTATCTCCAGTCACTATCTTCCAAGATGGGTAAAGGAGTTAGGTCACAGGACCCCAGAATACTTACCGAACTTGTAACTTCTAAGGAAGGAAAGAACGAATATCCCAACCTCAACTTATATATCAAGTATAACAAACTCTACGACAGGATAGATCAGAACAAACTATTCTCGGAGATTAGCGAATTAGAGCAGGAAGTTAGAGAGAGTCTATGCGAGAC
>CAYFRM010000059.1:0-9305 GCA_964345635.1 uncultured Clostridia bacterium
AAAAAGTAGCCTGTCCCCTTTTTTGACCAGGGCAGGCTTTGACGCAGATTCCACAGATGTGGTGCCCTATGTTGCAAACTTTCCTGAATTCATCCAATTTCTCGTAGCAGGCAAGACGGTTAAAATCTTTCACTCTCTCTTTGATAGCTCCTGCCGGGCAAATTTCCCGACAGTCCCGGCAGTCACCACATCCATCTTCTATCGGTTTATCAGAGGAAAGAGGAAAATCTGTTAACACCGTAACCAGTCTAATGCGGGAGCCAAATTCTGGATTAACCAAGAGATTGTTCCTGCCAATCCATCCCAGACCTGCCTGTTGCGCCACCTCTTTGTGGGAAAGATGGCCTCTCTGTTTCTGCCAATCTATGGTCTGGGAAGACGGTATGGGTAAACCATTCCTGCCTCTATTTTGAATGAACTGCGTCACCCCCAGAGCCAGACGGTCCAGAAAATAATTCACCTGGCGATAATGGTAATAGTATAGTTTGGTCGGCCTATCTTCAATACCATCAATTATTTTATCAGACAACCTCACGGCTAAAGAGATCCCTTTATCCAATCCTTTAACAACTTGGGGAGATAAATCCAAAAATTCACCGTTCAACCTGGAAATTTCACAAACTCCAAATAAGGAAGCTCCCCACTGCAAAACAAATTCTTTTAATTTAGAATAGTTTTCTTTCTCCTTTTCCATAATTCACATCCTCTTACCTTCCCATCCTTTTCATATGGACCATCAGGATAGCGATTGCCGCCGGAGTAACTCCGGAAATGCGCGAAGCCCGGCCCAGAGAGTCCGGTCTCATTTTAGACAATTTCTCCTTGACTTCGTTGGATAGACCAACAATCTCCCGGTAATCAATTTCCGCAGGAATCTTTCTGTTCTCCAGTCTTTTAAACTTTTCTATCCCTTGTTCCTCATGTTTTATATATCCTTCATACTTAATTTGAATCTCTACCTGTTCCGCTACCTCGGGCGGGACAGCAGCGCTCGCCTGGTCAAAAAATTTCAAATCAGAGAAGGAAACTGCGGGCCTTCTCAATAGTTCGGCTAAACTGATGGGATTTCTTAAATTTATCCATCCCCGTTCGGAAAATTTCTCGTTTGTCCGGGAATCGGGAAAAATCTTGGCCTCTTTTAATCGGGCCAGTTCCTTCTCAATGGCTCTCTTCTTCCCCTCCACCTCCCGGAATCTTTCTTCTCCTACAAGCCCGACGGCGTACGCTTTTCCGGTTAGTCGCAAATCCACGTTATCTTCTCTCAAGATCAGTCGGTATTCAGCCCGGGAAGTGAACATGCGATAAGGTTCCCTGGTACCCTTGGTTACCAGGTCATCGATCAAGACACCGATATAAGCTTCTGAACGATCCAGAATAAATGGCGGCTTATTCCTTATTTTCAGGACGGCATTGATTCCTCCCATTAATCCCTGGGCTGCTGCTTCCTCATAACCTGTGGTTCCGTTAATCTGGCCAGAGAAGTAGAGATTCTCCACCAGTTTAGTCTCCAGCGTCGGCCCTAGCTCAGTGGGATCGACGTAATCGTGCTCAATAGCATAACCGGGTCGCATTATCTCCACTCTTTCCAGACCCTCAATGCTTTGCAACATCCTGAATTGGACATCCAGGGGTAAACTGGTGGCTAATCCATTGGGATAAATTTCGGATGTATTGATACCTTCCGGTTCCAGAAAAATCTGATGGCGTTCTCTTTCCGGAAATTTCATTACCTTATCTTCAATGGAAGGACAATAGCGTACCCCTGTCCCCTTAATGACACCGGTGTACAGAGGGGAACGGTCCAAGCCTTCTCTGATTATCCGGTGTGTCCTACTATTGGTATAGGTAATATAGCAGGGGAGTTGTGGCCGGGTTATCTTTTCAGTCGCAAAAGAGAAAGGTATAGGACGTTCGTCGCCTTGTTGGATTTTCAGTTTAGAAAAGTCGATAGTTTTTCCATCCAGGCGAGGGCAGGTTCCTGTCTTGAATCTTCCTATCCGGAAACCGAGACCTTTCAAATTCTCTGAAAGTTTCACTGCCGGCAAATCGCCCATCCTGCCCGCGCGGAAATTGGTTAAGCCAATATGAATCAATCCATTTAAGAAAGTTCCGGGAGTGATAATCACTGCCTGTGCATAAAACTTCTCGCCAATGCCTGTTCTTACTCCCGCCACTCTGTTTTCCTCCACCAGAATTTCTTCCACCAAAGCTTGTTTCAATTCCAGGTTTTCCTGGCTCTCCAGCACTTCTTTCATCTTCAGGCGGTACGCCTGCCTATCCACCTGCGCTCGCGAGCTACGGACGGCCGCGCCCTTGGCCATGTTCAACCGCCGGAACTGAATAGCAGTGGCATCCGTGTTCTTACCCATCTCCCCGCCTAAAGCATCAATCTCTTTAACGAGCTGCCCTTTAGCTAAACCGCCGACTGCCGGGTTACAGGACATAAAAGCAATAGTATCCAGATTCATGGTCAGAAGTAGAGTCTTACAACCGAGCCGGGAGGATGCCAGAGCTGCTTCGCAGCCAGCATGCCCGCCGCCCACTACAATAATCTCATATTTTCTATCTTGCAGTTGTAACTCAGACATAAATTATGTATCCTTTTCCTTAGAAAAAAAATGTCTTCCACCCTCATTATAGAGCAAAAGACATCAACATAATCCAGCCCACCTTTCAAGATGCCAATTTTTTGTTATTTCTTTATCTCCCTGGCCAAAATTATCGCCTCAGCGATTTCCCTCATAGGCTTTCGGCTATTCATACTCTGCTTCTGTATTTTTCGAAAAGCCTCTTGCCCGGATATGTCCATCTCGTCCATCAGTATATCTTTTGCCCTTTCTATGAGTTTGCGGGTTTCCAGCTCCTCCTGAATAACTTTAGACCTGACCATCAGTTCCGTATTCTCAATGGCAATAGCAGCCTGATTCGCCACCGTAGTAAGTACATCCATTTCCGACTTGGTAAATCGGTGAGGCGAAGAAGTATAGCAGTTAATAACTCCAATCACCTTACCCCGCACGCTGAGAGGAACACTTAACAAGGAACACAAATTCTCTTTTTTAGCTATCGCCGTGCTCATATAGCGAGGGTCCTTCCTTACATCCATAACACTAATGGGTCTATTCTCCTGGGCAACTATTCCCGCAATGCCCCTTCCCAATTTCACATTCGGTTTCCTGTTATACGCCTCACTTACCGACTGAGTCGCTCGCACAATCAGTTCTTTCCTGTCTTCATCCAGTAGCATTAAGGAACATATTTTGGACCCCATCACCTCGGCAGTTACAGTTACAATCAATTTCAAAATATTATCTAGATAGATTTCGGAAGAGATTGCTTTGCTTATCCGGGAGAGTGCTTCTAACCGTTTGCCGTAAGATTTATTTTCACTCTCGGATTTTTCGGTTTTCTTTTTCATCTTACTCTTTGCCCCTTAAAGCCTTTCTCAAGATATCCAGTGCATTTATCGCTGTGCTTTCCTTTATTTCTCTTCTTTTTCCGCTAAAGCGAAACTCCTTACATATTTCCACGCCCCTCTCAGGCCACGCCAGAGCTATATAGACCAGGCCCACCGGTTTACTGGCAGTTCCTCCGGTAGGTCCGGCAATTCCCGTAGTAGACAAACCTATATCCGTTCCGCTTATTCTCGTCACTCCCCTAGCCATTTCCAGGGCGCTCTGCCGGGAAACCGCGCCAAATTCGTTTAGAGTCTCTTCTTTGACTCCCAGAATTCTAACTTTCGCTTCGTTACTGTAGGCCACGACTCCTTGCTTGAAATATACTGAACTTCCGGAAAAATCGGTAATTCTATCGCCAATCAATCCACCCGTACAGGATTCAGCCACTGCCAGGGTTAATCTCTTACCAAGCAGTAACTTGCCCACCACGCTTTCCAAAGTGTCTTCATCTTCTCCGTAAATGTAGTCTCCCAGGCAATCGTAAATTTCCTGCCTTGCCTTGTGCAACATTTCGTCAACGAGCAACTCGTTCTCGCCTTCACCTGAGATCTCCACATCTATCTTTGCCAGATGGGCCAGTATGGAAAACCTCAAAATTCCACCTTCCATCCTCTTCTCAATGTCCACCACTTCTTTAATCTTATCGTAAACGGCCGACTCCGTGAGCCCGGAAATATGGAGAACGCGTTTCTTCAGTATTTTTTTCTCATACCTATCCTTGAGATACGGCAATACAACTTCCTCAACCATAGGTTTCATCTCCCGGGGAGGCCCGGGCAACATAATAATCGCTCTCGCTTTTTCAACTTTCGCTTTCGCACCCATTTTGGTCTTTCTTTCCACGATCATTCCGGGAGCAGTTCCCACTTTATTGGGGATGACCTTAGCACCTTCAATAATATAAGCCTGCCTTTCGTTATCTTTGGGCATTTCCAGATCCCTCTTTGCAAAATGGGCTGCAATCTGGTGCATTACTTCCGGGTCGAAGACCAGTTTCCTCTTTAACACCTTAACCATAGCTTCCCGGGTCAAGTCATCAAATGTTGGCCCCAACCCGCCGGTGGTGATTATAATATCAGACCTGTTTACAGCCTCCTGAAGGACGCCTTCTATCTTACCCCTGTCATCAGCAACCGTAGTCTCCCTGTCCACGGCCAATCCGATGCTGTCTAACTTCTCGCCTAAATAAGCATTATCGGTATTAACCTTTCCCTTCAATAGCTCCGTGCCAACGCAGATAATCTCCACTCTCATCTTTTCCCACCATTGATGTTCTAGTAAAGCAGAGCTTCGCTCTGCAGCGCCTTAATAACGCGGGTTCGATGAATCGAACCCCTACAATAACTATCCCTTCCTCTCAATCACCCTGAGCATGAAGGGGTAGTTGCAGGAGCTTCAAATCGGCCAGGTAAAGCCCCGGCGCTGGCCGATTTTAGAGCGAGGTTTCGCTGAACCGAGCGACTCCGATAACTATCTCTTCATGTTCCTTTATTCCATCATTACCCTGCCTGTTTCCACGTCAATAATCTTTATCTCCACCTCTCCGTCCGTCTCTTCAATTAACCCTACCGTAGCATTCTCCTTGGGCAAAGAAGGGCTGCCTGGATTCAAGAATACCACGTCTCCCTCTCTGGCCAATTTCGGGCGGTGAGTATGACCGGAGATAAAAATATTGGCGCGCCATCTCCGGGCAAGGTCAATTTTTTCGTCGTCACTCAATTTATCTCCGTGGTTCACTACAATCCGCAGAGAGCCGAGGTGAACCAGAGCAAACGGGCTCTGCACGGGAAAATTGACCACAGAATCATCGACATCCGAATCACAATTTCCCCGCACCACTACTAAGGGAATTTCTAACCCGTTCATCTCCTGTACCAAATCCCCCGGGGCAAAACCCTCGGGCATAGGATTTCTCGGCCCGTAATTGAATAGGTCTCCGGCATGAATAATCATATCTACATCAGGAAAGATTTCTTCCATCACTTTTTGCCAACCCACCAGATCTCCGTGCGTATCTGCAATAACGCCAATTTTCATCCCTTCCCTCCCTTATGTGAATCAGCCTGTGCTCAATAGGGGAAACCTCACAGGTTTCCCCTGATTGCGTCCGCTCGGCTCTCTTCCCCAGGGCGCTCACCGTCTCGCGCCCGCGCCTTTCCCTCGCTTCGCTCAGTCGTCGCTCCTTATTCGTCGCGACCGGCGCCCCTTGCACAACAGTTTCTTATTTTCTCTTATTTCTCTTTTTATAACCTGCGCGTTTTGCTTTTTCCAGCTTCTGTATCATATCCCTGAGCTGAGCCGCCCTCTCATAATTTTCCTGTGCAATAGCCACCTGGAGCTTTTTCTGAAGTTTGTCCTTTTCTGAAGGGGGCCTCTTTCCAATAATCTCCTTCACCATCCCTCTCAAAATACCCAGGGACCTTCCCTTTTCATACGTAAAAGTTGCGTTTTCCATATCGGGGAGCGATTCGATAATTCTAATCCCCTCTTGTAACTTTTTCAAAGCTTTCTCATATTCTTTTCTTTCCAGATGCGTAAGGCCCTTTCCCAGTACGTTCATTCTAATTATATACGGCCGATACTGCCGTAAAGCCAGTTTGTCTTCTTCCTCGATTGCGTATTTATTCACAAAATCAAAATATTCCATATTCCGTTCAGTATCTCTGACCAATCTTTCATAGTCTTTTAACTGGAAAAACAGAACGTAGCGATAGTAATATAATAGTCCTTCTTCGTACAGTCTTGAGCAGTCCTCTATTGTAAGACCAAACCCTTCATCGGCTCCCTTCTTCTTATGAACTGCAACTTTTGCCTTATAGTACTCCAGGAGGGACTCTTTCCCGTAGGGCCTCTTGCCATCGGGCCTTCCATCTACCTCGAATTGCTCAATTCCTAAAGGGAGTCTTATCTGGATTTTTTCTTTACCGTCTTTCCCTTTTATTTTTCTTATGTTATTTAGCCGGTTATATTCCCACGCCCGGAGAACTTCACTGATGTCATCACGCATTTCTCTTTCCTCTTTTAGGATTTTTTCTTTTTAGCCAGGAAACTGCTCTGTCTCATCGCACAAAACTCGCCGCACATCGTGCAAACCCGGACATCTTTTGGCTTTGACTTTTTCCTCTCTGCCCTGAACTTTTTAGGATTAATGGAGAATCTTTCCTGTCTTTTCCAGTTGAGGGAACTTCTTGCCCGGGACATCCGGATATCCCAATTCAATGCTCCCTTTACTCCCTTGGCCACGTCAGCCGCGTGGGCAGCAATCCTGGTGGCAATTACTCCCTCGGCCACGTCATCCACGCCGGGGAGGCGAAGGTGCTCTGTGGGAGTTACGTAACAAAGAAAGTCGGCACCGGAAGCGGCAGCAATCGCTCCGCCTATAGCACAAGCTATATGGTCGTATCCTGCTGCAACGTCAGTCACCAGAGGACCCAAAACGTAGAAGGGCGCACCTGCACAGAGACTCTTTTCCAAGGAAACGTTGACTCCAATCTGATGCAAAGGAACATGCCCGGGTCCTTCTATAATCACCTGAACGTTCCTTTCCCTTGCCCTTTTTGCCAGTTTTCCCAGAACAGAAAGCTCGGCAATCTGCACTTTATCTGTGGCATCAGCAAGGCACCCCGGTCTGAGTCCGTCTCCCAGGCTTAGAGTAACGTCATACTTATATGCAATATCCAGAAGCCTGTCGAATTGTTCATACAGAGGATTCTCTCTTCTATTATCTACTATCCATTGCGCCAGAAAGGCTCCGCCCCTGCTGACAATTCCGGTAATCCTCCCGCTTTTTCTCAAAGTCTCGATAATTTTTCGGGTAACTCCGCAGTGGACGGTCATAAAGTCGATTCCTTCTTCAGCCTGTTGTTCGATTATGCTAAAAATATTTTCTATATCCATCTTGCTAATCTTTCTACCTTTGCGAGCAATCTCGCAAGCGGCCTGGTAGATAGGCACAGTGCCTACGGGTACAACGGAGCGTTGCAGAATCTTTCTTCTTATCTTTCCAATATCTCCCCCTGTGGAAAGGTCCATCACGGTGTCTGCTCCGGCCCTGATGACTGCATCTAATTTACTTTTCTCTTCCGCCAAATTGACTCTATCCGGAGAAGAACCGATGTTAGCGTTCACTTTTGTTCTTAAACCTTTCCCTATACCTGCGAGTCGTAGCTTATTGAGTTTGCGATGTTTTACGTTAACCGGTATGACGACTGTCCCTTCAGCGATACGGGAACGTATATATTCCGGAGCTAATTTCTCGTCGCGAGCAACTCTTCTCATTTCACTGGTAATCTTTTTCTTCTTAGCCGATTCTAATTGTGTCATCAATTTAACCCTTTGCTTGTTTGATTCTTCTTTTCATTTCGTGCGCAGCCTTTCTCACGTTTTTAGCCCTGGCTACAGCATGGATAACAGCCACTCTTTCCGCGCCAGCACGGATTACTTCTCCGATATTATCCTGGTCGATCCCGCCAATGGCAAAGAAGGGTATGTTCACTTTCTTTTTTACTTGCCGGACCGGGTTGAGCCCTATCTGTTTTAACTCGGGCTTGGAGGGCGTGGGGAAGATGGGCCCGATACTGATATAGTCGGCTCCCTCTTTTTCTGCCTTGATGGCTTCCTTTAAATTATGAGTGGAAACGCCTATAAAACGGGTAACAGAGCGCCTCTGGGGAAGAGGACCACCCTTTTGTGGCTTCGGTTTCTGTCGTTTATAAATCGAAGCTCCGGCAGCTTCCCACATCAGAAGTCTCCTGACTAAAGTCAAAGGCATATCTTGCTGACCAAGATGGACCCCGTCGGCGCCCAGAGCTAAAGCAATATCTAACCGGTCATTTACTACCATGGGCACATTGTAGTCAGCAGTAATTTCCCTCAATTTCTCCCCGATCTCAATAGTCTTTTTATCCATCCAGTCTTTTACCCTGAGCTGAACCATGTCAGCTCCTCCCCGGAGAGCTTCCTCGGCCATCTTTAAGTAATCCATATCGGGCCGGGGAGAAAGAATAACGTATAGTTCCACATCCCGCAAAGTCTTAATCATAAACGAATTACCCTTTTACTATTTTAGAATTTCTGCGCCAAACCCACTTCAATACCTCTCTCCGTTACTGCCGCCCAGGGCGATATCCCTGTCTTCTCTTTGTTCTCCTTCTTATTTTGATAGACTACCGCCCGTCCCACCAGGGTCCCAATGACAGCTCCCAGAGCTACGTCCGAAGTCCAATGTTTATCATGATAAACGCGGGAGGCTGCCGTAAGGCCGGCTATTGTATAAGCACTTATATCGACGAGAAGAATATCGTATTCTGCAGCTATGACCGAAGCGAGAGAAAAAGCTACAGTGGCATGACCGGAGGGAAGGGACGACTTGGAATTGTCAAACGTCGGCCCGTAGTATTTCCCGCTACCTTCCTCACGATACGGCCTGCTCCTCCCCGCCAGGAATTTAAAACTGGAACATATAAGTCCGGAAAAAATAAAGGATTCCAGAGCCGAAATCCCCACGTCTTCAGATTTCTCATCATCAAAAATTTTACCCGCCAGATAGAAAATCCCGGCAATAGGAAGAGTTACTCTGCCATCCCCAAACTGCTTGGAGAAGGAAAATATTTCATCCCAGCTATTACTGCCAGAATTCCGAACCGAGTCCCTGATGTCTTCGTCCACAACCATCAATCCGCAAGTGCCCAGGAGAATTGCTGAGAGGGGAAGAACATCGGACTTACCTAATCGGAGAGGACTGGTAAAGATATACTGGAAGTCTCTACCAAATCTAGAAAATATATTTCGTTTCTCAGAAGCAAAAACGCGGTCACCCTGGAAAAAAAAGGAAAGAACTAAAATCGA
>CAYFRM010000060.1:0-22849 GCA_964345635.1 uncultured Clostridia bacterium
TATCCCAGGCAGAGGCATTGACAGAGGACACCTGCGGTATGAGCGTGACAGTAGTGGTGAGCGTATCGCTTATCGTGACAGATGAGCCGTTAGCGTTTGGTAATGTCAATACAGGGACTAGCGATGTGAGCGATAGTGGGTGTACGGTGACCAATGATGGGAGTGCACTGAACGACTACAGGTTAAGGATTACTGCCAAGCCAGCGACCTGGACAGTGGAGGAGACAGCGGGGTCTGTTGACTGGAACGAGTTTCGGCTGCTGGGTCTATTTACATCGAACACTTCTCTGGTAACTGGTGATTTTTCCACTAGTGATGACATAGTGCTGGCTTCCGGCGAGACCACAGCCACTGCAGACGTTTACGCCATAAGTGGCGAGGGCGCCACAGTTAAGGGTTATGACTGCACGGAGAATGCGGTGAGGAAGCTGTGGTTCAGGTTTGATGCGCCTTCGGGAACAGACCTGACTAGCGAGCAGTGGATCACAGTGACTGTCTATGCTATCCAGGGGTAAGGAGCAGGTGGCTTGAGTTTGGTTGATGGCCTGTTCAGAAGATTGTAATAGCAAAGGGATAGCTTTCTGTGAAAGAAGAGCAAAGCCCAGGTATTGCTATTACAGGAGAGGTCCAGGCATATTCAGGAAAGATTACCGGACAACAGGGTGAATTCCATTTCTGGTTATGGTGTACAGGCGTAATCGGTCCTAACTAGTCAAGGGTGGTCTTAATAAGAGAACGGCTTGTAAAGAAAGGAGCAGAATATCGGTATATGCGGGAAGCGTTATCTGTTAGTTTCTGGAAAAGAGTGTGTATTATAGGGATGAGAAAAAGTAAAGCGAGAGAAATTTGAAGGTAAACTCTAAGATGGAATTATCTTTGCGAGCGAGACAAGTAAAGGATTAAGCTTAACAAAAACAGGAAATAAAGAATATTCTTCATATATGTGATATTGGTTAGGAAGGTTTCTTGAAAGAGGTAAATACGATGTTCTCGAAAGACTCTGAGATAACAGGAAAAAATTTAAAGGAGAAGACACAACGTATTAAAAATCTTCGACGGGGGTTAGGTGGAATCTATGGAAGGTAGAAAAACGCAAGTACATATCTTCCATATTGTTGCCATGACCATCTTACTGATGGTAGGGATATCTTTGCCTATTTTGGCTGCCACTTCAGGCACCGTCGGAATGTCGGTTACCGTCGATTTAGGCCCACCTGCATCGATTACGGATTTGGTGGCGACACCTGGGACGCAGATGGGAGATATCGATTTGGCCTGGACTACGCCCGGTGATGATGGATGGAATAATCAGCTGAGTGGTTGGCCCTACACTGTAAAGTATGATACCCGGAGCGTTGCGGAATTGGGTGGTAGTACAACAAGCTGGTGGGAGCAGGCTGCCTATACATATGTACAAGGTTGGGCGGCTCTTGCTCCAACAGTGTGGGATAATACGCACTGGCTGGCTGGGTTGACGCTAGGAACCACTTATTACATTGCTATCCGTGCTACTGATGATGCAAATAATGAAGCGTCGGACAATAATGTGGCAAGCGCAATGCCCAGGGCGGATACGACGGCGCCGGCGGCGGTTACCGATTTGGTCGCTGAGACATGGACCGGAGAGGGAGAGATTCGCCTGACATGGACGGCTCCGGGTGATGACGGATGGAGCGGCCCGATAAGTGGAGGCGAGTACAGAATCCAGTTCTCTTCCAACTACACGGTTTCCTGGAGCACTACTGATGCTCAAATTGATAACCTCTCGTATTCGGTTAATCCGGGAGATCCACAATCTCGCATTGTTGACCAGACTGATGGGTTGGTTCCTGGCACTACGTACTACTTCAGATTATGGACTGCAGATGAGGAAAGCAACTGGTCCGGTTTGTCTAATGGAGCGACGGCGTGGGCGCAGGTGGCTGCTGATGCTCCGCCGGCTGCACCTACTGGTCTGGTGGCTGAAGCCGGAAATAAGAAGGTTACGCTTACATGGACGCCGAATACTGAGCCGGATATGAAGTCGTACTGGGTCTATCGTAGCACGACCAGCGGCTCGTATGATGTCGCCATAGCTACCGTGACTCATCCCACGGCAAAGTATGTTGATACAGGATTAACCAATGAGGTGACTTACTATTACGTGCTCAGGGCTGTGGACCAGGCGGATAATGTTAGCAATGCTTCAGATGAGGTTAGTGCTCGCCCGAGCTTGAGACCGAGAGAACCGTGTGGCGTCAAGGGAACATTGGTTGATAGTGGTACGCATATAAAGATTGATTGGAAAACGGTAACGAGAAATGAAGACGGCTCACCTTGCGTTGATTTAGGAGAATATAGAGTATATCGCTCTACTTCTCTTGCAGGATTCAGTGTCGACCCGGCAACGACCGTGGCTAAATCGATATTGACCTGGACCGAGACAGAGAATATTACTGGCAAGACATATTACTACAAAGTCAGAGCGGCCGATTCTAATGGCGTGGAGAGCGGCGATTCGATGATTATAATGGCACAGGATGAAAGAGTAAACGTAATTGCACTGGCAGAGAATATACAGGCGAGAGTAATCATTCCTGAGGAACTGACAGATATATTGTACGAGGAGTCCGGTTCTTATGGCGATGACCTGAATATAACCGTGGAGGAAGTTCCCGAAGAAGAGAACAAGGATAAAGTCATAAGTTGTTACGAATTCAGCGCCTTCAAAGGCTATGGTAATGAGACCCTTGAGGAAATTGAGAGCTTCTCCTTTGCCAAGCCGAAAGCATCCATAGGTCTGTCTTACGAAGTGGACGGTCTGGGAGCTGTTAAGGGGACTAATATAAAGGCGAGTCAGGCGGGAAGAAATCTGGCGCTATTCTGGTTCAATGGAATTGAGTGGGTGAAGCTTGGCGCCAGGGTAGATACGGATGAGCAGGTAATTACGATAAAGATGAAGAAGTTGGGCAGGTATAAGATTAAACAAGCGCCTGCCGCTACCGAATTCAGTCTGAATAAAGTGTATCCGAGAATCTTCACGCCCAATAATGACGGATTGAATGATGTGGTCAACTTCGAGTATGCCAATCCCAATGAGAAAGGTATCGTATGCAGAATCTTCGATATCAGAGGCGCCCTGGTGCGTCAACTCGACATCGGTCAATCAGAGACGTCCTTCGCCTGGGACGGTAAGGATGATAAAGGCAGTGTTGCTTCCAGCGGCGTTTACATATATCAGTTAGAAGGAGAAGGGAAGGTTATCAATGGAACGGTTATTCTGGCAAAATAATGGAAATGCATGCTTGGGACTTGGTTCGCTCGCTGACAATTTTTTGCTCTGCGAGCACCGCCAAAAATCTCGGGAGTTTACCGAAATTCCCTTCGGTCAGTTTCGGCTAAACTCTAATCTTCGATTTTTGGCTAAAAATTCTAATGCTCGCTACACCAAATCCCGTCGCGTTAGTGAAAAAATTGTTCTTGGTTTTCTTGGTAAAATTTTCGATGGTTTTTATAGATTGACACTTGAGGTTGTAAATGAGATATGGCAAGAGAGATAAAAATAAGGTAATATAGGAGGAAACAGAAAATGAATAAGTTGATTAAAATGATTACAAGGATAATTCTGGTGGGCGCTATTCTGGTATGCGTCCGGGTCAACTGTTGGGCCGACTTTGAGGATTTGGGTGCGGGGGCACGGCCCATCGGGATGGGAAATGCCTACACCGCCCTGGCTGATGACGTTAATGCCATCTATTATAACCCGGCGGGTCTGGCTCAACTGGACGAGTGCCAGTTTACCAGTGGCTACGGGAAACTCTACTGGGGTCTGGATGACGGGAGTAATCTGGGCAGTGGATTTATCGGCTACGCCCATCCCCTGTACCACTGGGGAACGCTGGGCGCAGGGTGGGTCAATTTTGGCCTGCAGGGTCTGTATAGAGAGAATAGTTTCATCCTCTCTTACGGCAACAGGCTTAATAAGAGACTTCTGGCGGGGCTAAATTTGAAGTTGCTAAGTAAGAAATATGGCAAGACTACCTACACCGAGAATGCTCTTATTGACGGTGGCCCTGGCGTTACCGGTGAGCGAGACCCTGTCTTTAGCGAGGGATATTCCAAGACAGGATTCAGCACCGATTTGGGATTTCTGTATAAATTCAACCGGGAGTATTCCGTCGGTCTTTCCCTCATAGACATTAATCAACCCTGTATGGACCTAAAAAACAATAAGAGCAAAGTTCCCCTGGGAGTGAAATCGGGCTTTTTATACAATAGTGACTTTCTAACTTTTGCCTTTGACACGACATTCAGAAACGGGGACGTTAACGTTTATAGCGGCGTGGAAAAATGGTTCTCCCGCCGGACTCTTGCATTGAGAGCCGGTCTTGGCGTGGGAAGTAGAAGCTTCAGTAACCTCGCTCTGGGGGCAAGTTACACCAAATACTTGTTCCAGCTTGATTATGCTTTCCTTTATCCGCTTTCCGGCATAAGGGATACTTATGGTTCCCACCGCATATCTTTGACCCTCCGCTTTGCTCCCGAAAAAGAAGAAAAGAAGAAAGCCAGAGAAAAGAGACTGGCGGAGATTGCGGCGGAAAGGGCAGCCAAAGAGGAACTGGCAAAAATTAAAGAGAAAGAAGCCAAGATGATCGAGGAGAGAAGAAAAATAGAACTTGCCAGGAATTACTACAGGGAAGCAATAGAAGTTTATAGGAATGGATTGTACAGTGAAGCGCTGGGTAGACTGAGGTTTGCCGTGGAACTTGATCCCAAGAGACCTGAAATACAGAACCTCTTCAAGAAAGTCTCTTCAATTGTGGACGTAATCTCCAAGGAGACGGGTCTGGAAAAGGAAGCCGAGCTTATTAGAACGGGCATAAGTTACTATATCGAGGACAAACCCAGGAAAGCAATAAGTACTCTCCAGTACGCTTTCGAGCAGGCTCCCAGGAATAAAGAGATACCAAGATTATTAAACATAGTGAAGAGAGAGTATCCAGCCATAGCCGAACAGGAGAAGATAAGTGAAGGAATGACGCTTGTGGAGCAAAAGATGTATCGGGCGCTTAACTATCTCTATGAAGATAGAAGTGACCTGGCAATCGTCGAATGCCAGGAAGTCCTTGAGCTTGAACCCGACAATACGCTGGCTCTTTCCCGGCTAGGCTCGGCTTACTATGTTATCGGGCAGAAAGAAAAGGCGAAGGAACTCTGGTTGAGGGTTCTGGAGATAGAGCCTGAGAACAAAGAAGTGCTCGAGTCTCTGAGAAAGGAAGGGATCATCCCGCCGAAGCAAAAGCCGAAAGTTCCTTCCCGAAGAGAAGAGACGAAAAAAGAGTTCGAGAAATCGCTGGAGTATTATCGCCGGGTAGAGAAGAATCTCGATACGGCAGGCAAGATGGAACTTCTCCGGTCGGTTATAGATAGATTCAAGCCTTTGGGAATCGATGTTTCCGGCCTGGAAAAAGAACTGGGAGAACTTGAAAAGGAAAAGGAGAAAAAGAAAGAAAAGGTTGAAACAGAAAAGAAGGAAACCAAGGTTCCCGGGCCGATTCTTCCTTCCCAGGCAAAAGTTCCTTCCGGGGAAAAGGTAATATCAATAAAAGATGAAATGGAGCAAAAATTCTCAGAAGCCCTAAGCGATTACAAGCAGGGCGACTATAATGGAGCCATCGCCAAGTGGGAAGAAGTAGTTAAAGTACGCAGCGATGAGGCGGAATTAGAGGGTCTCAGAGAAGAGGCGAAGAAGAGAATCGCCAAAGCCAGAGAGAAGAAGATAAAAAGAATGAAAAAACATTACACCAGGGCGGTGGCACATTATAAGAAGCGTCGGTGGGAAGAGGCGATGGTTGAGCTGGAAGGGGTATTGAAGCTGGAACCGAAACACAAACAGTCGATCGATTTAATGAAAAGGATAGAGGAGAAAATATGGCTGACTGCTCAGGAAGGGAGGAAGAGGATGATGGACGGGTATTATAACGCCGGGCTCGCATACTTCCAGAACGGCGAGTATGACAAAGCTATAGCTGAGTTTGAGAAAGTACTGCGGCTAGAGCCGATCCATCTACAAGCGCAGCGGTTGATTAAGGAAGCAAGGGAGAAAGCGAAAAAGTGATAGATTAGCGAATATCATAAATTTGGCAATGACAATTTTGATAAATTATACTATAATAAAGCAGGAAGTAGACTGTTAAGGAAACGGGAACGTAGTTTCCCGATGGGTCGGGACTAAAGGGAAGAAAAGTTTGGGCCCTCTGGGAGAAAAACAGTTTATGGTTTCTGCTTCTTATGGAGGTAGGAAATGAAAAAATTCATTTTGAGAAAACGCTTTTGGATTCCGCTTATTCTGGTAGTTTTGATTACTGCCTGCGCCTTTGCGGTTGACTTTGCTTCCGTCATCGAGCAGAAAATAGCTTTAGAGAGAAGTTTCGAGGACAGGCTCAAAGGGCTTTTGGAAAAGATACTGGGCACGGATAGGTTCATAGTGATCGTTAATGTGGAGCCGGAAACCGAAGCTACGGAAGTATCCCGGGAAACGTGGGTTCAGGAGAAGAAACCGGGGGAGCTATCCTCTAAGGAGAAGAAATTTGTTCTTCCGGGAGTCCCGGTGAGAGAGAAGCTGGGGGAAGAGAAGGGTGTGGGGCCGGAGACATTACTCCCTGGTGGGGAAATGAAAAGAGAATACCAGAAGGTAGTAGTGCTTCCGAAATCTTTTGTGAGAAGAGTGGTAGTAACCATTATTCTTGACGAGAAGATAAAGGACACATTGATTGAAACAGTTAGGGGAGTGGCTACCGAGATACTGGGTCTGGATGCGGCGCGGGGAGATCAACTGATAATAAAGAAACAGCGTTTTAGCGAGCCATCCCGCATTGTCTGGTCCACCATAAAAGTCAATCCGTTGTACTGGGCACTATTTGCCGTAGTGGCACTTCTGGTTCTGATTTTCCCTGTGAGAATGCTGCTTAAAGGGCTTGCCGGTATCTTCCAGACAATCAGGTCAAGGCCGGCTCCGGTTGCACCCGCCCAGGTTCTTGGTCCGGCTCCCACCATTGAACTGGGCGCTCCCGGGAAAGCAGAAGAAAAGACTGATGAGAAAAAAGAAGAAAAGCCTCATCGTCCTTTCGACTTCATCAATCAGGAAAACATAAAACATCTGCTCTACTTGTTAAAAGATGAATCGGCAGAGACTATTTCTGTGGTTGTCTCCTACTTGACACCCCGGGAAGCTACCCAGGTAATGGCTACTCTTTCTCGCAGCCTTAGAGGTACGGTTACAGAGAAACTTGCCAGGGTGAGAGGATTGCCCCCGGAAGTGGTAGATGCAATGGAAGCGGATATCAAAGGAAGGATTGATTATATCGTTGGTGGGACGGAACAGTTGGTGCAGATAGTTGACGAAGCAGACAGTGCTACCAGGGAGGAAATATTACAGTCTTTAAAGGAGAAGGAGCCGGAACTGGCAGAAAAGGTCAGGAAACAGATTGTCACGTTCGAAGACGTTGCCAATCTCGATAACTTAAGCTTTCAGACAGTTTTGAGAACGGTTGGCCTGGGGGCAGTTTCATTAGCCTTGAGGGGAAGCCCGGAACAGTTTAAGTCCAGGATTATGGGCAAACTTTCTGAGGGCGCTCAAGCAATGCTCAGGCAGGAAATGGAGCTGGGTAAGCCTGCGGGCAAGCAGAAGATAGAAGAGGCCCAGCGGAGAATTGTGGGGGTAGTGCGGGGATTGCAGAGGGAAGAGAAGATCACTTTCGAAGCTCCCGGCGTAGCCAAAAATCTAGGTGAGCCCGGTGTAATGGAAAAAGGAACAGGGGAGGTTGCCGGGCGGGCGGTTGGTGCTCCAGAAGAAGAAAACGCCTCAGCTCCTCCTTCTAATTCCGCGAATCTCTCACGAGGAGAAAAACTGAAGACAAAGACTGTCTGGATAGCAGTGGCAGTGATTGCAGCAATGCTAATAGCCGGTTTCTGGTGGTATCAGCGTTCATCAGCGAAAAAGAGAACGGCCAGGGTACCCGCTACGCGGACACCGGTTGCGGGAGTGAGAGGAAGATAACCGGCGCAGTTTACGTCGATTTTGATTAGAATGGGATTTATTTCTACTTAATTACGGAGGTGCAGGTATGGATTTAATGACTATTCTTGGCCTTATTATCGGATGTGGAGCGGTCTATTACGTCATGGCGCGCGGCCAAATTACGTCACTTCTGTTCAATTTGAGCGCAGCCATTCTGGTTTTTGGAGGCACGTTTGCTTCCACTTTGATTACTTATCCTTTTAGGATTATCAGGCAGGCTCCCCGGGCATTGAAACTGGTTCTGTTTCCTTCGAAGAGATATACTGCATCCGAGGCAATTACGACTCTGGTCAGGTTGGCTGAAGTGGCAAGAAGGGGAGGGGTTGGGATTCTGGCAAACGAAATCCATAATCTAAAGGATAACTTTCTCATTGACGGGATTCAGATGATAGTTGACAATCTGGATCCGGAGATGATTCGCGAAAACCTGGACAAGGAGATCATCTTTACCCGGAGGAGACATCAGCAGGTTAGCGGCATTTTCCGCACGATGGGAACCTATGCTCCGATATTTGGACTTCTGGGGACGCTTATCGGGGTTGTCCAGGTCCTGAGGAATTTAGCCGACCCCAAAACTATGGCTGCTTCCATGGCGATTGCGGTAACCACAACTTTCTACGGGATTTTCGGAACGAACTTTATTTTCCTTCCCATAGCCGGGAAACTAAACGCTCGTAGCGAAGAAGAACTATTGATTAAGGAAGTAATGATTGAGGGAATCCTATCCCTTCAGAAGGGCGAGATTCCCCTGATTGTAGAGAGGAAACTGCAGGCATTTCTTGCCTACAGGTTACGCAGAAGGGTTTAGAAGGAGCGGGCTCAATAAATTGAGCCCCTACAGTACTTGTGGGGGTTCGATTCATCGAACCCACAAATCAAGAGGCGCTAAAATGGGTCTAAGAACTAAAGAAAGAACAGAAAGACGGAGAGGGAGAAGCCCTATCTGGCTGACTATATATTCCGATCTAATGACCAATTTGATGCTCTTCTTTCTCATGTTATTTGGAACCAGCAGGATGGCTAGCGAGCTGCAAAAGACAATCTATAAATCCATACGTGTAGAATTCAGCAGGGAAGAAGAAATATTTGTAAAAAAGGAAGAAGACGCTATCAAAAGAATGTTAAACTACGTAGAGGAGAGGAGGCTTCGCAGTTTCGCCACCGTAAAGGTGAGTGAGCAGAGGGTTAAAATAATGTTAGCCAATCCCGTTCTCTTCGATCTGGGTGAAAGCGAATTGAAACCCTCGGCTATCGCGGTTCTTCGTCAAGTAGCAAGGCTTCTTGGAGATATACCAAATGCTGTTCTAGTAGAGGGACACACTGATGACCGCCCGATAATCGGGGATAAATTCCGCTCTAACTGGGAGCTTTCCACCGCTCGCGCCTTCAGCGTAATTAGATACTTTATCGAAAAGGAGAATATAGCGCCCGAGAGACTATCGGCAGTCGGCTACGGTGAATACAGGCCGCTTTATCCCAATGATACTGAAGAGAATCGGGCTAAGAATCGCAGGATAGAAATCAACATTGTCCGTATTCCATAACGGCACCGTAAAAGGTATCCCGACAAGTAGCGGGGTGAAAAAGAGGGAAAAGAATTATGGTAGATAGAGACAGACAGTCAGTAGAGATTGCAGAGGATGTTACGCCACAGGCTTCGGCGTGGGTTATCCCTTACGGCAATCTGATGACCATTTTGATGATTTTCTTCCTCGTTCTATATGCTTTCTCCTTTGTCGTAGGCGGAGTAAGGTTTGAAACAGTGGTCCAGTCGCTTCAGAAAGATGTAGGCGGTGAGGTGAACAAGGATTATATGGAAAGAGTAGTTCGTGAGGCGAGGGAGAGAGAAGTGGCAGAGAAGATGGATGGACTCATTGGTGAGAAACGCTTAAAGAAGTTCGCTAATGTAAAAATAGACAAAGAAGGAATAAAAGTAATATTTCGCAATCCTGTTATTTTCGATCTGGGGAGAGACGAACTTAAGCCGGAAATAATTTCTGTTTTGAGTGCAGTGGCGAGAGTAATTAAGGATATGCCCAATGAAATAGTGGTGGGAGGACATACAGATGATAGACCCATTGTGAGCGGAGAATTCCGTTCCAACTGGGAACTCTCAGCAGCCAGGGCTTTCAGCGTGATTCGCTATTTTGTTGGACAGGGAATAGATCCCACGAGACTTTCGGCAATAGGCTACGGAGAGTATAAACCACTCTATGCCAACGATACAGAGGAGCATCGGGCATTTAATCGCAGGATAGAAATTGACATAGTTTCCCTCAAATAGTGGAAGTGGGAAGCTATGTGCTTCAGCACATAGAGCAATCAGATTGCAGCCTAAGCTTGCGCTTTAGCGCAAGCGAAAGGGAGGATGTAGATGATAAAAAAGGTCAGATTATTTCACAAGTTCGCCTTGATTATGATACTTCTGGTAGTCGTGCCTTTACTCATTCAGGGAATTAGGATGATTAATATTAACCGCCAGGCTCTGGAAGTCTCCGTTCTGGAGACTCACACCAAACTGGCGCAAGCCATAGCAGAAGATATTGATGGCTATGTCTCGGGATTGAATTTAGATTTGGCTTTTGTTCTGGCTTTTGAGAAATTCCCCAAAATGTCCTGGCAGGAGAAAATGAAGGTTCTGCTTTCCGTTGTTTCCCGTCACGAGGATTTCATTCTCATCTCCGTGCTGAACGGGAAGGGTGATGAGGTGATTAAGGTGCACCATCCAAGCTTCACGCGGGAGTCTTCCCGGCTAATCAGTAGAAGCAAGGATACGGCTTTTCTCCAGGCCAAAAAGACAGGGATTCCCCAGCTGGGAAACATTTATTATCAGGGCGACTTGCCAAGAATAAATGTGGTTTATCCTCTTGAGGCTGAGTATGAATACGTTTTTGTTACGGCCACTTTGAGTAATCTCTGGCGAAAGATTGATGGCATTAAGATCGGAAAGACGGGATTCGCTTTTCTGATAGATAGCGAAGGCAAAACGATTTTTCACCCGGAATTGGAAAGAGCGAAGAATTTTGAGAAGGTGACCGAACTTCCTATTGTCGGGCAAGCTTTGGCTGAATTTGGCAAACCCGTGGGAATGGACGTTTCCAGTGAAGGATTGCGCACCGAGAACAAGGCGGGAATGGTAGGAGCGTATGCCTGGGCAGAAAGCTTGGATTGGGGAGTAATTATGCGGCAAAGTAAGGAAGAAGCTTACGATTCCATAGCCCGTATGAAAGTGAATGCTGTCTTGTGGATACTACTTAGCATTTTAGTTTCGGTCTTCATTGCCTTCTACTTGGCAAAGAGCCTGAGCCGTCCGATTCTGGAACTGATAGCGGGAGCGGAAAAGTTGGGAGAGGGCGATTTCAGTTCCGAGGTAAAAGTTAACACGCGCGACGAAATTTTTACTCTGGCGAATACGTTCAATTTTATGGTTAAAAAATTGAAAGAGTTTCAGGAGCAATTGGTTCTTCGTGAAAAGTTGGCCGCGGTGGGCCAGATGGCTTCGGTAGTGGGTCACGAAATTCGCAATCCTCTGGGAGTGATAAACAATGCAGTCTACTATATCAGAACAAAGCTTGAAATGTCTTCTGGAAAAGAACTGGATCCCAAGATTCAAAAACATATCGGAATTATCGAGAAGGAGGTTACTGCTTCCAACAAAATTGTCAGTGACCTATTGGGCTTTTCCCGCACCAGGCCGCCGATGGCCCAGCCCCTGGATCTTAATAAAATAATCGAGGATTCGCTTTCGGCTGTCTCCATTCCGGAAACAGTAAAGGTGGAGATAGACCTCTTTTTGGAGCTTCCTCCCGCCCTTATAAACCCGGATGAGATTCGCCAGGTGTTCATAAACCTGTTTAATAACGCCTGGCAGGCCATGCCGGAAGGAGGCGCTCTTAGAATCCGCAGTTACATCGAAGAGGAGATGGCCCAGGTGGAGATTGCTGACACCGGGTGCGGAATTTCTCCCGAGAATATGAAGAAATTGTTTACTCCTTTCTTTAGTACCAAGACGAAAGGAACCGGGCTGGGATTGGCAGCAGTTCAGAGAATTCTGGATAGACATAAAGGAAAAATTAGAGTGAGAAGCAGAGTGGGACAGGGAACTACTTTCGTTGTTAGTTTGCCGCTGGCTAAATGAAAAGCGGAATAGGAAAGCGCAAGTGGCGCCCAGCCGCTCAAGAAGGAGGAAAGGAATGGCCAGAACGGTTAATCTCTTGATTGTGGACGATGACATAAGCATATTGGAAACGATAGGCGACGTTTTTGAAAATAAAGGATATAACGTGGCTATGGTAGAAAATGGGCACAGAGCAATTAAATTAGTGAAGAGGAGATATTTTGATGTTGTTCTTATGGATATAAGAATGCCGGGCATAGACGGCCTGGAGACCTACAAAGAAGTGAAGAGAATCATTCCCACTGCCACTGTAATAATGATGACCGGGGATAGCAAAGAGGAATTGGTGAAAAAGGCCATAGAAGAAGGGGCCTATACTATCATTTATAAGCCGTTCAACGTAAAAAAAGTAATAAAAACTGTCGACGAAGCTTTGAAAAAACCGCTGATTCTTATTGTGGATGACAGAATAGAGGATCGCGAGACTCTAAGGGATATATTGGCCCAGAGAGGATACAGGACTGTACTGGCGAAAGACGGATATGAAGCGGTGGGGTTTTCGGAAAAAGGCAACTTCGATGTAATTCTTTTGGACATAAAAATGCCCGGGTTGAATGGCATCCAGACTATGGAAAGGATTAAAGAATTTAGACCGGAAGCGGGTATAATAATGATGACTGCTTATTCTATGGAAGAATTCGTGGAGGAATCTCTCAGAAAGGGCGCTTACACCTGCCTGTTCAAGCCGATCGATGTGGAAAAGATGTTAGAAGCTATCCAGAAAGTTCGCGACCTGGGCAAGAAATTCAGGAGAGAAGAACAGGTTGAGATATTGTTAGTGGATGACGACCCAAATTACAGAGAAACAGTAGCTGATATCCTTGAGGATGAGGGTTATAAAGTTTCCCAGGCGGAAACAGGAACGGCTTCAATTGAGGAATGTAAGAAAAGATTCTTCAATGTGGCTCTGGTTGATTTCAGACTGGCCGATATCAACGGATTGGAGCTGGCCAAAAAAATCAAGGCAATGGACAAGAACACTTATATTATACTGGTTACGGGACACGCTTCTTTGGAAACGGCCTTGAAAGCTATTGAAATGAGAGAAGAGATTTATAGTTACGTGGTTAAAGGCGGGGGGCGTGACCCCGGACAACTTAAGTGGACGATAAAGAGCGCCCTGCGCGAACAAAGACTCAGCTGGGATAAGATGGAAGCGGAAAATATGTTGAAAAGAGCAAACAGAAGGTTAGAGGAACTCTCAATTACCGATGACTTAACGGGAATATATAACCGCAGACATTTTTACGAAAAACTCTCGGAGATGACCGCCAGGGCCAAACGCTACAAGCTTCCCCTTTCTTTATTGATGTTTGATGTGGACCATTTCAAATCCTACAATGATACGCGTGGTCACCTGGCGGGAAATATAGTGCTGGAAAGAGTGGGAAGAATAGTTTCCGAGGAGATCAGGGAAGTGGATTGGGGGTTTCGCTACGGGGGTGACGAATTTACTGTGATTCTGCCGGAAACATCCCAAAAAGACGCAAAAATAGTGGCAGAGAGGATTAGAAAATCCTTTGAGAAATGCGATTTCAATGAGACAACCTTGAGTATAGGTATTGCTCAGTATGACCTTAAAAGCGATCTCGATATCTTAATAAAGCGCGCTGATGAAACAATGTATAAGGCGAAAAGTAAAGGTGGAAATAGAATAGAGATTTACGGAGAGTAACGATTCCAATTAATCCTATTTTATAAGGAAAATTCAGGAATAGGGGAGGAAAAATGCCTAAAAAGATTAATCTGTTAATCGTGGATGATGAGGTTGAGACTTTAAGGACTCTGGACGATATTTTCGAAGATAGAGGTTATGTTGTCACCCTGGCCGAGGATGGGTATAAGGCCATAGAATTTGCGAAGAAGAAGTTCTTTGATATTATTCTCATGGATGTTAAAATGCCGGGCATGAACGGTTTAGAAACGTTCAGGGAAATAAAGAAGATTTGCCCCTCTGCGGTAGTGATAATGATGACCGGGTATTCGGTAGAGGAATTGTTGCGGCAGGCGGTTGAGGAAGGAGCTTATGCAGTTATTTACAAACCTTTTAATATGAGAAAGCTCTTTCAGACAATTGAGGGGGCTTTAGGAAAAACCCTGATTATGGTTGTGGATGACCTTGTGGAAGACAGGGAGACTTTGAGGGACATCCTGATTAACAAAGGATACCGCGTAGTCACCGCAGGCGACGGGTACGAAGCACTGAATATGGTTCCCCAGGCAAATTTTGACATAATACTTCTCGATGTAAAAATGCCCAGGATGGATGGCATTAAGACTTTGGAATGGATTAAGGAGATGAATCCGGAAACAGGGGTAATAATGATGAGTGCTTATTCAATGGACGAGTTTGTGGGGAAGGCACTGAGAGAAGGTGCTCTTGCATTTCTTTATAAACCTTTTGATATGAAGAAACTTTTCAGCATAATTGATGAATACCGGGAAGAAAAGAAAAAAGTAAAGAAAAAAGAAGAAGAATAGCTGTCGCTGCATACGGGAGGAAAGAATGAAGAAGACGAATATACTCATTGTAGATGACGAAATCGATCTTCTGGAAACCCTGGGAGATATTTTTGAGAGTAAGGGCTACAATGTAACTATGGTAGAGGATGGAATTAAGGCGCTGGAACTTTTAAAGAAGAAATACTTCGATATCGTTCTCATGGACCTCAAAATGCCGGGGATAAGCGGCGTGGAGAGCTTCAAGGAAGTGAAGAATCTCCATCCTTCAGCCGCGATAATAATGATGACTGCGGGAAGCATAAAGGAAGAAATAAGGGAGGCCGTGGGGGCGGGAGTTGATGCCGTAGTCGATAAACCTTTCAATGTGAAAAAACTTGTGGCCACTATTGAATCTATACTGGAAAGGCCTCTAATTCTTGTAGTCGACGATAGGGGCGAAGACCGTGAGACTCTGAGGGATATTCTGGTTGACAGAAACTACAGGGCATTTGTAGCCAAGAACGGCTATGAAGCAATCGATATTGTCCGCAAGAGTGACTTTGATATCATACTTTTGGATATAAGGATGCCGGGAATGGATGGTATGGAAGTGCTGGAAGTGGTTAAAGAGATTAAACCCAATATAGGCGTGGTAATGATGACGGGCTACTCTTCGGAGGGACTGGCGGGAAAATCGTTGGAGAAGGGAGCTTATACCTGTCTGTACAAGCCTTTCCTGGATATGGAGAAGTTGTTGCGGGTGATCGAAGAAGTCCAGGCACAAAAGAAACGAGTCGGCTCTTCTTGGCAGATGGAGAAAGTGCTTTTGGTGGATGGGGAAACGGCCCATAAAGAAGCAATTTCAAATATATTGGCTGAAGAAGGGTACAAGATAATTGCGGTCACGAGCGGTTCGGAAGCGCTAAAAAGAGTTAAAGAGAATTTCTTCAATGTTGCCCTGATAGACCTGGAATTATCGGATATGAGCGGCCTTGAATTGGCAACAGAATTGAAAAATAAGAGTAAAAAGACCTGTGTGATTATGATGACCCGATTCAGCGCCCTCGATTTAGAAACTCTTGAACAGTCGACAAGAGAAGCGATATTCGATTACTTAATTGAACCGATAGACCCGGTCCAGTTAAAACGACTTATCAAAGAAGGTTTAAGAGAACAAAAGAAGTGGTAAAAAGAGTATAATCTTATAAAAGGAGAATAAATTATGAATTACAAAACGGGAAAATTGGGAAAAGTAAACGGGAGATTCCGTTTCTTTCTACTTTTGATTTGTATTATTGTCGTTTTTAGTTTTGCTCTGCTTTCAGAGGGAGGAGAAGGAGAGGGAGAGATGCTTGCCTTCAATACCTCGCAGGAAGGTTTGGCGCCTCCCGGAGAAAGTAGTCTGGCCGGGCGTGGGGCGGGCAGTTGGGGATTCTCCAGTCCCTCGGGTTTCAAACTCAACAAAGGCTATCCTCGCCCCCGCGTGTTTACCCCCAATGGGGACGGTAGTAATGAAGAGGTGACTTTTGAGTACGAAAACGCTAACGAGAGTAGCATAGTTTGCTGGATTTATGATGTTAAGGGGTCGGTAGTAAGACAGCTTGACATCGTGGAAAGCGGGGAATACAGGTTCACCTGGGACGGGGAAGACGAGCAGGGGAATATAGTTCCCAGCGGCATATATATCTATCAGATAGAAGTGGAAGGCAAAACGATAAATGGCACGATAGTCCTCGCGAAATAGAAACAAAACGGATGTAGCTGCAGAGCGATAGCTGGGGTATATAATCGTGTCACTGCGAGCGACTGGAAGGAGCGTGGCAGTCGAGAGATTGCTTCACTACGTTCGCAATTACAGCGCTTTGCTGCTACAAATCAGGAAAAAGATGGAAGGGATGAACAGAAGAGTCATTTTGATGGCGTTAATGACCCTGGTCCTGTGTCTTCGGCCCGGTGTCTCTTACGGTGATTTTGCTGAGCTCGGCGCGGGAGCGCGCCCCGTAGGAATGGGAAGCGCTTTTGTTGGCCTGGTTGACGATGTCCATTCCCTTTATTATAATCCTGCAGGATTGAGTCGACTAACCCGGAAAGAGTTCACCAGCGGCTATGGAAAACTCCACTGGGGACTGGACGACGGCAGTGACCTGGGGAATGCGTTCATCGGATACGCCCACCCCCTGAAAAGATTGGGGGGAATAGGAGTGGGCTGGCTAAATCTGGGGCTGAGGGGTCTTTATCGAGAAGATATCTTTATTCTTTCCTATGGCAATAATTTGTTCGGTTCGCTTTCTGCGGGGCTGAACCTAAAATTGCTGTACAAACGTTATGATAATAATCAATACACGAGGTCCGATCCACTTTTTCAGGAAAAAGGTTATTCCCGGATAGGATTTAGTGGCGATCTCGGTCTTTTATATGAGCTTACTGCCAATATCTTCTCCGGACTTTCCCTCACGGATATCATCCAGCCGGATATGGACCTGGCAGATAAAAGTAATAAGATCCCCCTGGGACTCAGAATAGGTGTTGCCTATAGAGATAGGGTTAGTTTGATTAATTTCGCATTGGATGCCGCTTATAAAGACGGGGAGCTTGACGTTTCCGCGGGCGCGGAAAAGTGGCTCTCAGGTAAATCAGTGGGAGTTCGGGGAGGGATAGATATCGGAAGTAATGGCTTCAAGAGTTTCTCTCTGGGAGGAAGTTGCCAGGTACTTGCATTGCAAATAGATTATGCTTTCATTTATCCTCTTTTCGGGTTAAGAGAGACTTACGGTTCTCATCGTTTCTCAGTGACCTTACGTTTTGGCGGACTTAAAGAAGTAACGTCCGAAGAGGAGAGAGTCACACCGGGGGAGAGAGCCGTTCCGGAGACATCCCTGAGTGAAGAAGAAAAGACAGAGGAAATGAAGAGATACTATTATCGGGGAATGGACTACTACGAAAGAGGAGAATATGAGGCAGCGATTGCTGAATTTGAGAGGGTTCTGCGATTGAATCCGGATCACAGACAATCGTTGAGACTTATTGAGCGGGCAAAGAAAAGAATGGAAATTAGCGAGTAACGGGAGAAGGAATGAAAAAAGTCATTTTATCTCTGGTTCTGTTTTTTTGTCTTGTCCGGTTCGGGAATACAGGAGGAATATCGACCCCTTTCACCGAGGTAGTGGTTAAAAACTTGAGTGTCGGAAAGTACTATACTATCGGGCAAAAAGTCGATCGGCAATTGCGAGTGAGAAATAAAAGCAAAAATTCGATTGAATTAAGAATGGAAGTATTGATGCCTTCTAAAAGCGAATTGAAGGAAGGGTATAAGCCTATCCCCGACGTTTCCTGGATAGAGCTGGAGAAGGACTACTTTTCTGTGGAACCGTCAAAAAATGCAGTGACTGATGTAATCGTGACTATTCCCAGGGATAAGAAATATCTGGGCAAGAAATATCAGGCCTATATCTGGTCACACACTGGTGGTAAAGGGAGTCTACCCATTGCTTTGGGTCTGAAGAGCAGGCTTCTCCTTGAAATTTCCGGAAAAGAGAGGGATATGTCTCGAGAGTTTGCCGGGAGATACGACTTTGTTGCTTTTCCCGAAGAGGTGGTATTGGAGAATGTAAAAATAGGAGAAGTTTACGATATAAAAAAAATGATACGCAAGGTACTGGAAGTAAAAAATGTCAGTCGTTATCGCCACGTTTACGAGATAAGAAGTATCTCGGTAAAGAGAGCAGGGGTGAAGGTTAGAAACGGATATGAGGACTGCCCCAACCCGGATTTTTTGACTTTTGACAAGGTCGATTTTGGTCTTGAAAAAAAGAAGAAAGCCAGAGTAAAAATGTATCTTAACTTTCCCCGAACAGAACAATACGCGGGCAAAAAATATGTGTTCGTTATCAGGATAAGGCTCCGGGAAGAAAAGTTTCTTTTAGAGCGTTATTTGAAACTTTACGTAACCACGTCGGAATAATTTGAGACTTCCCCTTTCAACATTTCGCTTGACTTAGGCCTGCCGATTTGATAAACTTCTTTAGCCTACCTTCGGATCGCAGGATGATCCGATTTCCACGCTGGACTCTTTGCGAGAAGGATTTGCTTTTATACCTCCCTTGCAGGAGTACTAAAAAAATTGTGGGATCCCCCGATTTCATCGGGGGTTTGTTTATTCCGCCCTTTCGGGCGGACTCCAAAAGAAAATGGAACATTCCGATTTCGTACATTTGCATTTACATACTGAATACAGCCTTCTTGACGGCGCCTGTCGCATCCTGGATAACCGCCGGGCCCCGGGGAGCCTTATTCAGCGAGCGTCTCAGTACAGGATGCCCGCCCTGGGAATCACCGACCATGGAAATATGTTTGGCGCAATCGACTTTTACCAGGCATGCGTGAATAGCGGGATAAAGCCGATTATAGGTTGCGAAATCTACGTTGCTCCCCAAAGCCGTCATATTAAGGAAGGCAGCGGCATATCGGAGGCAGCGAGTCATCTAATCCTCCTGGCAAAAGACAAAACCGGGTATGAGAATTTGATGCGGCTGGTGAGTATCGGTTATGTTGAAGGTTTCTACTACCGGCCCCGCGTGGATAAAGAAGTACTCGCGGAATATTCCCGGGGATTGGTCTGTTTGACCGGTTGTCTTAAAGGCGAGGTTTCCCGGGCTATATTGAATGATGATTGTGATAAGGCCGGGAAGACGGTTTCTTTCCTGGGTGACATTTTCGGTAAAGATAATCTTTATCTTGAACTGATAGATAACGGAATCAGTGAACAGAAGAAAATCTCAGGCGAACTGGTAAAACTGGGAAAAGAGATGGGAATTCCGTTAGTAGCTACCAACGATTGTCATTACGTGGATAAGACCGATGCCTATGCGCAGGAGATACTTCTCTGTATTGGCACGGGCAAAACGCTTGATGACCCTTCGCATCTAAAGTTTTCCACGGAAGAATTCTACTTTAAATCCCCCCGGGAGATGAAGCAAATTTTTGCGGAAATCCCGGAGGCGATAAGGAGCACGATAGAGATTACCGAAAAATGTAGCCTGCAGTTGGATTTTGAAACTATGCATTTGCCCGACTACAAAGTTCCCGGGAAGCAAAGCCACAATGATTATTTAGGAAGCCTCTGTGAACAGGGCTTGCGGATGAGATACAGGAAAGTTACCCCCGATATACGTAAGCGATTAGACTATGAGCTCTCGGTCATAAGCCAGATGGGTTTTGCCAGTTATTTTCTTATCGTGTGGGATTTAATAAAGTATGAGAAACGTCAAGAGATAATGGTAGGCCCCGGTAGAGGGTCCGGCGCCGGTAGTCTGGTTGCCTATCTTCTGGGAATTACGGAACTCGACCCGTTACAGTATGGTCTCCTATTTGAAAGATTCCTGAATCCGGGAAGGAAGAGCATGCCCGATCTGGATATCGATTTTGCCGATAACGGGCGGGATAGGGTTATCGATTATGTGAAAGACAAATACGGAGAAAAGAATGTGGCGCAGATCATAACTTTCGGAACTATGTGGGCAAGGGCCGTAGTCAGGGATACCGGCAGGGTATTGAACGTTCCTTTGCCCGAGGTAGACGGAATTGCCAAGTTGATTCCTTTTGGCGAGACAATACAGGGTGCTTTACAGCTGGTGCCGGAACTGAAGCGGCGATACGATACGGATGGAATGGTGAAGAAGCTGTTGGATACGGCTCAGAAAATTGAAGGAATCAAACGCCATACAGGCGTCCACGCTGCGGGGATTGTCATTACCCCCGGGGAGATGGCTAATTATACGCCCCTGGCGAAGAGCAGTAAGAACGTGATTACCACTCAGTACGAAGATTCGGCCCTGATCAGATTGGGTCTTTTGAAAATAGATTTTCTGGGATTGAGAACGCTGACGGTGATTGATGAGGCTTTGAAGCTTATAAGCGAAAGAACGAAACAGGCCCCTAAGGAACCTTCTGATATTCCACTCGATAACAGGAAAACGTACAAACTTTTAGCACAGGCAAAGTCTGCGGGAGTGTTTCAACTGGAGAGCGCGGGGATGAGAGATCTTTTGAGAAAGTTAAAACCGACAGAATTTTCCGACATAATTGCCCTTGTGGCGCTCTATCGTCCCGGGCCTATCGGAAGCGGAATGGTGGATGAGTTTGTGGCGAGAAAACATAAGCGGGCGAAAATAGACTACGAACATCCGTCGCTTGAGCCAATTCTGAGGGACACGTATGGCGTAATCCTGTATCAGGAAGACGTTATGCGTATCGCGACCGAACTGGCGGGCTTTGCCCCGGAACAGGCTGATGTTTTGCGCCAGGCGATGGGTAAGAAGATACCCACGGAAATCGAAAGACAGCGCGAGAACTTCATAAAAGGAGCAGGAAAGAAAGGAATCTCCCCGGGAAAAGCAAATAAGATATTCGATGCCATGGTGAAATTTGGCGGATACGGTTTTAACAAGTCCCACGCCAGTGCCTATGCACTCCTTGCTTACCAGACTGCCTGGCTGAAAGCAAATTATCCGCTGGAATACATGACGGTTCTATTGAGTAGCGAAATGGACAATACGGATAAAATCGTGGAATATATTTCCGAGTGTCATCAAATGGGCATCACTGTGTTGCCACCCAGCGTGGAGAAGAGCTTTTCGGAATTCAGGATGGAAAATGGAAAGATTCGCTTTGGCCTTTTGGCTATTAAGAATGTGGGACAGGGGGCCATAGACTCTATTGTAAATGGACGGGAAGATGGAAAGAGGTTTGCATCGCTGTACGATTTCTGCGTCCGGGTTGACTCGAGGCTGGTCAATAGAAGAGCAATCGAGAGCTTGATTAAGGCGGGCTGTTTTGATTCGCTTGGTCAGCCAAGAGCCCAATTATTTAAAGGATTGGACTTGGTTTTAGAGAAAGCTTCGCGCGCCCAGAAGGAACGCCTGAGCGGTCAGACTTCTTTCCTGGAGCTAGTCGATACCACTCCGGCAGAAGAAGAAGAGTTGCCTTCCGCAAAGGAGTGGCAAGAGAATAAACTACTGGCTTACGAAAAAGAAGTTTTGGGTTTCTATGTTACGGGTCACCCTTTGGCGAGGTTTGCCGAAGAGATGAAGAATTACGTAACTCATTCAATAGATAGACTGTACGAGTCAAGAACCGAAGCTCAGGTGAGCACAGGAGGAATAATAGGTACCCTGAACAAGAAGAAGACCAAGAGGGGTCAATTGATGGCTATCTTCAAGTTGGAGGACTTGACGGGAATGGTGGAAGTAATTGTTTTTCCCGACGCTTATGAGAAGGGGATAGGAAAATACTTGCATGGGGATGAGATGGTCATAGTTAAAGGAAGGCTTAATTGGCGGGAAGAGAAACCGAGAATAGTGGCTTCGGAAGTAATTCCTTTTGGCCGTGCCCGGGAGCTTCTCATCCACGAAATGACTTTGAAGATATCCACAGCCGGATTGGAAGAAAAAACTTTAAAGAAATTGAAAGAACTATTTGTGAAAAATCAGGGTGATTGCCGGGTAAAGTTTAGCCTGTATTCCCCGCGTAATAGAATCATAAATATAGATTCAAAAGCGCATGTGAAACTTAGTGACCAGTTGCTGGAAGAAGTGACGAGGCTTCTGGGAAAAGACTCCGTCCAGCTATCGCGCTAAATTTGGGAAACGAGATTGGAGTCCTCCCGAAAGGGAGGGACGCATTTAACCTCCGATTTCATCGGAGGACTTCAGTCATAACAGGAGGTTTATATGCCTGAATTGAGAAAGGACCCCGTACTCGGTCGCTGGATTATCATTGCCACCGAACGAGCCAAGAGACCTTCCGATTTTGGAACCGAGCCCCAGGAGAAGTCGGACGAGAAGTTCTGTCCGTTCTGTTTGGGAAATGAAAAGAAGACTCCCCCCGAGGTAATGGCTTATCGTGAGCCAGGAACAAAACCTAATACCAAAGGATGGTGGTTAAGAGTAGTTTCCAATAAATTTCCCGCACTGGAAGTGGAAGGAGATTTGAATCGCGCTGGTGAAGGAATGTACGATAAAATGAACGGCATCGGGGCTCACGAGGTAATTATTGAAAACCCCGACCATTACAAGACTCTTCCCGAGCTGGAAAGAAAAAATGTGGAGGACGTAATCTGGGCTTATAGAGATAGGACTGTAGACCTGAAGAGGGATTCCCGCTTCGAATATATT
>CAYFRM010000061.1:0-13243 GCA_964345635.1 uncultured Clostridia bacterium
TAAAATTCTCTATCTATTAGTTTATATAATACTTGTAAGTTTAATATATATTCTCTATTTCAAACTGATAGACTTATAGTTATTTCTTAGCTCAATACTGCCTAAGTAAAGGTCTAAAATTTTTGACCATTTTTTGACCAAAAGTCCGCCAAAACCCGATAAATTCCGATAAAGTCCCATAAAATAAAAAATCCCAAATCTCCTTGATTTCTCAAGAAGTTTTGGGATTTTCTTTTCGGTTTACGAAACCGTTGCTCTACCAACAAGGTGGTAAATAGCCCATATCTACCATAGTAACAGTATAATTGAACACAAAAGGCAATAAGAAACCGCCTCAAGTGTCGGGTTTAACGGTCTTTTAAGTGTCCATGAAAGTTGGGATTCCTTGAATGTGTGCATTAAAGGACAGGCAGCCGCTGGTTTTTACTTGCATCGGGCGGTTTTTATTTATATAATTCTGGGACGTGAAACGTACCGCAAGTCAAATAAGGAGTGTACCCATGTCACCAGAAAAAAGCAGGAACCTGAAGGTTGAAACAAAGCTGGAGAAACTTGGTCTCGTCCTCCCGGAACCATTAAAAACCCCACCGGGGGTAAAATTACCCATCCCGTGGGTTAAGGTGAGCGGCAATCGTGCCTACGTCTCGGGACACTGCCCTCAGAACCCTGATGGCTCCATCGCGCATCCGTTGGGCAAAGTGGGCGCGGACCTGTCATTGGAGGAAGGCTACCAGGCAGCGCGGCTAACCGCAGTCTCTATGCTGGGAAGCCTCAAGCGCGAACTGGGCGACCTGGACCGGGTAAAGACCTGGTTGAGAGTGCTGGGTATGGTAAACTCGGCGCCCGGCTTTAACCAGCAGCCACTGGTAATCAATGGCTTCTCCGACCTCATCCTTGAACTTTACGGGCCCGCAAGGGGACTCCACTCCCGCTCGGCTGTGGGTATGGCAGAGTTGCCGTTCGGCGTCCCGGTCGAGATTGAGGCGGAGGTTGAGATCAGCGGTTGATATCCAGATTGCCTCATCCGTCGAGCAGGTCTTTACATACGTAACTTGGATACTATTCCTGAATTCCAACCAGGGTGGTTATCGTTACCAAATCGAATAACTCAACCACGTCATCGTTCTTCATCCTGATGCAACCATGCGATGCCGGTTCCCCGATTAATCCTTCTTCCTGTGTTCCGTGAATATAAGTACAACGCTCGTAAGAGTCGATTCCGTTGCCTTTATTGACTCCCGCCTCCAGCCCTTCTAACCACATAATGCGCGTAAGCACCAGGTCTTCTTGAACCTCTGTCTTATCGTTATAAATTTCTGCTATTTTCCCTGTATCCATACGAGACTCAAATATGGCGCCGCTGGGAGCACCTTCGCCTATTTTCTTAGCGATGCGATGAATTCCCGGAGGCGTCTTATTACTATCTCTCTTATTGCCCACGCCGTATTTAGAAGTAGAGACCGGATATATCTTAACAATTTTTTCATCCTTAACAAGACGCAATTTTTGTTCAGAAATATCAATTATGATTACGTATTCGCCCGGTTCAAGTCCAAATTGCGCTTGGAGTTTTTCCAGGGATTGTTTCCACTCTAATGATTCCTCATAGGAAGGTTCAATGTTTTGAGAAATGTCAATCCCTCTCTCAGGTCCGGGCCCCACACAGCCTACCGTAAAACAACAAAGTAGAACAGATAGATAGATAAATTTCATTTTGAAATTCCTGACTTCCCGGGCATAAAATTTGCAATCCGCTCGCTTACTTTGTGGGCTCCCAGACATACTTTCCTTGCTTGTCGATATATCCCAGCTTGCCACCAACCTCTACAGAGGCGAGGCCTCCGGAAAAGCCACCCCAGGCCCAGTCGAACTGAGGGTTGATAACATACTTGCCTTTTCTGTCGATATAGCCCCATTTGCCGCCAACTCTTACATGCGCCAGACCTTCGGAAAAGTCACCGGTCAAATCGAATTGAGGTTCAATGACAAACTTGCCCGTCTTATCAACATAGCCCCATTTACCGTCAACGTTTACCCTCGCCAGACCTTCGGAAAAGCCAAAAGCGTAAACGAACCGCGGTTTTACTACATACTTACCTTTCTTGTCAATATAGCCATACTTGCCGTCAATCTTCACGCACGCCAGTCCCTCGGAAAAGGCGCCCGCCAAACCGAGCCGGGGATCAATGACATACCTGCCTCTTCTGTTCATATAGCCATACCTGCTGCCCATCCATATAGATGCCAGCGCTTCCGAGAAGACTGTCAATGTCCAATCGAACTGCGGCTTGATGACTATCTTACCTGTTTTGTCGATATAACCATACTTACCGCCAACCTCTATACGCGCCATTCCTTCGGAAAAGGGAAAAGCCCAGAGGAACTGAGGATTGATGACGTATTTACCCGTTTTGTCAATATAGCCCCACTTCCCCTCAAGTTCCACGGGGGCCAGCCCTTCGGAAAACATCAACGCGGATTCGAAATCGTCTTTAATGACCATTTTTCCTGTTTTGTCAATATAGCCAAACTCTCCATTTATTTCTACGGGCGCCAATCCTTGGGAAAAGGGAAAAGCCCAGGGGAACTGCGGATTGATGACGTATTTGCCTTTCGCGTCGATAAAGCCGTACTTGCCTTCAATCGACACCCGCCCCAGCCCTTCGGAAAAGTCCCAGACCGAATCAAACTGCGGCTCGATGACCACGTTTCCGTTTTTGTCGATATAGCCAAACTTGCCCTCTTTCTCAACCGGAAACAGTTTGATTGACTCCTTCGGTTCTTCCTCCAAAACGCGCCTGCACGACGCAACCAAAAGAGTAAGACATATGAAGATAATAGCAATTTTTTTATCCATTATCAATTTCCCCCCATCAGTTTTTGATAATATTGAAATCTATATATCAAACGAAGAAAAAAAATTGTTTACTGCTCAATTTCCGGGAACGCGATTTCAGGCCGGGTCTTTTACTTCCTGTTTTATTGTTTTCCTCCTGCTGAGAAAAGTTCTAACAATGACGAAGCCACCGATAATAAAAGTTCCAAATAATATTGCCACACCGGCGGGCGTGGCGGCCAACGTTCTTACTTTTCCGATGGCAAATACGACATCGGGTCCACTGACATCGCCCTCATATTCTGCAAAGAGGAAATAGTTGCCCGAAGACTCAATTTCAAATTCAAAAAGCGACACCCCGGCCAGCCCTCCTGCTTCATACCTCATCCTCCGGGAAGGCGTTGATAACTCAAAAATCTTATAATATTGCCGGGACTGTAGCCCAACCAGCATAGGAGACAGTTGTTCTCCTGTTGAATAAGTCTTGTCGCCAATAATACTTGAATATTCATAGAAAATCGTATATTTACCCGCCTCGGGAAGATATAAGTCTCTTGATCCCGGAAGGATAATCCGTATTTCAGGGGGGACGGCTTTCCCCGGGGTGCGTAACAGAACGGCAAAGATAACAAGGCCGAGTATCAGTACCGCAATCCCAATCGCATAATGCGAACGGCCGGGAAGTTTAACCACTTTTTCCATATTTTTCCTCTTTTTCTCTTATTCAGGGACTACACTAAACTTAACAAGAAATTTATGAACAGGTCAAGTAAAATCTTTGTTCTTTTTATCTTTGGTAGGGTTGGTTCATGGTGGGAATTCCCCACAGTCTTTTAGTGGGATTCAAAAAGTCAAAGCGCCTGATTGAGTTGAAAAAATCCAGTTCAAAAACTAAGTCCAATTCCAACAGCAAGATTTGACACGATTGCAGAGCCATAGAACCGATAGTACTTCCAACCCAAATCCAGGCTTATCGCCGGGCGTCGCTTGTAAATAATGGGAATATCTATCCCTACTTCGAACGTTATCGTGAATTTACCTCTCGTATCCCTGGTTTCCCTGCCTGAAATGAACAATTTTTCACTAACAATAGAGACCCCTAAGCCAAATTCTGAATAAATGTTGCGGAAAGGAAAGGGCCAGTACGGAAAACCTATAGGTCCGGCGATATTGGTCAGAACAGGGATGGCAGAAAGCCCTATCGTACGTTTTTCACCGGTGTCCGGGTCCTTAAATTTGTCTTTCCAGCACTGTACATAACCGGTTTCTAATGCTATATACTCATAATACACCTTGCATATCAAACCATCTCCACCTTTAGTCAATTTCTCTTCCGGGTAACCTTCCTCTTGAATGCCAGGTTCCAAGAGAACACCTCTAGTCCACAAAACCCTCAATCCCAGAGCCGATGAGGACGCGTGAGAAAGCAAAACAATGGCAATACTCAATAATAGAATCTTCTTCATCGTCAATTCCTTTCAGGCAATCAGTATTGGCACAAGGTTAAATCTGCGGGATTAACTAAAAGCTCGTTGTCTCTTGAAAGCAAATACCTTGACCTCTTCTACTGTCCTGTGAAGGTAATATTGAAATCTATACTTCGATAGACAAACAAAACACTACCAAAAAGCATCGATTCTTGCAATAGGTCTTTCGTATAATTCTTAGGGTTCTTTTGTCAGAAATAAGACCCACAAAGAGTGCTGCGAAGATGCCACGGGCGTGTCTGTAGGTCTTTTTCTTGCCGAAAGATTTGGGAAAATCATACTTTGGGCCTATTGTAATAGCGGGGAAGTTTTTATAGCATAATTGAAAAATTGAATAAATTGAGGGAGGTGAAGTTAGATGAGGGTTTTGGTTGGATATATGTCCAAAACGGGGAATACCAAGAAGGTCGCTGAAGCTATTTTTGGTGAAATTGAAGGCGAAAAAGAGATTAGAAAATTAGACCAAATCAAGGATATGGAAGGTTATGACTTCGCTTTTCTGGGATTTCCTATACGTGCCTTTGGACCAGATAAGAAAGCGAAAAAATTCCTCCAGACACAGTGCCGGGGCAAGAAAATAGCGCTGTTCATAACACACGCATCTCCTGAGGAAAATAAGGAGCTTCCGGGATGGCTGGCAAAATTCAGGGATGCTGCTGCGGGAGCGACCATAGTCGATATGTTTGACTGTCAGGGTCAGCTTTCCAAGTCGATAAAATTTGTAATGTCAATCTTTCCTGACTCGAGACTACGGTCCTGGGCGAAAATGGCTAGTAGCAAAGGCCAACCCGATGCGGCCAGGCTGGAGAAGGCGCGTGTTTTTGCAAGGGAAGTTATAAAAAAAGTTTAGTTCTTATTATTCTTCCAGGACTGCCTGGGCAGCGGCCAGTCGGGCAACGGGCACTCTGTAAGGGGAACAGCTTACGTAATTCATTCCTACCCGATGGCAGAATTTTACCGACTGAGGGTCACCTCCGTGTTCGCCGCAAATGCCTACCTCTAAGTCCGGCTGGCCCTTTCTTCCTTTCTCGATTCCTATCTTTATCAGCTCTCCCACGCCTTTCTGGTCGAGGGTGTGAAAGGGAGGGTTTTTCAAAATCCCCCGTTCCATATATTCTGCGAGGAATTTTTGTGCATCGTCCCGGCTAAATCCAAAACACATCTGAGTGAGATCGTTCGTTCCGAAAGAGAAAAACTCCGCTTCTTTGGAAATTTCATCGGCAGTAAGGCAGGCCCGGGGAATTTCAATCATCGTGCCTACCAAAAATTTCAGCTTGACTCCGTATTTTTTCATTACCTCTTCGGCCACTTTCAATACCACTCTTTTCTGATTAACGAATTCATTTACGTCTCCCACCAGAGGAATCATTACTTCCGGAATAACATTTACTCCTTGTTTGTTCACTTCACAGGCTGCTTCGAATATTGCCCGCGCCTGCATTTCCGTAATCTCCGGATAAGTAATCCCCAACCTGCAGCCGCGGTGTCCCAGCATAGGATTCATTTCGTGAAGGCTGGTAACTTTGGCTTGAAGTTTTTCGTAGGGGACTTTCATCTTCCTGGCCAGGTTCCTTGTCTCTTTTTCCGTATGGGGTAAAAACTCGTGTAACGGAGGGTCAAGCGTTCTTATAATTACCGGCAAATCGTGCATCGCCTTGAAAATCTCACTAAAATCATGCCTTTGCATGGGCAGAAGTTTCGCCAGCGCTTTTCTTCTCCCTTCACTGTCATCGGCCACAATCATCTCCCGCATGGCATCTATTCTATCTCCTTCAAAGAACATATGTTCCGTGCGACAGAGCCCGATTCCCTCAGCGCCAAAATCGCGAGCCGCCTTAGAATCTTTAGGCGTATCGGCATTGGTTCTCACTCCCAGCCGGCGGATGCTGTCGGCCCACTCCATAAGCTTGGAAAAATGCTGAAAAATCATAGAATCTTCTTTCTTCATAGTCTTGTTAATAAGCACCTGGGCAATTTCTGAAGGATACGTGGACATTTTGCCCTGGATAACTTCTCCCGTGGTGCCATCTATGGAAATGTAATCTCCCTGCTTTACAATTCTTCCGTTCACTGAAAATTTCTTCTTCTGGTAATCGATACTTATTGCCCCGCAACCGACTACGCAGGGTTTACCCATCCCTCTGGCCACGACAGCAGCGTGGGAAGTCATTCCGCCGCGGGCGGTGAGGACACCCTGAGCCACGTTTATTCCTTGAATATCTTCGGGAGAGGTTTCCAGACGAACCAATATTACTTCGTCACCGGAATTCGCCATAGTCACCGCCTCGTCAGCGGCAAATACGACCTTGCCGGAAGCTGCTCCCGGGCTTGCATTCAAGCCCCGGGAAAGAAGTTTCCCGTCCCCGACTGCCACTTCTTTTTCCTTGCGCCCAAAAATAGGCGAAAGAAGCTGGACGAGCTGTCCCGGCTCCACCCTTATAAGAGCTGTCTCTTTGTCTATCAGTCCCTCTTCCACCATCTCCACGGCAATTCTTACGGCGGCAAAGCCGGTCCTCTTCCCTGTCCGTGTTTGCAGTAAATAGAGTTTTCCCTTTTGCACAGTGAACTCAATATCCTGCATATCTTTATAATGGTGCTCTATTTTCTGGTAGACGCCCTCCAGTTCTTTATATACTTCGGGCATTACCTCTTCCAAAGAAATCAAATTCTTGTCTTTCTTTCCCAATTTATTTATGGGATGGGGAGTTCTGATTCCCGCAACCACATCTTCTCCCTGGGCATTGAGAAGATACTCGCCATAGAATCTCTTGTCGCCCGTGGCAGGGTCGCGAGTAAACGCCACACCAGTGCCCGAATCTTCTCCCAAATTTCCGTAGACCATCGTTTGCACGTTTACTGCCGTGCCCCAGTGCGAGGGAATCTTGTTTATTCTCCTGTATTCGATTGCCCGCCTGGTGTCCCAGGATCTAAACACAGCGGCTATGGCGCCCCACAGTTGCTGCCAGGGCTCGTCGGGAAAACCGACGCCTTTCCTTTTCTTTATCAAACTCTTAAACTCTTTGACCAACTCTTCCAGGTCCTCAGCATTGAGTTCTGTGTCCAGTTTCACTCCTCTTTTTTTCTTTTTCTCATCAATCAAAACTTCGAAGGGGTCCTCTTCTTTCCCTTCCGGCTTCAAGCCCAGAACCACATCGCCATACATCTGCACGAAACGACGATAGCAATCGTAAGCAAACCGTTTGTTCCGTGACTGTTTAATCAACCCTTTCACAGTCTTATCATTCAATCCCAGATTCAGAACGGTGTCCATCATTCCCGGCATAGAAACCCGGGCGCCACTGCGCACCGAAACCAGGAGAGGATTCCCCGTATCTCCAAACTTTGCTCCCATCGCTTTTTCTACTTTTTTCAAATTCTCTGTTACTTCTTCTTCTAATCCGTCGGGAAATTTCCCTTTATTTTCGTAATATATCGTGCAAACCTCCGTGGAAATGGTAAAGCCCGCTGGCACGCGAATCCCCAGATTGGTCATCTCCGCCAGATTGGAGCCTTTCCCTCCCAGAAGATTTTTCATTTTCGCCTTTCCGTCCGCTTTGCCTTCACCGAAGAAATACACATACTTCCCAGCCATCTAAACTTACCTCCTTGTTTTTACTTGACGACTTTGTTTTATAAGTCCCCCCTCACCCTAACCCTCTCCCCTGGGAGAGAGGGGACTCTCTCTTTAACCTTTCCTTTCACTCTACTACTATTTTGGAAAAGTCGGCGATTTTACAAAATAGATCTACAATCTTATTCAATAAACTCAGACGATTATTTCGTAACTTCCTGTCTTCAACCATAACCATCACTTTATCGAAAAAGTCATCCACGGGTTTACGCAAACTCACCAGTTTCTCCAAAGCCTCCTGATACTCTTTCTTTTTCAGAAATTTCTCAGTCTCCTTCTCTATTCTATCAAATCCCTCGTAAAGTCTTTTCTCCTCAATTTCTTTTAGGTCTTTCCCTTTAAACTGGGAACTCTGAATTCTGATTTTCCGTTCCTCAGCCTGTTTCAGAATATTCTTTGCCCTTTTAAAGGCAATAATGATTGGTTCAAAATCGGGAGACTTCCGCAACTTATGGATAGAGCGGGCTCTGAGTTCGGCATCAACCAAATCGGAACAATCTACCGTCAATGCTGCCTCTATCTCATCATAACTAATTCCTGCCTCAGTGAGAATCGACTCCAGGCGCGGCCGAAAGAACTTGAGAATCTGTTTTTTAATCCCTGAAATTTCTGCCAGTCTATTTCGGCTGAAGTGCGCCGATTTCTTGAGTAAACCCAACGCCTCGTCAATTACCCTGTCGAGGGGCAAGGCGAATTTTTTTTGCAAAATTATGCGCGTGACTCCGTGAGCCTGACGGCGCAGACCATAAGGGTCCTGAGAACCCGAAGGTATAAATCCCACGCAAAAATCTCCGGTAATAGTATCTACTTTATCGGCTATGCTTACAATCGCTCCTTCCAGCGAGCGAGGCAATTCTCCGCTACTCGAAAGAGGTAAGTGATGTTCATAAATTGCATCGGCTACTATTTTGTCTTCACCCGAAATCCGGGCATATTCTCTGCCCATAATTCCCTGCAGCTCCGGAAATTCACCGACCATTTCCGTAACCGTATCGGCTTTACACAATAGGGCTATTCTTCTGAGAGTCGATTTCTTACAATTTGCGCCCGTTAAACGAGCAATTATCTCGGAAAGCTTAATAACTCTTTGCGTCTTGTCGTAAAGTGTCCCCAACTCCTCCTGGAAGATAACTCCTTCTAACTTCTTCACATTTTCGTCTAACTTTCTTTTGCTGTCCTGCTTAAAAAAGAACTCAGCATCCTCTAACCTGGCAGCGAGTACCCTCTGGTATCCTTCCCGTACGTTATCCATATATTCTGAAATCCCGTCTTTCAATCCGACAAAATAGGGCAGCAGTTTGCCTCCGTTATCCAGGACTGAGAAGAACTTAAGATGATGCTTCAGGCAAATAATCAGAACTTCTCGCGGGAGCTTCAAGTATTTCTCTGCAAAACGACCCAGAACTGCCGTGGGATATTCCAGCAGATAATTCACCTCATCCAATAATTCTTTATCTTCAAGCAATTTGCCTTTGGTTTTTCTAATAGCGTTGACAATTGCTTTCTCCATAGTCTTTTTTCTCTTTTCCTGATCCACGATAACGCAGTTATTTTCCAAAAGTTCTTCGTATTTTGCCGTACTTTTTACCATAATGGGCTTGGCCGAAGCAGGACTGTGCCCTCGGGTAAGTCTTCCTGCTTTAAGTTTTCCCAGAGAAAAATTCACAGCCTTCGCCCCGTAAAGTGCCAACAGCCACCTGATAGGTCGGGCAAATCTTATATTGCTCTGAGGCCAGCGCATAGACCTGGGGAAAGAGATACCGGTTATAATCTGTTTTAATATTTTTGGCAAAACTTTCAGCGTAGCTCTCCCCGGGTCTTTTTTCAAAGCGAAGACATATTCCCCTTTTTCCACTTTTCGCGTCACCAGGTCTTGAACTTCCACACCCTTACTCTTTGCAAAACCGGCTGCCGCTTTGGTAGGATTACCCTCTGCATCAAATGCAACATTCTTTGCAGGGCCGAGGATTTCGTGAACACGGTCATCCTGTTTCCTGGCAACTTCTTTCATAAACATAATCAGCCGGCGTGGCGTAGCGTAAGTTTTTATCTCTTTGAACGGGATTCTTTCCTCGGAAAAGAGCTTCCGGGAAACCGCCTCCATCTGTTTTAACGCAGGCTCAATATATGTGGCAGGAAGCTCTTCGGTTCCAATTTCTAACAACAGGTCATCGGCCACTTTCTTCCCCCAAATACAACCTGGCTACCCGCCGCGCCAGATTCCTGACTCTTCCAATGTATCCGGTCCTCTCGCTGACACTGATGGCGCCGCAGGCGTCCAGAAGATTAAAAGTGTGGGAACATTTCATTACGTAATCATAAGCAGGCATTACCAGTTTCTTATCTATTAATTTTTCACATTCGTTTTCGTACATAGTAAACAGTTTAAACTGAGTTTCTATGTCCAGGTCTTCAAAACCATATTTTGAGAACTCCCTCTCGTCTTGCAAGTGGATATCGCCGTAAGTCACTCCTTTCGACCACTCTACGTCGAAAATGCTATCTTTTTTCTGGATATACATAGCAATTCGTTCCAGCCCGTAGGTTAATTCTACGGAAATCGGTTCTAAATCCATCCCCCCGATCTGTTGGAAATACGTGAACTGTGTAATTTCCAAACCGTCCAGCCAGACCTCCCAGCCCAGTCCCCAGGCGCCAAGAGTCGGCGATTCCCAGTCATCTTCAATAAAGCGAATGTCGTGCTGGCGGGAATCGATGGTGAGTTTTTTAAGGCTTTCCAGGTAGATTTTCTGGATATCTGCGGGGGCAGGTTTAACGATTACCTGATACTGATAGTGCTTGCCCAGTCTATTGGGATTTTCTCCGTAACGCGCGTCCTTGGGTCTACGGGAAGGTTCCACGTATGCGCAAGCCCAGGGCTTGGGCCCCAGGCAGCGGAGAAAAGTCGCGGGATTGAATGTTCCCGCTCCCTTCTCCACGTCGTAGGGCTGCAGTATCAAGCACCCCTGCTGTGACCAGAAACTCTCCAATTTCATTATGATTTCGTCAAAAGTCATAAGTCTTCCTTTTTTGCACGTAGTGTAGCCCCTTGTGGGCGTAATTTTTACGGGGACAAGCCCCTACACTACTTATGTGTTAGTTTCTCCATGAACTCTTCTGTCTTTAATCTGCCGGGGAGATGGTGAGACAAATAAAAATGGACTATTCTTTTCAACTCATCCTTAATTGAGTTTTCCATTTTTATCTTGCCTAATTTAGTCAGGTCAACCATCCCGATTCTTTTCAGATACTGAACCGCCAGCGGAGAGACATCCATCGCCTGCACGTCCCGATATTGACACTTCCTGCAGAGTAACCCGCCGTGTTGGATGCTTAATTTTCTTTCCTCCTCCAGAGGGATGGGCTTTTCGCAGAAGACGCACTTTTCCAGAATTAGCTTATAGCCCGCATCTGCCAGGAACTTTACGGCGAAAATCACTATTATAATATCTCTATCCTGTTTCGGTATCTGGCGGAAAGCCTGCAGAATCAGTGAGAAAAGATGTCGATTCGGCTCCTCGGGTTCCGTTAATTTATTCACTACTTCAGTAAGGTAACTTCCCGTAATAAACGAGTCAAAATTTTCTCTCAATTCTTTATGCGTGCGGATTATTCTTGAGCCGGTAACTACGTATAAATTTCTCTTCCGCGGCATATATAGCATTAGATGGTCGTGCGAGAAAGGTTCCATTGCCGAGCCGAATCTGCTTTTTACTCTACGCACCCCTTTGGCCACTGCTTTCAGTTTGCCGAATTCCTTGGTATAAAGGGTAACAACCTTATCAGCTTCACCAAAATCATGATGGCCCAGAACAATTGCCTCGGTTTTGTTGTATAAAGACAAATCTTTCTCCTATTAGCGTATCAAAAAATAAGTCGCTTGGCGACTTCAAAATATATAATCAGGCAAGTAGCGTCGACCGTCGTGGTAATAAAAGGACTGGCTGCCACCGCCGGGTCAAAACCAAGCCGTTTAAACAAAAGCGGCAAAAAGGCGCCAGTAACCGTAGCCACTGTCACCACTATGGCCAGAGAAAAGCCCACAGCAAAAGCAAGTCTCAGGTTAATTCCCTGCAAAACGAAAACACCAAGCATGGCAATAATCCCCATCAATATCCCGCTCATCAGACCGGCGAAAATTTCTTTGCGGATAATTCTCCACACCTGATTGAGGGCAACCTCTCCCGTAGCCAGCCCCCGCACCACCATAGCCAGCGACTGGGCGCCAGCATTACCCCCGGAGTCCATCATCATCGGAATGAAAATAGCCAGAGCGATTACCGACTGGAGTACCCCGGCATATCCTTTCAGTAACCTGCCGGAAACGAAAGTCCCGATTAATAATAGAACGAACAACCAGACCACCCTGTTCTTTACCAAAGTGAATGCAGAAGCCTTTCCGTAATCGATTTCCGCAACCCTTTCCACTCCACTTATTTTTCCCATTCCATAAATATCTTCCGTTGCTTCCTTTTCGATTACGTCTACGATATCATCTACGGTAATTATGCCCAACAATCTATTCTGATCGTCAACGACCGGCGCTGTCAAAAGGTCGTACTTACTGAAAACCTTGGCCACCTCTTCCTGATCCATGTTCACGTTAATCTTTATCATCTGCACGGGAGACATAATATCTCTTAGCAATCTGTCCGGAGGGGAAGCGATAAGGGTTTGCAAAGAGAGCCCTCCGATCAGGCGATGTTCGGCATTGGTTATGTAAACATTCTGAATCGTTTCTCCATGGTATATACGAAACGATTCTTGTATTTTCAGGATCGCCTGGCGGGCAGTCATATCCTTCTTCAATTCTACAAACTCAGTGGTCATCAAACCACCGGCAGTATCTTCTTCATAAGTAAGCAGGTCTTTTACATCTTCCACCTCTTCTTTTTTCATCAGGCTAAAAAGTTTCTTTACCACTCTCTCGGGCAACTCCTCGAACAGGTCAGCCCTCTCGTCGGCAGACATCTCATCCAGAACTTCGCCCAGTTCTCTGGATTCCAAGCTACTAATTAATATTCTTTGGTCTACAAAACTTAAATCCTCGAAAAGCTCGATAGCCCGTTTTCTATCTAACAGGTGAAAAATAATATTTCTATCCGGAAGAGCAAGTTGGCTCCAGCCTTCGGCGAGGTCAACGGGAGGAATCTCTTTTAGCGATTTTTTTAACTCGACATAATTCCTTTTTTTCAATAATTCACTTATTTCCGGCAAGAATAATGCAAATCCTTTAATTCTTTCTTCCATAATTTTTCTCTTTATTTTTTATGACTTTTAACTTAATTA
>CAYFRM010000062.1:0-7514 GCA_964345635.1 uncultured Clostridia bacterium
TTGCGCGTGGAGGTCAGGTATTCTATGTACATAATCGGGTAGAAACAATCGGCACAGCTGCTAACCGTCTAAGAAAGACGCTGCCTGACGTGAGGATGGGAGTTGCTCACGGCAAGATGGCAGCTTCACAGTTGGAAGAGGTAATGGTTAAATTCATAAATAAGGATTACGACGTTCTGGTGGCCACTACCATAGTGGAGGCAGGACTCGATATTCCCAACGTCAATACTATGATAATTACCGACGGACAGGAGTTGGGCCTGGCGCAACTTTATCAATTGCGAGGGAGGATCGGCAGGGATAAATATAAAGCTTACTGCTATGTCTTCTACCCCCGCCGGTTGCCCCTCAGTGACATTGCGCAAAAGCGGCTGGAGACTATTGCCCAGTGCACCGAGCTGGGTTCCGGATTCAAGATCGCGCTGCGGGACCTGGAGCTACGGGGAGCGGGTAATCTTCTCGGTCCGGAACAGCACGGGCATATCCTTGAGGTGGGGTTCGATTTCTACTGCAAGCTCCTGGAGGAAGCGGTTAAGAGCGAGAAAGGCATCAAGATAGAACGGGAGATACCGGTAGAGATAGATTTAGAGGTGGACGCTTACATCCCTATGGACTATATCGTCGACCCGGCGCAGAGAATCAATATCTACCGTAAATTTGCCTCCGCCGGTGACCCTCAGAATCTGGAAAAAATAAAAGAGGAGCTGGAAGACCGCTACGGTAATATTCCCCGGCCCTGTTTGACCCTGTTTGAACTGGTGGAGCTTCGCCAGCTGGCCAAAAGATTGGGAATTGAGAAGATTAGTGAAATAGATGGCGAGACGCAGGTTGAATTCGGGCCGCAAACTCAGGTACGGGCGGATAAATTCCTAAAGCTGGCCGAAGGCCTGCAAGAGAAAATCAAGTTTGACCAGACGGAAAAATTCAGGGTTTCGATTAGTCAGCGGGATTACTCTTCTAAAGGGAAACTTGATGGCCAGCGGCTAAAAGTAAGGAGGTTGAAGGGTTTCTTGCAAAGATTGACATAATCTGGTATAATTAATGATTTAGCACCGGCAGCTGTCATTGCGAGGAGCGGAAGCGACGAAGCAATCTCGTAATTTGTGACGAGGCTGCCACGGACGCCGCCCCGCAATGACATTTACGGGCACGGTTTCAACCGTGCGGAAAGGGATGCGATGAAAAGAAAAATTATGTTTCTGGCATTGGGTAGTCTGGTTATCGGATTGGCGCTATTCATTTTCTTCAAAACTAAAGATGATGGAGATGTACTGGCCCGGATTAAGGGAGGTAAGATCACGCTTGAGGAGTTTCGGGTAAGAATCGACGATATTCCTTCTTATTATCAGGGTTTCCTGGCTACGCATAACGGCAAAGTAGAGCTCCTGAACGGTATGATTGCTGAGGCGATGCTTATACAAAAGGCGAAAGCAGAGGGTTTACACAGAAGAGAAGACATCAAGAGGAGATTGAAGAACGTAGAAGACCGCGTCCTCCTGGAGACGATGGTTCAGGAGTTGCAGAAAGACCGCATTGCCGTATCCGACGAGGAAGTTAAAGAGTATTTCGAGAAAAACGAGGAGAAATTTACGGATCCCGAGCAGGTGAGAGTAAGCCATATTTTGGTAAAGAAAAAATCGGAGGCTAAGAAGGTTCTGAATGAATTGAGGGAAGGCGCTAATTTTGCAGGATTGGCGCGAAAGTATTCAATCGATTCCATTACGGCTCCCCGGGGCGGCGACTTAGGTTATATTTCTCGCGGAGATATGATTCCTGAGTTTGAACAGGTCGCCTTTGGTCTGGAAAATAGAAATGATATCAGCGATATCATAGAGACTCCGTTTGGCTACCATCTGGTTAAGTTGACGGGCAGAAAGAAATTGAGAAAAAAGACCAAGGAAGAGATAGATTACGAAATAAGGACGAATATCCAGAACGAAAAACTGGACAGACTAATGGAGAAGTACAGGAAGGAATTAATGGTTTCGGTTAATTATGACCTTTTGGAAAAAGTTTCGGTGGAAATTCCATCGGAAAGCAAAGGAGAAACTGAAAATGAAGAAGAAAAATCGGAAAAACCCTGAAGGCAAATCGGCAAGAAGAGAAATCATCTCCGGTATTGCAGTTTTTCTATTGGGCATCTTTTGTCTTTTTGCCGCCGGTTCCCTGCGGGCTAAAGTAATTAACAAGACCGTGGCGACGGTTGACGGCGAAGTCATACTTATGAGCACGTACGAAAGGAGAGCCAGGCCTGTAATAGAAGAGTACGAAAAGTTTCTAACGGGTCCGGATAAGGAGATAAAAATTAAGGAGCTAAAGGAAAAAATTCTCGAGCAGATGATTGATGAGAAGATTTTGATTAACGAGGCTAAGAGAAATAAAATCAAGGTGAACAGCAAAGAGATTGAGGATGGAATGGCAGAGATCAGGAAAAGGTTCGAGACAGAAGAGGAATATAATAAAGAACTTGCCCGGCAGGGGTTATCGAGGGAAAAATTTAAAGAACAGGTGAAAGAACAATTAATGGTAATAAAGCTGATTGACCAGGAAGTCAAAGCAAAGGTTGTCTCCCCTACGGATAGTGAAATTGAAGATTTCTATAAAGAGAACGAGTCGGAAATGGTGGAACCGGAACAGGTGCGCGCGCGCCACATACTGATTAAGGTTGAGGAAAATACAGATAAGAAGAAAGCGCTGAAGAGAATCAGGGACATTCTAAAGGAGGTTAAGAAGGGAGATGCCAGCTTTGCGGAATTGGCGAAAAAGTATTCCGAAGGCCCGACCGCTCCCAGAGGTGGCGATCTGGGGTTCTTCATCAGGGGCCAGATGGTGAGAAAATTTGAGGAGGCGGCTTTTGCTCTCCAGGTAGGAGAAATTAGCGACGTGGTGGAGACGGAGTATGGCTACCATATTATTCAATGCATAGAGAAGAAAGCAGGAGAAAAAAAGAGTTTAGAAGAGATTCGGGAGTACTTGGGTAACTTTATTTTCCAGAAGAGAATGGAAGAGCGTTACGTGAAATGGTTGAGGGAATTGAGAGACAAGGCAAGCATTACCAAGAGTGAAATTGATTGAGTCCGGGTGGTAAAGTGGAGAATAAATTATTCAGCTACGTAGGCGAGAGAATTCTGAATGTTACCGGTGGAGTGGGTCGGATGGCGGAATTATTCCGCCAGACAATCTACTGGATTGGACGCCGACCGCTCAGAAGCAAGGATATCATAAACCAAATGATGGAGATTGGTGTGAAGTCCTTCCCGGTTATCGGACTTACGGCGCTATTTACGGGGATGGTTTTGGCTTTGCAGACCGGCTATGCTTTCAGTAATTTTTTTGGTGAGCCCGTGTACGTGGGAATGGCCGTGGGATTCTCCATGGTTAAAGAATTGGGCCCGGTGACAGGCTCTATGGTTCTGGCCGGCAGAGTGGGCGCTGCGATAGCGGCGGAACTGGGAACAATGAAGGTTACGGAACAGATCGACGCACTTTATACTCTGGGCACCAACCCGGTAAAGTATCTGGCGGTCCCCAGGTTTTTGGCCTGTCTGATTGTGGTTCCCGTCCTTACCCTGTTAGCGGATATTATTGGCGTTTTGGGTGGACTTCTGGTCAGTGTCTATTCCTTCAATATTCCGGCAACCGTTTATCGGGACGAGATTCTGAATTTTATGAGGATTGACGACGTGTACCAGGGTCTCATAAAATCCGTATTTTTTGCCGTAATTATGATTATGGTCTGTTGTTATAAAGGGTTTACCTGCGAAGGGGGAGCGCAGGGCGTGGGGAGAGCGACTACTTCCGCGGTAGTAACTTCTATGGTTTTGATTTTGGTTTCGGACTACTTCCTGACGGCTTTTCTGGTTTCCCTTGGAATTGGCGCCACCCATTTTTAATCTGAATGTAGCTGCAGAGCGATAGCTCTGCATTGTAGGGGCGACACTCCGTGGTCGCCCGCAGAAAATTTAAATATGATAAACATTAAAAACGTTCATAAGAGTTTTTTGGGGAACAGGGTTCTCAGGGGAGTCAACCTGGAAATAAGAGAGGGAGAAACAATCACCATAATCGGTGGTAGCGGCTGTGGGAAGAGCGTACTTTTGAAACATATAGTGGGCCTGTTGAAGCCGGAAGTGGGCGAGGTAGAAGTAGACGGTCAGGAAATCACCAAACTGGGAATGGAGGAACTGTCCGAGGTGCAAAAAAAATTCGGTATGCTCTTTCAGGGAGCTGCCCTGTTCGATTCCTTGACGGTAGGAGGAAACATATCTTTTGGTTTGCGTATGCTCACGGATTGGCATGAGGGAGAGATAAAACAGAGGGTTTCCGAGAAGCTTTCCCTGGTCGGCCTGGAGGGGATTGAACAGTTAATGCCCGCTGAACTCTCCGGGGGAATGAAAAAGAGAGTGGCGCTTGCCCGGGCAATTGCTATGAATCCCAAGTATATTCTTTACGATGAACCCTCAACCGGCCTGGACCCGATTATGGCCGACGTAATTAATGATCTTATTTTGGATTTGCAGGAGAAAATGAACATAACTTCCATCGTTGTGACTCACGATATGGTCACGGCTTATAAGGTTTCCGATAGAATCGCCATGCTCTACGAGGGTCGCATAGAAGAGATGGGAACGCCGGAGGAGATCAGGGAGACGAAGAATCCCGTGGTGAGACAATTCATTACCGGCTCGAGCGAGGGGCCCATAAAGATGAAGTTAAAGGAGTAGATTAATGTTAAGTCAGGAAACAAAGGTGGGGCTTTTTGTTCTTTGCGGTCTTGCCGCTTTGGTAATAGTGACTATTCTTCTTGGAGATATCCATTTGGAAAAGCGGTACAAAATAAAAATACTTTTTAATGACGTAAGTGGACTTCCCAAGAAAGCCCAGGTAAGAAGAGCGGGAGTGGTCGTAGGAAAAGTTATGGACATCGAACTGGTCGATAATAAAGCCCAGGTAGTTGCTTCCATAAGGAAAGACGTTAGAATCCATAAGGATGCGCGGGCAAGGATTGTCTCTTTCGGGATTGTGGGCACGAAGTATCTGGAACTTACTGCCGGTTCGGAAAAAGAACCACTACTCCAGGACGGGGATACTATCATAGGTATTGATCCCGTTAGTATAGATAAAGCTGTGGAAGAAGTCTTACTGGGCGTGGCAGATCTGGTAGAGGAGATAAGAGGGATTGGCAAAGAAGAGGAATTGGGTAAGTCTCTCAGAGCGTTTCTGGACAATATCGGAGATGTCAGCCGGAAATTGAACAGAGCTCTGGGCCCGGAGGGGGAAGAGTTAGAGGATACAATCAAAAACCTTAACCAACTCTCAGCCAATATAAGAGAAATAACCGATAGTTTGAACCAGGAAAGTATCGCCCGTTCCCTGCAAAAGCTTGAGAGGAGCCTGGACGAAATCGCCAAAGTTGCGGAAAAGGTCAACAAAGGCGAGGGAGCGATGGGAAGGCTGTTGACCGACGAAAAGATGGGCGAACGGATTGAAGAAGTGGTAGAGAGTCTACAGGAGAGTTCCGAACATGCCCGGAAGGTTTTGCGGAGAACTTCCGATTTTAGAGTGACGTGGGGATACCAGTTGAATTACAATGTTAATGACGAGAAGCTGAGAAGTGATTTTGGCGTATCCTTGATTCCCGGCGAGGATAAGTTCTACCTCTTTTCCGTAAACAATATCGGAGAAAGTGATAGCGACACTGATGCGGGGGAACAGAAAGTAAATAGCGTAACCGTGAAAGTGGGAAAAAATTTGGGAATGTTCTCCCTGTACGGCGGGGTTATTCGCTCCAGCGGCGGTTTCGGGGGAGTTTTCTGGCCGATCAGAGACAGAATAGGAATAGACGCGGAAGTTTTTCGCCTTTCCCGAAAAAGAGCCTGGCTCAACGCCGGGGCGAAGTTCAGGATAAACGACTGGTGCTATCTGGGAGTAAATGGCGAGGATATTTTGAACCAGGGAACGGTCAATAGCAGCGTAGGAATTGTTTTGAAGTAAAAAAGGGGTCAGAGTCATTTTTTTATCGTGAAGTGAGGCACCATTGGCAAAAGTAAAGACGGCCTTCATCTGTCAGGAATGCGGGTACCAGTCGGCGCGCTGGTTGGGCAAGTGTCCTACCTGCGGCAAGTGGAACAGTTTGATTGAGGAGAGATTAGATATAGATGTTAGCCCGCGGGAAGAACGCAGGCTTTCCACCGCAAAGCCGAGTCCCATCGGTGCTATCAAGTCTCAGCCCGAGGAGAGGTTTCTCACAGGGATATCAGAGTTCGATCACGTTTTAGGGGGAGGTGTGGTAGCCGGCTCACTCGTCCTGTTAGCTGGCTCTCCCGGTATCGGCAAATCGACCCTGCTTTTACAGGTGGCGGGAAGTGTGGCAGTTTCGGGAAAGAAATGCTTATACATTTCCGGAGAGGAATCTCTGGAACAGCTAAAGCTGCGAGCCGAGAGGTTGAAGATAGATTCTCTGGAATTGATAATCTTCGCTGAGACGAATATCAAAGAGATAATCAATCAGATTAAGAAGATTGAACCGAAATTCGTAATTATCGATTCAATTCAAACGGTTTACCATGATGAGTTTAGTGGTTCGCCGGGAAGCGTGGGGCAGGTTAAACAGTGCACTGAGGAACTTCTTTATTTAGCCAAGTCCCGAAGAATTCCCGTCTTTATTTCGGGGCAGATTACCAAAGAGGGAGCAATTGCCGGCCCCAAAGTATTAGAGCATATCGTGGATACGGTTCTTTACTTTGAAGGTTCCCGGGACCACCTGTACAGGATTTTGAGAGTGGAGAAAAATCGCTATGGCACTACTTCGGAAATTAGCATCTTTGAGATGAAGAGCGATGGACTGAAGCAGGTGCTCAATCCTTCGCAGATTTTTCTGGAGGGGCGCATTGCCACCGCGGGGACAGTGGTGGTGGCGCCTTTGGAAGGAACCAGGCCGCTTCTGGTGGAACTGCAGGCTCTGGTTACCAGGGCAAATTTTAACATACCCAGGCGACAGGCCAGCGGTCTGGACTACAACAGGATACTTCTCCTGGTAGCGGTACTGGAGAAAAATTTTAATCTCCATCTGGAAAGTTGCGATATCTTCTTGAATATCGCCGGAGGCGTGAAAATTTACGAGCCCGCCTGTGACCTGGGCGTTATAGCGGCTATCTATTCGGGGGTGAAAAATAGGCCTATCGGGGAGAAGGTGGCGGTTATTGGCGAGGTTGGGCTGGCGGGTGAAGTGCGGGGAGTAACTTTTATTGAAAAAAGGGTAAGTGAAGCGGAAAAGTTGGGTTTCCAAACCTGCGTGCTGCCCAGTCATAACCTGAAAGAATTCCCCGAGAAGAGGAAAATAGACTTAATTGGCGTCTCTTCAGTCAATGAAGCTATTGAAAAACTGCATCTCGGACGGGCTTAAAAAAAGTACCTGTCCCTTTTTTCTACTAAAGAGGAGGTGAAAATTATTGTTTATCTGGATTGTTCGCTTATTAGTTATTATTGCTGGACCAATTATTGGTTATTTTCAG
>CAYFRM010000063.1:0-16464 GCA_964345635.1 uncultured Clostridia bacterium
GGCCGGCATCCGATGGTATTATCAGGTTTGGCGAAGATCCAGGCTTTTATTTACACAGACTTAGTGGACTTCCCAAGCAGTTCCTGTCTGCATCGGGTACGAAAGTAAAGCTTTTTGAAAAGAATGTTGCTAAGAATATAAAGGATTTTGCAGCTAATAAAGGATTTCCCGTAGGGTTATTACTAATGACAGAGGAAGAATTGGACGACCAGCTTGTTATAAGTAATTACCTGGAGAAAAGAGGACGGACCATAGAGGGTATACAGGACTTTTTAAGTAATAAGGATAATTTAAAGATATTACGTTCGTCGCTTGAAAAAAGATTTGGCAAGGAAATTAAAAAGGCGCGGAGGATATTTGAAGATGCACAACTTGCACTGAGAACCAAGGGCAACTTCTTTACCTCAGAAAGAGGCGATATAGAGAAGTTCGTTGAAAAGGCCGTCTTTGCCGCCCTGGCAGAAGAAGCGATTATCCTGGGTGAAGGCACAGGCGTTATGAATATGTTCTTCATAATGGGTGATAAGAAGACTATTTGGGACCTGTTTGTCAAAAAGCTTTCCAAAAGAGTTATCTTCGGGGAGAGGCTCGATCAGAAGGATGTCAACGTTTTTGATAGGATTTTCGCCGGGAGTACCAGGCGCTCTGATACCGATATGAACGACCCCATAACTGGAACTACCGTTGAATATCTTGAAAAAAATAATAAAGTAAGATTACTGGGTATTAATTACGGAGGAGATGGCGCATATTGTAATGATATTGCCAATTTAGGGGTTTATGCGAAAATTCTCAGAGATACAGTTTACGATGTAAGACTGAAATATCAAGCAAGGGTGGATAATACCGTAAGAATCCCGGAAAATGTCAAGATATATTATGATGGAGAACTACTTTCAAAGGATACACCGAAAGCTGTCTTCCTGTTAAAGAATTTGAAGGTAGAAGCGCCAGAGGAAGGAGAATACGAAATTCACCTCCAGAAGGGTTCAGCGATTATAAATAGCATAATCAGGTTTAATAAAGAATTTACGAAATTAAAAGTCGGAGAGGATTTTATCCTTGTTGATTGCGAGATTGCGGCCCCCATAGTTTGCAGTGGAGGTGGAGGGCTGGCCATAGCCGCCTTCCATACACCCGAGGATAGATTACGAGGGAAAATCTATGACTATAGATATGACGAAACAAATAGGGTCTATGTAGTAGAATATGAGCCGGTTAAAGAATTGGAGCTACGTGGCGATGAAACAACAACCACAATGGTTATGGAGACTGCTGACGGCGAAATTAGAAATGTGGTTGTGAGATCCTTGAATCTGGATTATGAGGCGCCAATAGGTAAGCTGTGTATGCAAGTTACCGGAGAGGAAGACGAAAAGGAAGCCTTTGATAAAATGCAAAAGAATCATCCCCGGCTTCTGGGAGTAAAAGGGCTGAGTGAATATCCAGAAGTTCTAGGAAAATCGCTTTATGAACTACCTCATTATGGTGGCTATGATTTTGAGACAGCTAAGACAAAAGTCAAAGCAGGGTTTATGAGAGAGAGTATCCTGCGAGCTAGAAATGGCTGGAAAGAAGAGCCAGCGGAAAAAGAAGGGCAAGAAGAGAAACGGGAACATTTATTAAAGATTAGACAACGCAGAGACTTATTAACTATTTTCGGGCTTGCAGCTTCTTTACTAATCGCTATCAGCGGAAATTATATTTTAAGTGTGTTCGCCGCCGGCGGAACCCTGTCATTTAAGATAAGCAAAATTTTCACCAGTGTCTTTAAAAAACAATTGTTTCATTTGAAACAATCTCATGGAAAGAAAGAGAAAAGCGGAATGGGAGCAATGTTCCGGGGAATCTGGAGCGTTGCTGAGAGGATGATTAAGGAATTCCAGAAAAAGCCGGTTGAGCTTAGCGAAGAGCAACAGAATAAAATGGTAAAGGCTCTGGCATTTGTGGAAGAGTATGACTCCGGGATGGCTAAGACTCTTCTCAATATGTTTAGAAAGAAAAAGTTGATTGTGGTGGACAACCCCAAATGGACTAAGGAAGGGACAGAAGAAGACAATTATGTATTTACCTGGGTTAGTGAATTTATTTTTGGCAAGAAGATCGGCATTCAACAGGACACTCTGAATAAGCTTACAGTTGAACAACTTGCCGAACTTATATTCCACGCTTTCAAAGAAAGAGAAGCATTACCAAAAGTTAAAAATAATGTTGAAGAGGCTCACGCCATAGCGCTGAAGGCTCAGGAAGATTTTCGAACAAAACTGGAGATTCCCCACGAGGAATCTTTAGAAGTAGCTCTCAATCGCCTTGTCGCCCGGAGGAGGATTGAGAAGGTTACAAAGGCAAAAAGAATTGTTGCTGGCCTCAGCCGGAATATAGACCTTTATGTGGATAAATTGGAAGGATTGCTTACTCTCGGTTTGCCCCTGGTAGGAAGTTACTTGTCCTATAGCCGGAGCACTCTGGAAAGAATGGTAAAATCTCTAGAAGAAAAAGGATTTTCCAATAAAGAGATAACACCAAGCTTAGTCCGTTTACAGGGATATACAGAAGTTCCGGAGGATTCCCCCCGTTACCAGAACGCTCAAAAAGTATTAGCCAGCCTTCAGAAAAAGAACCCCTCCCTTTATGAGAAACTGACATCATCGCTGATAACTCAAGAAACCGAGAAAAAGGAGTTGCAGGAACTACTCCAAAGAGAAGAGGCGCTGAGGGATATTCTTACTAAGGAGATAGAGCAGTTTGCTGCAAAAGATATAACCCCTGATGCCGGGAAACTTGATATACAAATAGATGCTACGAAGAGACTGGCAGAGGGTTTGATGTATCTTATACCTTTTGGCTTTGGAAAGACGCTTACCCTGCGCCTGGCTGCATTTATACTTGCAAAGCAAAAAGGATTTACACTCAAAAATCAGAAGGGTGTTTTAGTCTGCACTACAACGGATGATTTAGCAGGAAGAGATGCAAAGGTAGCAGGGGAGGTTTTATCTTATTTTGGGCTTGTTGTTGGTTTTGTTACGCAGGATAAAAATGGAAAAAGAATAGGTTACATCTATGATACTGCAGCTAAAGGAATGAAAAAGGTTAAAGAAGAAGACGTTTATAGGCAGGCAGATATCATATTCGGCACAGTAGACAGGTTTGTTCACAGATATGAAGATGAGGAGTTCCCCTATGATGAGTCAGATGTAGTATTCTCTAAGAGGCAATATTTCATGCTCTTTGATGAAGCAGATGAGACACTTATATATCAGCTTATGACACCTTTTATAATCTCAGGAGGAGAAATACAGGATGCTGAAAGAATACGACAAAGATATATCTTAGCTCACAAATTTGCTGAAGCGCTTTATCAATCAGGCAAAGGAGTGGATGAAGGTTTAATAGATATATCAAAGAAGGCCCAGAAGAGAATAACCCTTACTGATAAGGGAAAAGCTCAGCTCAAAGAGTTATTGGGTAAGGAATCGGGCTTAACAGCTCAAACAAGCATTGATAGTAAATCCACGCTATGGAGACATCTTGTTGAACAGGCCCTTGCTGCAGAAATTTGTTATAAACCTGACAGAGATTATAAAGTAAGAAGCGGCAAGATTGTTATTATAGATGAAACAAGCGGTAAAGAGATGCCTGGAAGAAGGTGGTCCTGGGGATTGCATGCTGCAGTAGAAGCAAAGCATCTTGAGGATGGCGTAAAGGTAAATGCTGAGCAGGTTATAAGAAATACTATGATGCTGAGGACATTTCTGGGCAATAAGGATTTAATAGTAGATTTTGCCGGCGCAAGTGGAACTATGGATAAGGAGTTTATGAAGCGGGTACATAAAAAAGAAATTGTTGAACCAAAACTTTCAGATAAATATATAAGTACCCGCATAGCCCTGGTAAATATGTTTTCTACTAAAGCAAGAAAATGGAGTGCGTTTGGTGAGGATATTTCTGATGAAATAGAAAATAATCAACCTATTGTTACTAAAGTAAGAGAAGGAGATGTTGATAAAGCAATAGAACTAATAAAGTCTGCATATGGGGAAAAATATCATAAAGAGATAACTGAAGATAGAATAAGGATATTCAATGCAACATCAGAAACAGACATAGCAGAAATTGAGGCAGAATGCGGAAAACCAGGTGCTATAACTATAGTAACAAATCGCGGTGGCAGAGGAATTGATATCGAACAGAAGTTAGACGATGCTTTGAAACAGAAAGGCCTTGTTATATATTCCACATATATAGATGAGTTAGAAGCAACAGATAGACAATTCAGGGGGAGAACCGCAAGAAGGCCTGGTGAGAAAGGTATATTTAAGGCCTTCTGGTCTATTGAAGATGAGTTATTTGAGAAGTATAAGGATATATCCGCAGTAAGCACTGCCTTGGCAGCTATTAAAGCTGAATTTAATAAGAGCGGAGAGCCCATACAAGCAAAAGATGACAAGGAATCTCATGTGATAATTGAACTCATAGCTTCGTTGAGAAGGGCGATTATGGATTCAAGAATTCAGCAGTTTGGTCAAGATGAGTCTTTTGAACAAGAGGTAGAGACTAAGAAGCAACAATTTGAAAAGCTTTGGCGGACTATCTTAAGAGGCGAGTTTGATAATTCTGTATTAAATAGACACATAAAAGATATTGGTAAAATTGCAGAGGTAATCCCGGCAGAAAAAAGAGGAGATTTCATAAAAGGTATTCTGGCAATATTGGATGATGCTAAATCGATGTATCTTAATACTACGGGCAAGGCAAGAAATGACCTTAATCAAGAAATGCAATCTGCAGAATGGAAAGCCATTGCAGCCCAGGCAGACCCTTATGTTAAATTCAGGGATACCTCAGAGAAGGCATTCAGGTCATCAATAGAATATATTAATGACACGATTCAGTCTATGAAGAAAGAGGCAGAGACGCCGCCGAAAGCAAAAGAGGAAACTCCTCAGCCACAAAGACCGACTAAAAAACAGCCAGCTCCTTCAGTCAAACATATCTTAAGAAAAGCTACAGGATATATCTTCGGTGGCGCCTTAATAGGGGCTGCCTGGGTTTTCATAAAGGTTCTGCTGGGTGGTATCAGCATAATGAAGCTAGTTGCGCTAGGCGGCACGGAGGCCCTTACCCAGTATAGTTTCTTGCACGCTATTTCTACTAGCCTATTTACAGCCCTTCCTGTAGTAGGATGGATTGTAGCTGCAGTAGCCTTCATAGTAATCGGGATTACCATCTATCATACCCATATAAAGAAGTTCTCAGGGACGTACAAAGGACAAAGATATATCTCCCTCGTCTTTAGAGGCACTGCAAATGCAAGGGAATGGTGGGGCGCTATTAAGGCGGTGCCTGCAATGGCATTGTTGATGCTAAGCTCTGCCGGACCATTCGCAGCGCTTCTTGCGCTCATATCAGTTATCGCATTTCCTGCTACAGCGTCTATAGCTTTGCCTCTGGCAGTGACAATAGCTGCTTTTGGTGCCTTATCAGGCAGTATAATAGCGGTGTTAAATTATAAACAACTCAAAGAGATAAAAACAATTCAGCCAAGCAACTTGCAGAGGGGGCTTCGCTCACTCTCATTCGGGTTAGTCTCTATAACAGCGGGCGCTCTTCTACTTATGTTTGTACCAAGCTTATCAGCCGTTTTAATCAGCGTAGCAGGATTATCTTTAATTGGCTGGAGGTCGCATAAGGCCCTTTATAGTCAATTTAACAAGGCCCTGGAAAAATCAAAACCGGCAAGGAGAGCAAAGCATAGAGGGCTTCTGGCTTCAATAGTTGCATTCGGAGGCCTTTTGGGGTTAGCCACACTTATGGGTTCAATGCCTCTGGCGTTTTTACTGTTGGGAGCTTTTGGCTCTTTGATTATGTTTACAATAGCTGTCCTTTACGTTATAGCGCTTCCATATATGGCATCTCGATTTGCATCAGTAGAAAGCGAGGTTTTAGGCGGCAATAAAGGCGCACTTGCTTTAAAAGAAGGATTTGAATCTGGAATAATTAATATCCGTGGACTTGTTATTGGTACGTTTAGCGTTTTAGCTATCATAGGGGTAATCGGCAAATTAACAGCTGGTCTATCGTTATGGTCTGTTGCATTTACAGGGCTGGCAATTATTACCCCTGTTGTCTTTTGTGTGGCCATATTCAATGCCTATAGAAAACAAGTTATGAGGGGCGTGGCAAAGGGCGAGAAGCCAAAAGGCGCCCTTGCCAGAGTTGCTGCTTATCTATCAGACAGCAGAAAGATGACCCAGGTCATTATGCAGAGCGCCATACTTGCAGTAGCTGGACCTTCCCTCGGGGCAGGAGCTTTATTAAACAATGTTGCTTCATATTCACAGAGCACATTTGCAACTCAACCGAGGGAGCAGTTTATATCCAATCTGAAAGATATTTTTGCCACGGCAAATGCTCGGAAGTTTCAGGAATCTATTGAAAAAGCAAAACAAGCAGCAATGGGAGTTCAACAGCAACCGAGAGCGCCAACTGAACCAGCTAAAGTAAGGCCAACCGAGACGCATCCAACCGAAAAAACACCAGCCGAGATCAAAAAACCCTCCAAACCAGAAGAACGAGCAGAAGAACCTAAAGAACCAAAAGTTACTCCTAAAGCAGAACCAGCTAAACCAATAGCCACTGTAGAAGAGAAAGCCGAAGAGGAAGCTCGAAAACAGGCTGAGGCACAAAGAAAGCTTAGAGAAGGCGCGGGCAAGGTGGTAGAAAGATTGGGAAGTATGTTCGGTAGCCTTAAAGCGGGTCTAAATGTAAGAGTTTCCAATATAAGGGATAGAGCAGACTCTTTAGTAGATACCGGTATGAGGAAATTGAAAGATATAAAGAGCGGCGCAGTCTCTTCGATAAAAGATGCAATTACAGAAATAGAAGAGAATAGAAAGAAACTATCAGAATTAGAAGATACAAAACAAAGACAGAGTGAAAAAACGGAAAAGGAAATTAGGGACGTAAAATACTACTTTACCAAAGCGAGAGATTTGTTGGCGCTGGGGATTTACAATAGGTTCATCCCGGCTCTTCCTGAAGAAAAGGCGAAAATCCTGGAGGAGGTATTGGAGAAGTGGAAGGAAGCTGCCGACCCGGCGAAGAACCTGGACGTATTAATTGTAGAGAAACTGAATGAGATTGCAAAGGATAACGATGGTCTCAGAGTTTGGGCAAAAGGCGGGCTGGAGACATACAGGTGCTGGTTTGTAGCTCTGGGAATAGAATTTCCTATAGTGGATAAGACGAGGCCGATCAGGGAAATGATGGGAGAAGGCCAAAATATTCTGGCGCAGGTTGAGCATGTCAACAGGATAAATAATTTTACAAGTCTGATTGAGCGCGCTTTGGATACGTATCGAGAGCAGCGCATGGCTGTGGAAAGACAAAAGAGAGAGGCAGAGGATTGGCAAGCGGCACTAACCAGGGCCACATCAAGAAAAGATAGACAGGTTGAAGATCGGGTTGAACAGATAGAGAGCAAACTTCTTGAAGCCGAGGCCGGGCTGGTTTCTGCCGGGAAAAATGCCGCATTAGCGAAAAATGAACTGGGGAGGCTGTTGGAAATTAGCCCGCAGGACGGGTTTGAATTAAGTGAAGACCTCCTCGAAATTACGACGGCGAAGATAGGAGAAGAGTTAAAGCAATGGAAAGAGATGGCTGGTGAGATTGGCATCGTAGGAACGGACGATATCTCCAAGACGTTCCCCGGTCAGATTCAGGCAGTCAGAAACGCGCTGGAGTCTTTAAATAATAAATATAAAGAAGTCAATAGTGCCTGGTCAAATATTAAATTTAGAGGAGAACTCAGTTATAGCGCCCTGTTCCAGTTTTACCAGAGCGACCTGGGACTAATTTTCTCCCGGGGTGAGAAATATTCTCCGATGGCGCTTATGCATCTGAGAGAGGCTATGGCAAGTGGCAATGAAGCAACGCTAAGGGATATAAGAGAAGCGCTCGCCCGGGCTGAGCAAGCGGTAAAGGATGCTGAAAGGTTACAAAGTGAATCGCTTGCTCTGGCAAATAAGGGAGAGGAGTATCTCAAGAAAGCCAGGGAGGCAACTCAGAAGGGCTATCTATCCTCGCAACACCTCATCAGGGCTAGGGAGCTTCTGGGGGAGGCCAGGGAATTGAAGGGAAATTCGTTAATGGCTTACGCAGCGGCAGCGAGGACTTACGACGAGCTTAACAAAGGATGGAGCGAAGTCGATAAAATAGGAGATTTCTGCAATAGGGTGAGAGAATTTGTCAGGAAGGATAAAAAGGAACTTACTAGGGAGGAGAAGCGGGTTCAGAAGGAAATTATCTCCACAATGAAGTGGTTGCTCGGGGAGGTAAAGAAGGATAAGAGACTGATTGCTAAATATGAGAATAATCCGGACTGGAAGTATTTAATAGGATATATCCAGGAAGAGTATAATCTAAAAGTCAAGGAATTAAAATCGCTTAAGGAGACGCTTGAACACTCTCTTACCAGGGATTCTAAAAAGGAGAAAAAACTTCGGGATGAGATTGGAGGACTGAAAGAGCTTGCGGTGGAGAGCAAGGTAACCGAGAAGGTAGAGCCGGAGAAGGGAACAGCGGCGTCTTATGTATTAGAATCCTTGAAGGAACATCCCCGATTAAATCAAAGCCGGAATAAGACTCAAGCCCGCAAGTGGCAATATCGCAGGTTCTGGAGAGCGGTAAAGGGTAAATTCTTCTTATTCAAGCTAATCGATGGAATTTTTGGCATTGAGACGGGAACCATTAGCACCGTGGGTGGGCGTTTAGAAGGTTCCATAAAGCTGGGGAGGGAGGACGCCTGTAAACTCAAGTTATATGAAAAGCTGACGATATTGGCAGAAGCCGAGGAGAAGCTGGCTGAAGCCGGGTTGGCGGAGGAAGCTAAGAACGCGTACCTTAACTGGATAAGGTCCGAAGCTCAGCGCGGTTTGTTCCTGCGGGATATCAGAGTAATAGATAATCACATGGAACTAAAAAAAGAACTTCTTATGAAGACAAAGGACGCAAAATTTGAACATCAGATAGCAGACCTTGAGCTGGAGAAGAGCCGGCTGGAGGAATTGGTCGCTCAATTAGAAATAAGAAGAGACGGTGCAAAGCAAAGATACGCTCAAGCTGTGGGAATAAATCCAGAAGAAATAAAAAGTGAAGCCCTGAACAGAATTTCCAGGATTAGCGAACTCTCAGCCCGGAATAGAGAATTCTTTGACCTATTCTCGGAATTTCAAAAAGAGTTGGACAAGGAGATAAATAACTTCACTATGTTGAAGCTCAATACCTATGAGGCAACCCTGAACTACCTGCAGGCGGACGTTGAGGTTCAGAAGGCGCTTCGCGACCTGGCTAAGGCGGGCTTTAAGGTCAGATGGGACGCGACTCTGGGCCATACGGGCGGATTTGGACAACGAGTAGGAACCGGAGCTTTATGGTTTGGCCAGGAGCTATTCAACTTCACCAAGATAGCCGACCGCAAGGGAGAAGTGGCGAGGGCCGAAGCTGCATTGGAAAAGGCAGAGGAGCCTTTAAGGTTCATCAAAAAGTTCTATGGCAACGAGGCAGCCCTGAGGAAGGCCTTGATGGGATTAGCCGATAAGCGGTCCAGTCTTAGCTGGGAGAGTCTGGGCAGTAGCATTGATTCTTTGTATGAGACAACGAGCGAAGCAGAGAGGAAGATATCGGGGAAATCAAAAGAAGATGTCCTTGTGGAAGAGAGAAAAGTACTCGCTGCGCGACGGGATGTAATCAGTTCCATAATTGATACGTGGGGCCTCCTTTCTACGTACGTACCGACTACCGAGGGCGAAGCAGTTGAGACCGTAGATATAGGCAAGATAGAAAATGAAGGTGATATCAGGAGTCTCGTCGAGAAGACCGTGGATGAAATGTGGTCAGAAGCGAGGGCCAACAGGGATCTGGCTAAGAAATTAGAAGATATCAGAAAGCAATACTGGTGGGCCGGGCCGTTCAGTGGTTACCTTATGGAGACAGCCACATACGTATATGACTATCCAACGGTATTGGCTCCTGTTCCCGGGACTGATGAAATGGTGTGGGTTAAGGAGACGACGGAGGAGAAAAAATCAGAGACAGCCGGCGGGTATGGAGTCATAGCAGACATAAACCGGCTGTTTGATGGGGCTGTTGAAATTGCCGGATTAGACCATAATCTCCAGGAGGAGGTTTACAAGCAATCCAAGTTTTACGCAAGGTTGCACGCCCTTAGATGCTGGTATGACTTCCTGCGGGCAGAGGAGTATGAGCGCTTCCTGGAAAAGCAGTTGGAGAAAATAGAAACCGAGAGGGCCAAGCTTGAGAATAAGGCAAAACTGCCGGGTGAGAAGTCCGAGGAGTTAAGAGATATTGACCGTTATTTAAGAGACCTGCAACTGATGCTCGGTCAAGCGAAGTGGGACGTGGAGAATAAAAGAACTGGATTCTTGAATGCAATCAGAAAAGATGTAGGGGCAATCCCCACATATCGGGATGGTCGCCCACAACCCACAGGGGACGTAGGGGCGATCCCGATATATCGGGATGGTCGCCCGATAGCAACTGAGGACCCACGGATAAAAATCAACAACATTCTCCAGAAGATAGAAGGGGGAGAGATAGCCAGGGATTCGCGGAATATGATCTTACCTCAGGTCCAGTTGTATTTACTTAAAAGGTTCTTCGGGCCGGAGAGGATACTGAAGGGTAATCGGGGACTTCAGTTGATGTGGACTTTGATAGGAAATATCGCCGGGCCCAGTAAGGAGAAGAACGAGTTGGAGCTTACGAAGTTGAGACAAGAGCTGCAGCGGCTGGAGACAGACGTAGCTTATGATTGGGAGAATTTCTCGCTCGATTTGAGCAAGAACTACGATGCAATAGAAAAACAAAAGTTGCTCACTAATCATTTGCAGGAATTGTGGGTTAAGGCGGGCAAGGACTATTCGCAGGGAAAGATTACTATAGGTGACTATATAAAGGCGACGGAGGATTATCGTAAAGCCCAATTTGGTTATCTGGCTGTCCATTTCAATCTCCTCTTCCTCAGCGACCAGCTGGAAGAGAGGCTTGAGCTTATCGGCGAGAAAGACAAACTATCCTCGCCGGGCCTTACCCGGGAAGAAGGACCGGTTCAACCTCTGCCGGGACAGGATAAGCCGGTGGAAGAAGAGACAGTCGTTACAGCAAAGGAACCGAAAATTGCCGACGCTCAGAGACAAAAAGAGTTAGAGCAATTAAGGGCCGAGACAAGGGAATCGGCAGAGCTCCGTCGCAAATCCCGCCAGGTGGAACCGGAGAAACCCTCCCCGGAAAAACTTCTGGAAGTTCTCACTACTGAAGAAACCAGAGATAAACTGAGGAAGATGAAGGCAATAGAGCCACGAGAGATTGATCAGGAGAAACTCTCATATGAAGAGCAAGAAGAGTTAAATATCTCAAGAGTAATGGTGGATAAAATATTGACAGGAATAGGTATTCCGTATGATGTTAAAGAATTACCTAATGATGTTAAAGAATTACCCACCCTCGATTCCTGGAGAGCCAAGTTTTTCAAGTTCATGGCAAAAGGCCGCTACCCTGGAAGGGCTGACGTGGTGGAGAAAAAGCTGGAATGTATGTCACAGTTGGTTGATGCCAAATTCATGGATAAGCTGGAAGTGATTGTGGATGAGATTAACGAGGGTAGGAGGGATAGAGGTCTTCGCGAGCTATCCTGGGAAGAGGTCAACAGAAGCCTTTCCCAGCTATTTTCTAAATCGGTAGATGGCCTCTTTGAGGTGAATGAATGGGTGATGTTAGAGAATGCCTGGAAAGACAAAGGCCACAAGGTAGAGTTGAAGACAGTATTAGCATTAATAGACTATTACTCCAGCGTCTGGATGGTAGAGGAACTTCCCGGCGGAGCTATGGTGCCAGACCAGGGGGTAAGAAGCCTGGGGCCGGGATTTATTAGGTATTGGAAGCAATGGTTCGTAACCGACCATTTCAAAATAGATATGAGAAAATTGCTTGGTGAAGACCCGGAAAAATTCGATACGCAAAGAGCAATATCAGAGCTGATTGATGAGTTTGGACTATTCTTCGTACCTGAGCCCAGAAAAGCCGAACTCCAGAGCCAGCTTCAAGAGATGGTAAAGGAGCTCTATCCCAAACAGGTTCTCTGGCTCTTCGGTGACCTTCAGAGCCAGGGGAAATTGAGGTCATGGCTATTCAGTTTACTGACAAATAGATTGGGTGTAGAGGAAAGAATGGAAGAGTTAGTTGAATATATGGTTGCCACTTCTCCCGCTACGGATAAATTATACGAAAGTGCTGACGGGGTATATATGAGAACCCTGCGCGAGATGGCTTATAAGGGAAGGGATATAGAGGATATTTTAGCTGTAATAGACATAAATTCGTTGGCAAGCGAATTCAAAAAGAGCTTCAAAGACGCCCCGGAGGCAGGCCGATTATTCTACTTGTTAAATCAAAAGGCAAAGATTGAATCCCAAATCGTAGAGTCTGTCGAAAGGGGAGCGGAACAGTCAAATATTTCAGAATTAGCGCAGAAGTTAAAGACCTTAAAAGAGGAGACAATAAAAGAAGCAATTCTCCTGGTAGTAGGACAGGATATGGGAAGAAGGTTCAACTTCTCCAGGTGGGCAATTGAAGAGGGGCTGAGTCCTGAGCAGGCGGTTAAGGTATTAAATAACAGGAGAGAAATCCTTCCCGCTGCGAAGATTCTACTGGTAAGGCTTGACCTAAACGACCCGAAACAGATGGGCCAGCTCGCTGCCTTGGAAGAGACCATGCGCAAGAATAATCTCACTCCGAAAGAATGGTCGGCTGTCCTTCTACTCGCCAGCAAAGTACCTGATGTATATAATCAAGCATTTCCAGACGATAAGATGGACCTCACCACGCCTGACGGTATGGGCAGGGCAATAGCAGAGGTCGTAATGATAGTTAGGAATGGACTTAACTTCAAAACTCTCCCTGTTTTCTATCAATTGAAGAAGGGAATAATGCGACCAGTAGATGAATTTGCAGGGGAAACAGGGCAGTTATCTCCCGAACAACTTAAGGAATTAAAATCAGATAGAGATAAGTTGCCTGACGAGAGACTAATGAAACTGGCAGATAAGACTAAGGAAGAGTTAGAGAAAGAAGAAATGAGTCTTCCTTTAACTGACGAGGAGCGCTCAAGACTGATTTCCGGGATAATCGATGGGAGATATATAGGCTATATTAAGTGCATAATGTGCAAGAGGTCAGGAGTAGACCTGTCGAAACTTTATAGTGACGAGACGCCTCAAAAAGAAAGGGAAGAGACTGAAAGAAAAAAACTCAGTGAGTTTCTCGCGGAACTTGTGGACTCAAGCCGCGCTCAAAGAGAAGTACAGATGGATGAGATGATTGAACAGCTAAAAGCGTATCTTGAGCGATTAAAAACTGCTGCTACTATTCTTGGTGTTTCTCCCAATCCTGGCATTATCACCTATGGGGATGCTGCCTACTGGGCTGAACAGTTTGCGGACAAAGACATTAGAGAAATGAGAAATTATCTCGAGAACCTCAAGTTTCTACAGTTGGACGAGGTGAGAGAACTTTTATCCCAATATTATGACCTCCTAAGACAGAAAGTCGAATTAGACCCAGCTAGTAAAGCCAGCAAGGGCATATATGGTTTTTGGGTAGATTATATGCAGGAAGAATACATGCCAGAGGGCAAAGGATTGAAAGACCTTACGCCAGAAGAGATAGTACATATGCGTAAGCAGATGGTAGAAGAATTCAAACTCAGAAACCATATCCTGGCTACGGCGAAAGCAGATTGGAAACAGCTCAATAGTTTAGAAGTAGAAGAATGGCTCAGGTTCTTCAAAGAGGGCAAGTATGATTTGAAGACAAAGAGAGAATACGTAGATGCGAGTGACAAAGAATATGAAGTTGATGTAGTTGAACAGCTTTTCCGTCAGATTGGGTTTGCTGTAAATGTAAAGATAAGAGCCGCCAAAGAAGTGGCCACTATGGTTGCCTCACGTACTGTAGGAAGGAAGGTTGCTTATGCTGAAGCTACAATAATAAGCCAGAAGACTGCAGAGCAATTAGTAAAGGAGGGAACGGTGCGTGGCAATGTAACCCTGGATTTAATAAGAAATCTCGAATTACTCAAACAGGTAATATCTCAGGGCAAGAAAATGAACTATCTCGACGCGAAAGGTTACGGGATCATAATGTTAGAGAAATCAAAGACGGAAAATGAGATTCTGGATTGGTTTAAGGACCTTATCCGCTTCAAAGCAGAATATATCGTTGTTAATGGCCGACCTCTGGATGAGGGCAAAGTGGCTGCACTCATAAATGCAAAGGAAGAAGCAGGGCTTACAAGCCAAGAAGGTGCTGAGTTTATTGGAAGGGAAGCGTTGGTGCGAAAGTTGGAGGAAGATTATGTGCAAAAGTTAGAAGAGTTTCTGAAGGCTCTTGCCCAGGAAAAGGGGACTAAGTATGCGGAAGGAACCGTACCTAGGTTTAATGATAACGAGATTAGCCATTTAGCCAGGATGATGGGTGAACGTGAGATGGATGAGTCTGATATGATAAAGTGGTTTGAGACGGCCGTCTTTAATCAAAGGATGAACTATAAATATGAAGGTGCGTTCTTGACCCCACTATATAAATTGATGTTTAAGGTAGACTATCATGAGAAAGAAGTGGGAAGATTCAAAGATTATGTCCGGTGGCGAATGGAAAGAAGGTATGAGCACGAGTGGACAAAAGATTTGGAGTGGATGGACTTAGAGAAAGAGGGTAATAAGGAAAGGTTTATTTTGTGGCAGGCAAAGACATATCTCGATAGACTTATGGCTTTGCACCCAAGGGATGAAGCGGGTCAGTTCTTTGTTGATATGTGGGACAAGTTAGAAAAGGCGGGGTTTACAGAGGGAGAGATAGATTATCATATGAAGAGAATATTTGAGAAGGCGCACGATGTTCAGAAGCAGTTCAGGAGGGTAACCGCTTCCCCATTGTATGAACATAACATCAAGGTTGAGGGTGAACGGGATAATAATCTTTACGCTCAAATGGAAGAGACTGAATTCAAAGTAGTAAGAGCTCTTGTTGGCGAATACGTAGATAGACTCGTTATCAGCAAGCAAAAAGCAAGAGAAGTACGCCAGGAAATTGCCCGCAGGGCTGAGGAGCGGTCAAAAGACTATTTTGACCAGAAGGTTAGTAAGAGGGTAGAGAGACAGATAGCAAATGTAGAAAGATTGAGTGACCCCGATTCAAAGACAGTAAAATCTCTTAAAGAAAGATTGCAAAATGAAGCCCAGAGATTGGGCATCCAGTTGGATGAGGGAACGGTTAGTTACTGGATCGATTTGATGAAATCAGGATATAGTTACGAAGAGGTAGTCAGCATTTTCTTAGAATGGCAAAGGGAAGTAACCGATTTATATAAAGAGATTTATCGTAAAGAAAGATTAGACAAAAAAGACCTGGGTGAAATTTCCTTCCTGGTGAGTCTGAGAGACCAGATGGAATTGCCTTTGAGTAGTTATGTTGGTCTATCCAGAATTCTAAGGCTATATTTACAAAATAACAACGGAGAAAACCAGAAAGCCTTAATTGAGCATATTGTTTCCATAGGCAATCTCAGCAAATACGAAATTGAAGAATTGGAGAAAGCGTTTAGTGAGTTGACCGGCAAGGAATTAACCACCGAAAGAGTTAATACATTGAGAGCGCTGGTCGCCAGATTCACTGGCATAGAGTTAATGGCGCAGGACCTGGAAGAGCTGAAAAAAATAAAAGATGAAACAGAAATTGGCAAATATGCAGAACGGGTGAAGAACCAATCTGAGCTAAGATACCTCAGGAAGCTTCTTGAATATAAGAATTTGATAAATGTGAAAATGAAGGAACTGGTAAGCAAAGAGCTGACCGAACAACAAAAGATTAATGTGGGGATTCTGGCTAGCACGGCTCTCAGGGTTGGTTTTGATGAAATGGAGATAGAAGATTTCTTTGACTTCGCAAAGTCTATTCTCGACAGCACAGAGAAAGAATTGGGTATTAAACTTGAGGCTATGCAGGTTCTGGATGTAGTTGATACTGCATTAGAGACAGGGTTCGTTGCTACACCAGAGGCAGAAGTCGAAAAAGTTGAACTTAATGTATATGGGGAGAGGTTAAAACACGAACTTTCTCGGGTGGGATTGGGGTTGAGTGACAGTACCCTTGAAATTCTTGTAGCTCGAATGGAAAAGGAAGGCATTCGACCGATTGATATTAAGTTGCGAGCTGATAGAGCATTGTTGCTGATTGACAGATTGAAGAAAACAGGTCACTATCGTGCGTTTGTTAAATATGTGGAACGAGCTACTGGTATGTTTGGTAACCCTGGCATTCGTGTAGATGAGGCGGTAATGTTCTACTTTATTGATACGGGGAAGAAAAAGGGAGTTCTGATTGATTTAG
>CAYFRM010000064.1:0-18849 GCA_964345635.1 uncultured Clostridia bacterium
AGGGGCGACACTCTGTGGTCGCCCAAAGGAAGGGAGGGCACGGAGTCCGGCCCCTACAGAGAGGCAAAGTTTGCGCTTTGCTGTTACAAAAGGATAGACATGCGTATAAAACTCTATTCTATCTTTTTTATTATTTCCATTTGGTTACTAGGTGGTTGCAGTAGTCAGGCGCCGCCCTTGAAATCGAATTCTCCGGACGGTGTCGCAGTCACGGATGACCTCGGGAGAGAAGTGAGATTCGACCACCCTCCTGAGAGGATAGTCTCTCTCGACCCCAGCGTCACGGAGATACTCTTTGCCCTGGGATTGAACAATGAAGTGGTGGGAGTGACAGACTATTGTGACTATCCCGAACAGGCGAGGTCCAGGTCGAAAGTGGGCAGGTACATAAATCCCAATATTGAGGCGATCGGATTGCTCCAACCCGACCTGGTAGTAACCACGCTGAAAACTAATACTCCATTATTGATCCAGCAAATGGAAGATTTTGGCATTAAGGTTTTTGTTTTAGAGCCTAAAAGAATAGAAGACATCTTTGAAAACATCTCTTCATTGGCAAAATTGACCTACCGGGAAGAAAAGGCAGAAGAGCTTCTGGGAACTTTGCAGGGCAAACTGCAGGAAGTTAAAAAAAGAGTCGCTAGGGTCTCCCGGCCCGGCGTCTTTATGGGAATGGGAAAGGACCCGCTCATATCCGTGGGTCCCGGAAGCTTTGCCCACGATTTGATTGAGATTGCCGGGGGAAGAAATGTGGCCAGCCAGTCTTCTTCCCGATACCGCAAATATACTCTGGAAGAGATTATTCTGGCCGACCCCGGGGTAATCATTATCTGTTCCATGGCTCGCGATGACCCCTGCCTCGCCCAAAGAAGATGGTGGAAGGAGTGGACAAATATATCGGCAGTGCGTAATGGAAGAATCTATGTAATGGAAGCCAATCTGCTAACCAGACCCGGGCCGAGAATGGTTGACGGGCTTGTGGAAATAGCCAGGGCGATACATCCCGAAGTATTCCCGGAGGAAGAAAGATGAAAGCTTTGAGTTGGAAAAAATGGCTGGTGACCACACTCGTTCTGGCAATTCTCCTCATCGCCACCATAATAGTCTGCTCTTTTCAGGGCGCGGCAGATATCAAACTTAAGGATTTACTTGAGATATTTTCCAATTCCCCAGGTCAAAACTGGTGGAATGCTAAAGCAGTAATTCTATTCAAAGTAAGACTTCCCAGAATACTGCTTGCCTGTATGGTAGGGGGAGCGCTTGCTGTCAGTGGTGTAATTTTGCAGGCCCTCTTGCGAAATCCTCTGGCAGACCCCTATATCCTGGGAGTCTCCAGTGGCTCTGCCCTGGGAGCAATAATCGCTATTCTGCTTGGCTTGAATATCACCATCGGCTCTCTGCCTTCAATTCCCTTGTTCGGTTTTGGCGGAGGGTTACTCACCATCCTTTTTGTTTACCAGATTTCGAAAATACATAGCAAAATATCGGTACAAACAATGCTTTTGGTAGGAGTGGTAACCGGCGCTATTCTTGCTGCCATTATTATGTTCATCACCTACATAGCCGGCCCCCACAAGCTGCAGGGAATAATCTTCTGGCTGATGGGCAGCTTGACTTCACAGGGGTATCCTATGGTGGGGATAGTTTCGTTCTATGTGATAGTGGGAATTCTCATACTTCTCTACCATGCTCGCAGTCTAAATCTTTTGGTCCTGGGAGAGGAATCAGCGCTCCAGCTTGGTCTGGACGTAGAACGCACCAAGAAGATAGCCTTCATCGGCGCTTCGCTGATTACGGGCGCTGCGGTTTCGGTCAGTGGCCTTATAGGATTCGTGGGCATATTGATACCCCATCTTATGAGAATGATTATCGGTTCAGACCACAGGTTACTTTTGCCTGCTGCTGCACTATTTGGAAGTACGTATCTTGTGATTGCCGACACTCTTGCCCGGACGCTTATGGCGCCCACGGAAATTCCGGTGGGGGTGATAACTGCCATATGCGGAGGTCCCTTTTTCATTTATCTCCTCAGAAAAAAAAGAAGAAAAAGTGACAGGTACTTTTTGTGAAGGAAAATGACTGTGACTCTTTTTTTTAGAATTGAAGATTTGAGATTCAGATATGACGAGAGTTGGGTGCTTGATGGGCTCTCTTTTGAGGTAAAAAAGGGAGAGGTTCTGGGCATAATCGGGCCCAATGGCTCGGGAAAGACCACAATCCTGAGAATACTCTCCCGGGTCCTGATTCCCCAGGAAGGAGAGGTCTATCTTAATGGGAATAATCTATCAGCACTGAGACAGAAAGAGATTGCGCAGGTTATAGGAGTCGTGCCCCAGGATACCTATTTCCCTTTCCCCTTTACAGTGGGCGAGGTCGTTCTCATGGGAAGGTCTCCCTGGCTGTCAAATTTCGGATTCGAAACGGAAAAAGATTTGAGAATTGCTTCTCAGGCAATGGCTTTAACCAACACGCTCACTTTCAGCGACCGTCTGATTTTTGAACTTTCCGGGGGGGAGAGACAGAGAGCAATAATCGCCCGGGCATTGGCCCAGAAGCCACAGGTGATGTTGCTTGATGAGCCGACAGCGCATCTGGATATAGGATACCAGATAGAAATTTATGACCTCGTCAAGAAATTGAACGTGGAAAAGGGATTAACTCTAATCATAGTGGCTCACGATTTGAATTTAGCCGGCGAGTACTGCGATCGCTTGCTTCTCATTGACCGCGGCAAAATCTATAAAATGGGCAGTCCCAAAGAGGTAATAACCGAAGAGAATCTTTTTAAGGTATACCAGAGCAAGGTCCTTGTGGAGGAGAATCCCGTTACCGGCGCTCCCCGGGTAACTTTACTCAGCAAATCGTTCTCAGAAAGCACCGGGATATTTAATAAGACATCTTGAGGAGGTGAGGAGAAATTGGAAGAAAAAGGATTAATTCAGATTTATACCGGCGATGGAAAAGGTAAAACTACAGCCAGCATCGGCCAGGCGATAAGGGCAAGAGGGCACAAGTTTAAAGTGTGCTTTGTCTATTTTTTCAAGAACCTGCGAGATTTTCCTTACGGTGAGGTAGAAGTTATGAAAGGACTGGGAATAGAAACTGCTAATTTTGTTCCTCAGCATCCCCACTTCTACAAGAATATTGCTCCGGAAGGGACAAGAGAAAAATGCCTGCAGGCGTTAGAATCGATTAAAGAAATATTTGAGAAAGACTACAATATGGTAATTTTGGACGAGATACTGATTGCCGTGCGGGATAGTTTTTTGAACGAGGAAGAAATTTTGGAGCTTCTGGAGAAAAAGCCCCAGGCATTAGAAATTATTTTGACGGGAAGAGGAGCGACCAGGAAGATTATAGAAAAGGCGGATTTGGTAACCGAGATGAAGAAGATAAAACATCCCTTTCATCGAGGAGTAAAAGAAAGAAAAGGCATCGAATACTAAATTTTAGTAGCTGCAGAGCGGAGCTCTGCGTTGTTCAAAAGATTTTCCACAGGAGGTGGTGTGAATGTTATCAGGGAAAAGGTTTTGTATCCTAATCTTATCAACCATTATCTTTATGCCCACTCCTGCACGGGCACAAGAAGAAGGAGTCTACATGGGAGACCTGGGGGTCATCGTAATTACTCCTACCAGAGGCCCCAGAATGTTGAAAGATTTGCCGACAAATGTCAGCGTCATCACCAGGAAAGAGATTGCCGAGAGTAACGCTCAGAATGTGGGAGAAGTCCTTAAGAACAGATTAGGTGTAGAGGTAAGAAGATACGGAACTTTAGGGGCTCCCTCCTATATTGGGCTGCGTGGTTGTTCCGCGTACCAGACATTAGTAATGGTCGATGGCCGCTCCGTAAATAATACCGCTGATGGCATAGCCGACCTTAGCCAATTTTCCCTGGACAATATTGAAAGAATAGAAATTGTGCGCGGACCTGCCTCAGCGCTCTACGGCGCTAACGCTCTGGGAGGAGTGGTCAATATCATCACCAGGGACGCAACAGGAGGCAGGGTTACAGTTGATGGAAATTTAGGGCTGGGAAGTTTCGGCACCCGGATAGCCAGACTAAATTTTGGAACAAAAGATACCAATGTTAAAGCTTACTTCACGGTAAGCAATAATACTTCCGACGGCTGGCGAAAAAATAGCGCCTATGACAACCATAATCTTACGGGGAGATTAGCATACAGCGCCGGTGAAATCGGAAATTTCGAACTCCGGGGCGCATACCATAAGGGGAAACTGGGGCTTCCCGGTGTGAATTATGAGTTTGACCCAAGTACCTGGGAAAGAATTATTTTAGAGGAAAAATTTGCATCCGACCCCAACCACAATCAGGAAGATGAAAAAAAATACGGCGTTCTGGAATATTCAAACGAAGTAAAGAATTCAAAATTGACGGTCAAAGCCTATGGCAGTAGCGACCAAAGGAGAGACAGAGACCCCGATGAGCTAAGAGACGACCTTCATGAAAACGTTACCCGGGGAGTAGAAACCCAGTTAAATACTCTGTACGGGATAACACTCGGTATGGACATTCACCAGGATGAATATGAGCAGAAAAATGAAATCGATTCACAGACCATAATTGGCGAAAAGACCTTAAATGAATCTATCTTTTTCCAGGAGATTATCTCTCTTAAACCATTTACTACGACAATGGGACTTCGCTATGACCATCATTCGGCGTACGGAGGACAGATAAATCCCAGTTTTAGTTTAGTCTGTCAGTTCTCGCAGTCGGGAGAGTCTTTAAAGCTTTCGTTCAATCTGGCAAGGGGCTTTCGAGCGCCAACCTTTTGCGATCTTTACCAGCCTTACACAGATTACGGTTATCAAGCACAGGGGAATCCCGATTTGAAGCCAGAAAAGGCCTTATCTTATGACTTCGGAGTGGAGCACCAATGGGAGGATCTCTTATTAAGTAGAGTGACTCTGTTCGAGACCAACATTGAGGATTTAATAGAGTGGGCGATGGATCCATCTTTTGTATGGAAACCTTCTAACGTTGCCCGGGCCTATAGCCAGGGCGTAGAGATAGAATTCATCCATCAAATTATGCCCGGGCTTTCCCAGAGCGTAAATTATACGTATCTCCGCAGCGCAGGAAGAAAAGAAGGCGAAGAGAAATACGAAATCGCACCTTATAAGCCCCATAATCGGATCAACTACATGATAAATTACGCCAGAGATTTTGGTTTGAAGATAAATTTGGGAGTGGAATACGTCGACGAACAATGGAGCGCGAGGGGAGAGACGGGAGATAGATTGCCAGATTGCTTCTTACTCAATGCGAGGATCGCTCAGAGTGTCGGGAATCTTGAAGCGCACATTTCTTTCGCCAACCTTCTTGATAAGAAATACCAGACGGTTTTCGGTTATCCTATGCCCGGCAGAACCATTATGGCAGGAATCTCCTGGAAATTCGGCTCGTAGGCGCTTAAAATATTCCGTTTTTTCGCTTGACAATTGACAAAAAATTATTTATCCTTGTGTTGTTATTTGGAGTTACCGTATTGTTAACCGGTGAAAATAAGGAAAATTTATGAAGAAATCATCAAGGCCGAAAAAAAGAATAAATGCAAAAGAAATAAAAAAATTTAAAGCGCAACTTATTCAATTGAAGGAAGAGCTGTTGAGTTTAGTACAGAAAACGACAGAAAACGAAAAAGAGTATCCCAGTAGTGAAGTGGGAGATAGTATCGACCAGGCAGCCGACTCTTCGGCGCGGGAATTGCTCTTTGAAATCAATCATGGTGAAAGGCAGAGATTGGAAAATATCGAAGGTGCTCTGAAAAAGATAGAACAGGGCCGTTTCGGAGTGTGCGAAGAGTGCGGGTATCTAATAACCAAGAAACGACTGCGGGCAGTTCCTTATGCTCGTTTCTGCATAAAATGTAAAGCCAAGATGGAGAAGCCGATTTAGGAATGCATAAATAGAGAATATGGCGAGGCAGGATTTGTCAGTTATGAATCCTGCTTTTTTTTCTCTGTAAGGTAAGAAAATGAAACCAAAAATTCTCGGTATGATTATGGCCGGCGGAAAAGGGGAGAGACTCTATCCTCTCACCAAAGATAGAACCAAACCGGCCGTGCCTTTCGGGGGTAAATACCGAATTATCGATTTTGTCCTGAGCAATTTCCTCAATTCAGGCATCTACGCCCTCTACGTTCTGACACAATTCAAAGCGCAGTCTCTCATTGAGCATCTCCAGGACGGCTGGCAGATGGGACAGGTTATGAGAGACCACTTTATCGTCACCGTCCCTGCCCAGATGCGTTTAGGAGAAAGTTGGTACAAAGGAACTGCCGACGCCATTTATCAGAATCTGAATTTAATCAAACGTTTCCGCCCGGATATCGTGGCTGTCTTCGGTGCCGACCACGTCTACAGGATGGATATCCGCCAGATGGTAAAATTTCATGTCGCAAAGAGTGCCGATGTTACTGTGGCCACCGTTCCCATGCCTATCAAAAAGGCATCGCAATTGGGCATTATTGACATAGCGAAAGATTGCCTGGTCACTGGTTTTCAGGAAAAGCCCAAGAAGCCCCATTCTATTCCCGGCAGACCCGATGAAGCCCTGGTATCAATGGGAAACTACCTATTCAACACGGAAATATTGATGAGCGAATTGAAAGAGAATGCTCAGGTAGAAAAGACCGAGCACGATTTTGGCAAGAACATCATTCCCGCACTATATCGGAAAAAGAGAGTCTTCGCTTACGACTTTGGAGAAAACAAGATTCCGGGAGAAGAGAACATAGCAGAAACCGGCTACTGGCGGGACATAGGAACTATCGAGAGTTACTACGAAGCGAACATGAACCTTCGCGCCATCACGCCTTCCTTTAACCTGTACAATCCTCGCTGGCCAATTAAAAGCACCGGTTACACCGAACTTCCGCCGGCAAAGTTCGTATTCAATGAAGATGGAAGACAGGGCACGGCTTTGAACTCCATCATCTGCGAAGGAACCATCGTCAGCGGAGGGGAAATAAGAGATTCCGTAATAGGCAGAAACGTGTTCATTCACAGTTATTCCGAGATAAACCAGTCCATTATTATGGATAACGTGGAGATCGGAAGGCACGCCCGGATTACCCGCACGATTATCGACAAGAATGTCAAGATTCCCGAAGGAGCCGTAATAGGCGATAATCCGAAAGAAGACCGCAAGAAATATTACGTCTCACCTGAAGGAATCGTAGTCATTCCCCGCGCCGAACCCAAAGAGTAACCCCCGTATTATGGAGACACAATACTTAATTTCTCGCCGGTTCCCGAAAAGATAAAAAAATGTACTTTACTTTTGCGAGTAAACTTGTACAATGTTAATAAAGGTATGGCAAAATGGTTAAATTGAACAACTATATGACTGTCAAAGAAGCTGCGAGATTTCTTGGCGTATCTCCTATGACTCTGAGACGCTGGGATAATGAGGATAAACTGAAAGCAATACGCCATCCCATGAACAATTACCGGCTTTACGAGAGGAAAAGATTAGAAAGAATCCTGAAGGAGACAGCGGCAGGAAGGAAAGGCGCATAAAGATCTCCCGGCGGTAAGGAGCAATGTCAGCCAGAAATATAGATAAGATATTATCCTTACTAAAGAAAGAGTATCCCAGGGCAAAAATTGCTCTAAATTTTAGCAATCCCCTGGAGATATTGGTGGCTACGGTTCTTTCTGCGCAGTGTACTGACGAAAGAGTAAATACGGTAACCGAATCTCTGTTCGAAAAGTACAGGAAAGTTCAGGACTACGCAAAAGCAAACCCGAAGACCTTTGAGCAGGAAATACGTTCCACGGGATTCTATCGCAATAAAGCGAAAAGTATAATATCGGCAGCGCAAAAAATAGTAAAAGATTTTGGCGGGAAATTGCCGGATAGAATGGATGAATTACTGCAACTGCCCGGCGTGGCCAGAAAAACAGCAAATATAGTGCTGTTTAATGGTTTCGGGAAAATAGAGGGCATAGCAGTAGATACGCATGTCAGAAGATTAAGCCAGAGATTGGGGTTTACCAGGAATCAAGACCCGGATAAGATAGAAAAGGACCTGATGAAGCTGTTAGATAAGAAAGAATGGGGAAAGTTTAGCTATCTTCTGATCGACCACGGCAGAAAGATTTGTGATGCCAAAAAACCAAAATGCCTGGAATGCATCTTGCAGAAGCTTTGCCCTTCCCGAAAGGATTTTTATGCCTGAAAAGGCGCCTAAAAGAGCCAAAAAACCTATCTTCGTGATTCAGAAACACCAGGCCACACATCTCCATTACGATTTCCGGCTGGAAAAAGAGGGGGTATTGAAAAGCTGGGCCATCCCCAAAGAACCGCCAAAAGAAATAGGAATAAAAAGATTAGCCATTCAGGTTGAAGACCATTCTTTAGGTTATGAGAATTTTGAAGGAGAAATAGCAGAAGGAGAATACGGCGCGGGAACGGTAGAAATATGGGATAAGGGGGATTATGAGCCGATAAAGTTTCAGCCTAAAGAAATAATCTTCAAGCTAAATGGCAAGAAATTAAAAGGCGCTTACTGCCTGGTAAAGATACAGCCAAAAAATACTAAAGACAAAAATTGGCTCTTCTTCAAAAAGAAATAATGGAACACGATACTTAATCGTTCGGATGCAATAATTAAGTATTGTGTCCTCATAATTTCCCCATAATTGGTTGGCAAGTGGTCAAGACAAAGATAATCTGCACAATAGGGCCTGCAAGCGGCAACGTAACAATACTGAGAAATATGATGCTTGCCGGCATGGACGTAGCGAGACTCAATTTTTCCTATCGGAGCCACGCCAGCCACAAGCTCCATATAAATTTAATTAGACAATTAAACAAGAAATACAGGCGACACATAAGGATACTTCAGGACCTGGAAGGTTATCGCATAAGGGTTGGTAAGTTCAGGAATCGGCAAGGTCTGGAATTGAAGAATAAACAACAGGTTCTTCTAACTAACCGGAACGTAAGCGGAGAAAAGAACATAATACCGTTCGATTACGAAGGTTCTCTAAAAGACATAAAATCAGGGACTCACATTTACATAGACGACGGGAACATTGCCCTTAGAGTGAAATCAAGAACAAATAGATACCTCAAGGCAGAAGTGTTTATTCCCGGCTTTCTGAAGGAAAATAAAGGGGTTAATATCCCGAATGTAGCTCTAAAGTTTAAGGGATTAACCGATAAGGATAGAATCGATATCCGGTTCGGCATAAAAAATAGAGTAGATTATATTGCGCAGTCTTTTGTAAGAGGTAGAAACGATATTATTCAAATAAGGAATCTGGTAAAACCCGCACTCCCGGATTGCCGGATAGTTGCCAAGATTGAAAATCTCCAGGGCATTAAAAATATTGACGAGATAATAGACGTTTCCGACGGAATTATGATAGCGCGGGGAGATATGGGAATATCGATTCCCATCTACCAGATTCCGGTTGTGCAAAAACGGATAATCCGGAAATGTAACCAGCGAAAGAAGTTCGTGATTACTGCCACGCAGATGCTGGAAAGTATGGCGGAAAATCTGAAACCCACGAGAGCCGAGGTTACCGATGTTGCCAACGCAGTGTTGGATGGAACTGATTTTGTTATGCTTTCAGCCGAAACCGCTGTAGGCAAACATCCCGTTGAGGCAGTAAGAATGATGAACCAGATACTGAAGTTTACGGAGAGTTCGGCAGAATTCGGGAAAGGAGAGCGGGGGCAGAATTAAGTATTGTGTCCCCATAATTCGATGCCGTATAATATTTTGCTGGTAGATGATGATAGAGAGTTCAGAGAGGAATTTCGGGATTACCTCGAGGATTACGAAGTAATCGAAGCTTCTAACGGCGAAGAAGCATTGAATCTGCTAAAAAAGCCGAATGTTATCGACCTGGTAATCCTGGACGTAATGATGCCGGGATTACGCGGCACCGAGGTCTTAAAGGAAATGAGAAAGATAGACCCTGACCTCGGTATCATTATTTTGACCGGTTATAGCTCGGAAAACGTAGCCATAGAGGCTTTAAAGGGACACGCGGACGAATACATACAAAAACCATTAGATATTGACAAGGCAAAAGAAATCATAGAAGGCTTGTTGGAAGCCAAAAAAGAAGAGCGCGATTTGGATATTGCCGGTATAAAAGGAAAGATCGAAAAAGTAAAGCGCTTTGTGGAACGTAACTATCACAAAAAAGTATGTTTGAACGACGCGGCTCAAGCAGTCTTCTTCAGTCCGAAATATTTAAGTAGAATCTTCAGACAGAGTACCGGTAAGAGTTTCAGCCAATATAAATTAGAGGTCAGAATAGAAAAAGCAAGGGAGCTTTTGAATACAACGGGCTACAATGTTAATCAGGTTGCAGAAAAATTAGGATATGAAAATGTAGAATCCTTTATCAGGCTTTTCAAGAAAATGGTTAAATGTACGCCAGTGGAGTATCGGAAAAAAACTCAGCGAAAAAAAAAGAAACCGTTAACAAGAACTAGAACAAAGAAGAGAAAGGTTAACTGAAATGGAAAAGCAGGAATCAAAAAGCAGGCAGGGGAGACAGGGCTTACCGGACGTTGACCCTTCACGTTTAGCGTGGGGAGCCTTAGCCAGGGGCTTCGGTGCAATAACCATTCCCGCTTTCATAGTTGCCATTATAGCCCTGGCCATATTAGATATCAAAGCGGTCTTTGAACCACCTCTACTCCTTCCCGTGCTGAACACGCTTTTCGTCTCCGTCGTATCCTTCGCCGTAGCCTATATCTCGGCAAAGTCCTATCTGAGAACAGGCTTGCCCAACGTTCTTTTATTAGGTTGCGGCGTGCTGACGTTCGGCGTGGGAAACCTGATCGCCGGGTGGCTAATAACCTTTCCCGGGGCACCAAATATTAACGTGACTGTTCACAATACGGGAGCTCTTTTGGGTTCACTGTTTCACGCAGTGGGTGCGATGTTGCCTTTACCGGAAATCGGTGCAGAAAATGTCTCAAAACGTAGAAATTTCGGGGCGATACTTATTTATCCCGGGATATTGGTATTCATGGCACTAGTCACCATAGCCAGTTTGCGGGGGGCTATCCCGCCATTCTTCACACAGGGAGTGGGTCCCACGCCATTGAGGCAGGGTGTTCTGGGAAGCGCAGTGGCTCTATTCGCTATAGCCTCTTTTTTGTTCATGAGACATTATTTTAGGCTGAAAGTGGATTTTCTATACTGGTACTCTCTGGCCCTGGCCCTGATTGCTGCGGGGCTGTCCGCGGTGTTTCTTCAGAAGGCTGTGGGTAGCCCTATCGGATGGGCAGGCAGATCCGCGCAATACTTCGCCGGCGTCTACTTTTTTGTCGCCGTGCTTAATGTTACCAGGGGGGCACGCGCTAAGGGAACATCTCTGGAATTTGCGCTGGCAGATTTTTTCCGGGAGGCGGAGAAACATTACAAAACGCTCATTGATACGGTCAGTGACGCTATAATTTCCACAGATGATGAGGGCAGGGTATTATTATGGAATTCTGCAGCGGAGAAAATATTCGGTTATGGTAGAGGTGAAGCTATTGGTGCATTTCTGAATTACTTGATAGTCCCTGACTACCGTACGGATAGCCTGGGGAAGGATTCCCCGCAAGTAGAAAAGAGCATCCTGGCGGGAAAGACAAGGGAAATAGAAGCCAGGAGAAAAAACGGTGAAGTATTCCCGGCTGAGCTTTCCGTCTCGTCGAAAAAGACGGTAAACGGCCGGATAAGTACTATTATCATCAGGGATATCAGCGAGCGCAAGAAGACTGAGGAGGAAAAAGATAGATTCCTGAAAACTATTGAAGCGGCTAAGGAAGCAATATGTCTTATTTCTCCGGATTTGACAGTAACCTACGCGAACGACGCGATGGATGAACTTTTTGGCTACGGGAAGGGAGAATTGCTGGGAAAACACATATCCATCCTCAACGCAGGGCCAACCCCGGAATTAGTCGCCGAGAAATTGACAGAAACTTTGAAGAGAAAAGGCTGGTGGGAGGGAGAAATCTCCAATAGAAAAAAAGATGGCACCGAACTTACAACTTATGCGACCGTAAGCGCACACAAAGACAGAGAAGGTAAAATACTGAATTTTATTTCCATCCAGAATGACATCACCCAACGCAAAAAAGCGGAAGAAGCTTTGAAGTATAGCGAAGAGCGCTACGCTCTTGCCCAGAGAGTTGCAAATATCGGTAGCTGGGATTGGGATATTCAAACGGATAATCTGGAGTGGTCAGAGAAAATAGAACCAATGTTTGGTTTTGGCCGGGGAGAATTCATGGCAACTTACGAAGCATTTCTTGAATGCGTTCATCCGGAGGACCGACAACATGTTATCGACTCAGTGAATGCCTGCATAGAAAAAGGCAAAGACTACGATATTGAACATCGCATTGTGTGGCCGGACGGCACAGTCCGCTGGGTTTCGGAAACAGGCAATGTCATACGTGACGAGAGCAATAAAGCGGTTCGCATGCTGGGGGTGGTGAAGGATATTACCGACCGCAAAGAGGCAGAAGAGGTTCTGAAACGGGACAAGCAAACCTTTGAGAGGCTTGTAAACGAGAGGACTCAGGAATTGTTGGACGCGCAAACGGAATTGGATAAGGCAAAGCGCCTCTCCGACATCGGCACTCTTGCTGCAACCGTTGCTCACGAGCTGCGTAATCCCCTGGGAGTTATCAAAACAGCCTCTTACAACATAAGGAGGAAAAGAAAAAATTTCCTGTTAGATAAACATCTGGACAATATAGAGAAAAAGATATCCGAAAGCGACCAGATTATAAATAATCTTTTAAGTTATTCACGGATAAAAATACCTACTTATGAAAAGGTCGAGATTTACGAACTGCTGAATGAATGTATTGCTTTTACCAAAAGAAGATTTTACAATCAGAACGTTACTATATCAAAAGATTATGGGACGAAGAAAAAGAAATCTATTGATGCGGATTCCTTGCAGATGAGAGAAATCTTTAATAACGTTTTGACTAATGCGTATCAATCTATGCCGAATAAGAAGGGAAAAATAGAAATAATGACAAAAGACGTGGGAAAGAATTCTATCGAAATAAAGGTCATTGATAATGGAATCGGCATAGCCGAAGAAGATTTAGACAATATATTTCAACCTTTCTTTACGAAAAAATCCAAAGGCACCGGGCTGGGCCTTACAATTTGTAACGAATTAGTCCGTCTGCACGGCGGAAAAATAGATGTCGAGAGTGAAAAAGGGGAAGGGACAACGGTAAGAATAACTCTCCGAATCAAGAGATAGACAAAATGAAAAAGAAAATCCTGATGATTGACGATGATGAAGAGCTGTGTGAAGAAATAACGGAAATCCTCACCAATGAGGGCTACCGCGTAACCACGGCGTTTGATGGCTTAAAAGGAAACAGACTCATCAGAAAATACGATTATGACCTCATCATTCTGGATATCAAGATGCCTGGCTTAAGTGGATTTGATATTTTGCAAGGTATGAAGGAAAAAAATAGGGAGTTTAAAGTCATCGTCTTGACCGGGCGGCCCATGAGCAAGAACCTGCTGGAAGAGCAAAATCATAATAATAGGGAGGAACAGATTTTAGGGCTGGCTAACGGCATTATCGGCAAGCCTTTTGATATAGAGGTATTGCTGGGCAAGGTCAAGGAATTAGCATCATAGCCCGCGCCCGAAAGGCGCAATAAAGGATTTTTAATGGGGAAGCACTCACTGCTTCCCCTTTTTTTTGTCTGAAGAGTCCCGATACATGGTGGAAAAAAGTCAGAAAAAAGGGGAATTGACCTATTGATTGATAGTGGGATTCGTGCGATAATCTTATATCGCAAGGGATGCTCTTAAATAAGGAGATAACCTGATATGATCTTAAAGGCAACAAAGGTAAGAGATTGCAACGCAGCAGAGTGCGCTTACAACGCGAGAAACAGGTGCCACGCAATTGCTATCACCATTGGCGAGGAGTCAAACCCCGTATGCAGTACTTCTATGAAAGCCACGGAGAAAGGCGGAGTCCCGGAGATTAAAGCGCGCGTGGGCGCCTGCAGGGTAGAAAATTGCGAGTTCAATAAATCCCTGGAATGCACAGCGAAATGCATAAGAATTGAAATGCATAACGCCAAAATTGAATGTACCATGTTTAGACAGAAATGAGCAGGGAGGAGATGGAGATGCCAAAAAAGAGGATATTGATTATTGACGACGATAGAGAGTTCGCCGAAGAACTTAAAGAGCTTTTGGAGTTAGAGGGATACAACGCTACTGCCTATCTGGACGGCACGGCCGCCCTGGGGATGATTTCCCGGATAAAACCGGATGTGATATTACTGGACCTCAAGCTGACGGGGAAAAGTGGCTTTCAAATCGCTTATGAACTGAAAAGCTTTTCCAAAACCGCACATATTCCCGTTATTGCTATGACCGGGTTCTATACAAGAAAGGAACACGCAGAACTTATGAATATATGCGGAATCCAAACTTATCTCCTGAAACCTTTTGATTCGCAGGAACTAGTAGGAAAAATAGAGACGGTTTTGAAAAGAAGGGGGTGACAAAAATGACATGCGGACATTGCGGAATAAAGAAGAAGAAGAAAAAGGAGAAGAAGAAGAAGAAATAAAAGGCAGAATAAATGATACAGGCCTAAAGAAGATGGGAAGAAAGGGGGTAGTATGGAAAGAAAATGGACTTGTGACGAGGACATTTTATGTGGCGTAAACGAGCCCAAAGACAAGAAGAATTTGTCTGACCTGGAAAAAAAGCATATGCCCACGATAGAAGCGCCGGAAAGGGTAAAAAAAGACGAACCTTTTGAGGTTAAGGTAGAAGTGGGGAAGTTACTGGCTCATCCCAATGAACCAGCCCATTTCATTGAGTGGATAGAGCTTTATTGTGGCGACACGTTCCTGGCCAGGGCAAATTACAGCGGAGGAGCAAGTCTCCCTCAAGTCTCTTTCAAGGTAAAACTCAGCCACGCTCACGGGCCTCTGAGGGTGTGGGAAAAATGCAATCTACACGGTTTGTGGGAAAATAGCAAGGGAATTAGCGTAGATTAAAACAAGTTAGGCTACTTCGACCATTGTGGGTGAGAAAGGGGGTGAAATAGATGGCAAAGATTGAAAAAGAGAAACTGTTAGAACTATTGAACAAGGATCTTAGTTTGGAATACACAGCTTGTGTCCAGTACACCCAACATCAGGGATTAATAAAAGGAGCGATGTTCCAGACTATTCAAAAAGAACTTGTTGTACATGCCCAGGAAGAGCTGTCCCACGCCACAGCGCTCGTTGTCCAGATAGCCTATCTTGGCGGGGTTCCCACGGTTGACATGCCCACTCCAAAGATCTCTAACGATAGTAAAACGATGTTGCAACAGGACCTGGATGGGGAGAACGACGCTATAAAAAGATATACCCTTAGAATAAGCCAGGCCGAAGAGCTCGATCTGTACCCTCTGGCGCAACAGCTGAGAAATATCCTGGCAGTGGAACAGGAGCACGCGATGGACCTGGAGGCCGCGCTGGGCAAATGATAACGGGCCGAGAAATATGCGAAAAAAACTACAGGGGTGAGAAATGGAGCCAATGAAGGCCTATGTGAAAAATTTTATGGTCAGCAACATAGCAAATGCGTTAAAAGGATTGGGAGCTTCCCCGATAGCAATTATAGGTGCCCCCGAGCTCGGCGATGAAACTGGTCATCAAAGTTTGGAGATACTGGCGAGACTCGGGAGCACCCACGCAAAAATTGTAACGATTGAGTTAATCTGTAAAGATGAATATTTAGAAGAAGAAAAAGATACCGTTACCGGAAAGGGGGGTGTAGTGTGATTAATTACGGATTTACAAAAGAATTGATCATTCCCTTCGAAAAAACAGTGGAGATTGTTACCAGGGAACTGAACAAACAGGGATTCGGAATTCTTACCAAAATAGATGTCAAAGAAAAATTTAAGGAAAAACTGGGCATAGATTTCAAAAGATACGTAATATTAGGGGCCTGCAATCCATCCAACGCCCACAAAGCCATTCTTGCCGAAGAAAATATCGGGCTAATGCTTCCCTGTAATATCGTTATTTACGAAGACGGAGACAACACCACCGTAGCATTCATAAAACCAACGGTAGCGATGGAAATGATCAAGAACGAAGAGTTAAGAAAGATTGCCGCAACCGTAGAATATCAATTGAAAAAAGCATTCGATGCAGTAACATAATGGATTAAAAACCCGGTAACCGGTTTTTTTGAAAAGTAGCCGCAGAGCGAAAGCTCTGCTTTTTTATTTTCCCACCTTCCTTTTCCCGCCACGAATTTGGTTGACAAAAAGTGTAAATAAGTGTAAAATGCAACTGATATGAAAAAGTACAACGTAAGTGAAACAGCAAAAGAATTAGGCGTCACCAGGCAGACTATCCATAACTGGATCAGAAAAAACTGGGTCACGCCTAAGAGAGACTACCGCAATTATCCCGTGTTTACTTGCGAAGACGTAAAGAAAATCAAGGACTGGCGCAACGCGCTAAGAGAGCTGTAAGCGCAGTTACTTAAGCGCCGGTTCAATCGAAGCAGGTGGGCGGGAAAGAATAAGTGCGCCCTCTGCCTGGATAGAATCTTATGGCAGATCCATCTTTTTTCAATTCCGAATTATTTAGACTGGGTTTGATTCCGCTACTCATCTTTATTGCCCGAGTTGCCGACGTCAGCATCGGCACAATAAGGATTATGTTCATTTCCCGCGGAATGAGGACAATTTCGTCTCTGCTGGGATTTTTCGAAATATTGATATGGCTACTCGCCATCAGTCAAATAGTGAAAAATCTAACAAATGTAACAAACTACATAGCCTATGCAGCCGGTTTCGGTATGGGCAACTTTGTGGGAATGTCTATAGAAAGAAAACTTTCCCTGGGAAATCTAATGATTCGGGTTGTGACAAGAAAGAATGCCTCGGACCTGTCAAAGGCTCTCCGTTCCCAGGGTTACGGAGTCACCAGCGTCGACGCCGAAGGGACAACGGGGCTGGTAAAAGTGATCTTCACCATCGTGAGAAGAAAACACGTGGAGAAAGTAATAGAAATAATCAAGAAGTTTAATCCCCACGCCTTCTACACAATAGAAGACATAAGGTCGGTCGCCGAACATAAAATCTTTCCGATACATAAACCATACAAGAATTTTTCCCTCAAGAGAAAATAGGGGGACAAAAATAGGGGGACATAATACTTAATTGTCAAATTAAGTATTGTCTCCCTGGAATTGAAGAAATTACTTGACTTTCCGTTCAAATTATGTTAACATACGTTAACCGACACTTATTCTGTTAACCAATGTTAACCAATTGAATATAGGTTAACATAAACCTACTTGGAATGAGGTGTAACTTATGAAAGAAGAGAAATATCTAACGATTCCTCAATTGGCAAAAATTCTGGGATTAACAAGAATTGCTGTTTATAAGAAAGTCAAGAAAGGACAAATAAGATCCATAAGAATAGGGAAAAATTTTGCCATCCCCATAGAAGAAGTGGATAAGATTTCAGGCAAAACCTTAAGCGAGGAAGACAAGAAGATAATCGCTAAAGCTGTCAGTAAGACTATTGATGAATACGGAGAAGTCCTGAAGAAATTGGGACGAGAATAGGGGTGTATGGTAAAAACAATAAGTATTTTAAATGTAGAATATTTGGCTTTCCGATTGGCCCAGGAACATATGTCTTTTAACGAACCAATACCTGATTTTTCAACACGTTTTCCCAATATTTTAGAAAGCTGTCTGGCAACGCCGTTCCAGACTTTCTCCGGAAAATCTCTTTATCCGAACCTCATTTCAAAAGCAAGTATGCTTTTCTATCTTATGATAAAGAATCATCCATTTCAAAATGGCAACAAAAGAATTGCTATGACGACGTTGTTTGTATTTTTATATAAGAACAAAAAATGGCTTAAGGTAGATGCCGTGGACCTATACGAGTTTGCTGTCTGGGTAACTCGGAGTCACAGGAAACTTAAGGACGCCACAGTAAAAGGTATCGAGAAATTTCTAAAAGAGTACATGGTCGATTTATAGAAATAGGGGGACCATAATACTTAATTCAAGGAATTAAGTATTGTGTCCCCGGAAAAAGTGAGGTATGGCCGAAAATATAAGCCTGCTAATAAAGCAAGTAAGCTCGTTCCTCTGGGTGCCCATTCTGATGATACTTCTTCTGGGCACGGGCGCAGTGGTCAAACTGGAACTCATCTGGAACCTGGCAGACATAGCCAATGCCTTTATGGCGCTACCCAATCTTGTCGCCCTTCTGGGCCTCAGCGGAGTAGTAATAGCATTAACAAAAGATTACAATAAAAACTTGACTATTTCATAATAACTTCATAAAATACTTTAAGTTAGGTGGTGGGATATGGAAGATAAAATCATTTATATTACCGATACCGACAAGAAACGATTAAAAGAATTAATAAGAGAAGCCAGAGCTTATGGCAGTGAGCACGAAATCTGTCTGCAGAAATTAGAAGGTGAGTTGAATCGAGCCAAAGTAGTTAAATCAAAGGAGATTCCTAAAGATGTAATCACAATGAATTCAAGAGTCCGTCTCAAAGATTTGGATAGTCAGGAGGAGATGATTTATCAGTTAGTCTTTCCCGGCGACGCCAATCCCGACCAGAACAAAATTTCAATTTTAGCGCCGATTGGAACCGCATTAATCGGATATCGCGTGGGAGACATTATTGAATGGAAAGTTCCGGCAGGACTCAGAAAGCTGAAAGTCCTGGAAGTCCTTTATCAGCCCGAAGCCGCCGGCAACTACCATCTCTAATCAGTGGTATGATGGCTCCTCT